>JAQGNH010000026.1 GCA_028291945.1 Betaproteobacteria bacterium
GTGCACTGGTACCAGGCTGACAGGCCGCCGCCGAGCCGTTCTTCGCCTTTGAAGCCGATTTCGCTGCCAGGCGTTTGCAGGAAGTCCGCCTTCGTGCGGTCTGGTTGCACACCGGCGCCCGCATTCCGACCTTGGTCGACATAGACCGAATATTCCACATAAACGGTGCCGAAAACCTGGACCGTGCTCGAGCCCGCTCCATCAGCGGCGGACGCGACGACGGGCGCAGCAAACGCCCCCGCGATCGCTGCCGCTATTACTTTCTTTTGCATTGTTTTCTCCTCAGAGGTTGTCGGCCCTGTAGGAAGGGCCGCTTGCACTATGCGGAGCGCGGGCTCCCACACGCAACTTTTAGGGCGTTTTTGCGCTAAAAAGTGTTGGTTCTACGCAACAATCTGGCAGAAGAATGGGCGACCACATGATAAAAATCTTGGTTTGAAAGCCTACAGTAAGCTCAAGGAGATATGGGAAGCCACGCTGGTCCGAAGGGGATGTGGGACCCTTGGGTGTAGATATTTCCGCTGCGCCCGACTCCTAGCTCCCATGCTCCGGTGCGATGTTCGCCGGCCTTTATTGTTTTTTGCCCGCGCCCACCCCTCCTCGCTCGCACCCGTCGCCATCGTGGATGCGTACTACGCTTCTCTCGCGACACTTTGCATAAGTCTCAGCATAAGCTTGCGCGGCTGCCTTGCTGAGCGCGATATAAAGGGGCGGACCATCGTTTTCCCTTACGGCCCAACCGCCCTCAGGCGTCTGCGATACCACAAAGATGATTGGGGCCCTTAACTTTCGCATCGAGCAATCTCGTTTGGCGACCGCAATTGCAGCGATCAAACGGCCGGTTTTGTCTGCGGTAGCCCCAAAAAACGAAGCCGGCGATTGCTGCGAGAGCATACGTAGCTTACGTGAACCTTACAAACGAATGCAAGTGAGGCGGAACTGGAGTAAATTGTCGGCCGGGGCGCAAGCCCTATTTCCTATGATGATTGGCTCCGGGGCCTCCGAGGAGTTGGTAGCCCGCCAGTGACGCCGGCCCCGACTTATGGTCGGGGTTTTTTTTGTGGTTTGCTAGGGTTGCGGACCACAACCGCTTCCGCTTATACATATGAAATGCAGCAGCGTACGCTGTGTGGCTCTGCTGATCTGACTTGCCGCGAGCTAGTTGCCGCACCGTAAGAATGACGCCCCTCTTTCTTGCGCCCACAAGGCATAGCAAAGCCATGCCGAAGGCAGCGTGGACTTTTCTCGGGAGACTTTTATGCAGGGGAAAATCAGACGCGTCGTGACCGGACACGATGCCAATGGCAAAGCCGTTGTCCTGGAGGATGGTCTAGCCCCTGCGGTTCGCACTAATCCGAATCGGCCCGGCCACATCTCGGTGGATTTATGGAAGACCAGCGCCTCGCCGGTCATTTTGACGCGCGCCGAGCCTGATCCGACCAGCGGGCCCAAACAGATCCATCCACCGCCTCGCGGCACTGTTTTCCGCATATCCGAGGTCGGTCCGGAGACCGAGGCCGTACGCAGTATGAACGCGGCGCAGGCGAAGGACGTGTTCAAAGCGATGGGGAATGAAAACGCGTCGACCTTCGGTCAAAATCAACGCCATCCATTCATGCACCGGACCGAGACGATCGATTACGCCGTAGTACTGGAAGGCGAAATCGTGATGCTTCTGGACGATCAGGATGTGCATCTCAAAGCCGGCGACGTCGTCATTCAGCGCGGAACGAATCACGCCTGGAGCAATCGGTCGAGTAAGCCGTGCAAGATGCTGTACGTTCTGATCGACGGAGACTTCGACGAAGAGGTGGAAGCGCAGTTCGGCAGTGAGCATTCGTAAGCGGTAAGCGGTCTCCGCTCGGCGGTAAACGTATCTACGGGCCCTACGTCTGTTGCCCAACTGACTCATTTCTGACGCGGACCAACAATTCATGAAACAGCGACTGTCTAGTGCGCCGATCGGTTCTACCGCTGACCGCTGAAGGCTGACCGCTGACGGGGCGCGACCGACGGGCGACCGGCGACGATGTCATTCCACATCTTCTCCAGCCGCTTGTAAGACACGGGGTATGGCGTCTTCAGCTCCTGCGCGAAGAGCGAGACCCTGAGCTCTTCCAGAGCCCACCGAAAATCTTCCAGCAGCGGGTCCGCCACGCCGGCTTTACGCTGCTTTTCGAGCCGCTCGTCATACCGCTTGGTCAGCGCGGCGAGGCTTTCCGCATGTTTGGCGTCGCGCTCCGGGTCGTTGCCGTACTTGTCCAAGCGCAGCTGCATCGCGCTCAGATAGCGCGGCAGGTGCGAAAGCTGCTCCCACGGCGTAGCGCTGAAGAAGCCTTTATAGATCATTCGGGAGAGCTCCATGCGGATGTCGCCGGCTGGCCGCGTTAGCGGGCCTTTGCTCGACGCGAGCCGAGTGGATACACGCTGATACTCCTCCGCTATCGCTGAAAGCAGCCGAATAGCCGCTGCCGTGACCGCCGGTAAACGCGCCCGAGCCCGTACACGCTGAGCTTCGAATTCTTTTTCAGTGCGCGGGGGCGCATCGTCGCCGATAAATGCACGGTCCGTTATTGCCGTCAACAGATCTTCCTTCAAGTCGTCTGCGTTCAGAACATTTCGGAGCTGCAGCGCGGTTTGAAGAAAACCGCTCGGACCTTTTTCGAGCTGTCGCATCTGTTCCTTGAGCGATATGCGCAGGAGCCGGCGCACGCCGCCACGCATTTGCGCATCCGCGGCCGCCTTAAGATCGAACAGGCGCACTGCGACACTCGCACCCTCGTCGACGAGAGCGGGATACCCGGTGAGCGCGCGGCCCTTGCGAGTGAATCCAATCTCCTCGGGAAGGTCACCGAAGTCCCACGCCCGCACGCCGGTGCGCTCGATGCCTTCTTCTGTCTGGCCGAAGGTGAGCTGCGCGGCCTGCCCTAACTTGCCTTTCAGCGTCAGGAGATCGCGGCCGACGGCAAGTTCCCGCCCTGATTCATCTACGACGCGGATATTCATTCGCAGATGGGCCGGTAGCTCCCTGTCATGCCAGGCGTTCTCCGGTACAGGCTCCCCGATGCGTCTCTGCACGAACTTGCGCAAGGCCTCGAAGAACGGCATGCGCGGCGCGTCACCCCTCTGCACCGGCGAATTTCCGGGTTTCGGGCTCTGCGTGCTTGCACGTGTCGCTTCCGCTGAGGTGCTGGAGGCGGCCGATTCGAGGAATGCAGATACCTGCTCGGGGAGCGGAAAGAGTTGTTTGCGTATGTTCTTGGGCAACGCTTTTACGGCCCACGTCACTTTCTCGCGCAGCAGCCCGGGGACGAGCCAGTCGAAATGCGTTTCGTCCAGGGTGTTGAGCAGATGAAGGGGGACGGTTGCCGTGACGCCGTCGAGCGGATTTCCGGGTTCGAATCGATAGCGCAGTTGGAACTCGACGCCCCCCGCATGCAGCGCGTCCGGAAAGAGCGCTTCCGCGATATCGGCCGCCGCGTGACGCATGAGGTATTCGCGGGTGAGATAGAGCAGCTTCGGCTTGGCCTCTTCGGCTTCCTTACGCCAGCGCTCGAAACCCGACCGGTTGTATATTCCTGCGGGTATGAGCGCATCGTAGAACTCGTAAAGCGTATGCTCGTCCACGAGCACGTCACGGCGCCGCGCTTTGTGCTCGAGCTCCCGCAACTCGCGCACGAGCTTGCGGTTGTGCTCGAAGAACGTGCCGCGCGTTTCGAACTCGAATGCAGCGAGCGCCCGATGTATGAATATCTCGCGCGCTTCCAATGGATTAATCGGACCGTAATGGACGCGGCGTCGCGGAATGATCGTCAGGCCGTGAAGGGTCACACGCTCGTAAGCCATGACCATTCCGCGCTCCTTGTCCCAGTGCGGGTCGAAGTACTGCCGCTTGACCAGGTGCACCGCTAGCGGTTCGATCCACTCCGGCGCAATGCGCGCAGCGTTGCGCGCATACAGGCGTGTCGTCTCGACGAGCTCTGCCGCCATGACCCACTTCGAGCCTGCTTTGCGCAGAACCGAACCTGGGAAAATCAGGAATCTGATTCCGCGCGCACCCAGATATTCGTTTCCGTCATCGCTCTTCAAGCCGATGTTGCCGAGCAGACCCGCGAGCAGCGCGCGATGGATCTGGTCAGACGTTGCCGGTGTCTCATTGAGCTGCATGCCGAGCTCGCCAACGAGCGCAGCCAGCTGACCGTGGATATCGCGCCACTCGCGCATCCTTCTGTGTGACAGGAAATGCTCGTGCAGCAATTCGACGAGCTTGCGGTTCGACTTCTTGTGCTTGAGCGCATCTTCGAAAAAAGCCCAGAGCTTCAGATACGCCATGAAATCCGAGCGCTCTTCCTGAAACTGTTCCTGCGCGCGGTCAGCAGCCTCTGCCCTGTCGAAAGGGCGCTCGCGTGGATCCTGGACCGAGAGCGCGGATGCGATGATGAGAACCTCGCGCAGACATTTCTCGCGGCGCGCCGCGAGCACCATGCGTGCAATGCGGGGATCGATCGGAAACTTGGCAAGCTGCCAGCCGACTGGCGTAAGAGCATTGTTTTCGTCGACCGCTCCGAGCTCGGCAAGCAGCTGGTACCCGTCATTGATCATCCTTGCGCTGGGCGGCTCGAGGAACGGGAAGTCCTCGACGTCACCAATACGCAGCGATTTCATGCGCAGGATTACGGAAGCGAGAGACGACCGCAGGATTTCCGGATCGGTGAATTCAGGACGCGATATGTAGTCCTCTTCGGAATACAGACGCACGCAAATTCCCGGCGCGACCCGTCCACAGCGCCCCGCACGCTGATTCGCCGACGCTTTCGATACCTTCTCTATTTGCAACTGCGCCACTTTGTTGCGCCAGCTATAGCGGTTAATCCGCGCGAGGCCGGTGTCGATCACGTAGCGTATGCCTGGCACGGTGAGCGATGTCTCCGCAACATTCGTTGCAAGCACGATCCGCCTCGCGCTCCCGGGTTTGAAGATCCGTTCCTGTTCTTCGAACGAAAGCCGCGCATACAGCGGAAGAATTTCAGCGCCTTTCGGGTGATGCTTGCGGAGTGCTTCAGCGGTCTCGCGGATCTCGCGCTCGCCCGGAAGAAAAATCAGCACGTCGCCGGCGACACGATCGCGCGCGAGCTCATCTACCGCATTAAGGATCGCGTCTTCGATATCCTGGTCTTCCTTGTCCTCATCGGCTGCTTCCAACGGCCGATAGCGATGTTCGACCGGATACATGCGGCCCGACACTTCGATAACGGGGGCGCCGTTGAAATGCTTCGAGAAACGCTCGGTCTCTATCGTTGCCGACGTAACGATCACTTTGAGATCCGGCCGCTCGGGCAGCACGCGCTTCAGATAACCCAGCAGAAAATCGATGTTGAGGCTGCGCTCGTGGGCTTCGTCGATGATGATCGTGTCGTAAGCTTTGAGAAGCCTGTCACCCTGTGTCTCAGCGAGCAGGATCCCGTCGGTCATCAGCTTGATGTAGGTGTCCGGGGAGAGCTTGTCGGCAAAGCGGACCTTGTAACCCACGGCGTGGCCGAGCGGGCTCTTGAGCTCCTGCGCGATCCGGGCGGCGACGGTTCGCGCGGCGATCCGCCGAGGCTGGGTATGCCCTATGAGCCCGTTCACACCGCGTCGGAGCTCGAGACAGATCTTCGGCAGCTGAGTCGTTTTGCCCGATCCGGTCTCGCCGCTGACGATCACGACTTGATTCTCGGCGATCGCGAGCGCGATCTCCTCGCGCCGCGCGACCACCGGAAGCTCGTCCGGATACGTGGGCCGGGGTAGATTGGCAAGGCGCCTTGCAGAATCGAATTTCACGGGGAGCGTTGGTAACAAATAAAAAGGCCGGCTGAAGCCGGCCTGGGCTTGATGAAGTGCAGCGTCAGACGGTCGCTTCCGGGTTGAGACTGTAGACGCCTGTCAGTTTGGCCTCGCCGAGTACATGTCCTTTCATCGCATTGAGCACATCGGCCCCGCGAAACGTGCCATTCACGGGAAGCTGCGCGAGGTCGACCGCGTACAGCGTGAACACGTAGTGATGTGCGATCGAATCGTTCCAGGGCGGACACGGCCCATCGTAGCCGTAGTAATCGCCCTTCATAGCCTCATCACCTGCGAACCACATCGTGTAATCGTTGATGCCCTGCCGCGTGCCGCGCGGCCCCTGCGGTCCCGTTTTCCCCCGAGGCGTTACGCCGTCGGAGAATTCGCCTGCACGGATAGGCCCGGAGTGCGGATCGAGATCCACCAGAACCCAGTGAAAGAAATCGACGCGCGGCAGCGACGCCGATATCGTGCGCCCTTCTTTGTTCACGTCGTCCGACTTGGAGGGCACGTCATAGTCATGGCAGATCAACACGAGCGACCGAGTCCCCATGGGCAGGTCGTTCCATTCGAGCTGCGGATTGCGGTTGTCGGAGAGCCTGGCGTGCGATTTCGGATCCGGCGCGCAGAACGCATATTCGGCCGGAATACGTTCATCGTCTACGAAACTGGTGCTCGTCAGGTTCATCGTTCCTCCTCTTGTGAAGAGGCGGAATTATATATCGCGTCCTGGAGACGCCTCTGGCTACAACGGGCTCGTACGGCCTCAAACTCGGAATAGCGAGGGGCGCGGTCAATAACGAAACACCGCGGCGAGGCCTGTATCCGTTGGCATGCGGCCCTTGGGCACGACGATCACCTGCCCCCCCGTTTTCAAAACGCGCTCCGCGAGGTCGTCCAATAGGTCACCGACCCCCGGCTCGTCGCGAACCGCCGGCCGCGGCATGTGGCCATCGACATGCCCGGGAATGCGCCGCTCCGCTTCCACCAGTAGCGTGCCCACGCGCCCATCGGTCGCAAACTCGAGCGCATGCGTCAGATCGTCCGTCGCCAGTCCGCGCGCCTTCGCGGCGTGGTAGGCATCGATCAGCTGCTGCAGGCGGGCATGGTAACGCGGTTCCATTACGCGCCACGCTGCATCCCTGAGCTCATCGCGGGTGTGTGCATCCGCGTTCAAGTGAATACCTTCATCGAGCAGAAAGGGGTTGTGACTGAGCTCTCTGAAGCGGGAATGGTATTCAGGCAGCGCCGCAACTATCAGTGGTACGCCCGATGGTTTGGAGTGCGCGTCGGCGACTGCGCGGTCTACGACTCGGAAAAAGCGCTCGACGTCGAGCCGGGCCTCGTCCATTTTGGAGCCATGGCCATGGTGTGCGTAAACGGCCTGGCCGCCGCGGCCGGCGGCAAACGGAGCGGTGCGGTCGACACCTGGCAGGTGGACCTCCGGCCCGAGGGCTTCGTCGATCGTTCTCGGCACGCTTGGCGCAAGCGGGATTTGGTCAACGACATACCGATCGCCCTGGTAGAGCTTGATCTCCTTTCGATCCAGCGCCAGGATCTGGTACGTGTCCTCGGACTGAAACACTCGAATGAGCGGCTTGATGTAGAGATGGTCGTTAACGACGACCAGCTCGGGCACCGGCCGCTGAATTTTCTCGACGTGGAAAAAGCCTGCCGCGCCGAACACTGCCAGGCCGTCCTGCGGATGCGCCCAGAACCCGGCGTCATCCAGCAAACGCTCGAAAGGCTCGAGTAGTTTCTCGGACGCAACGCCCTGGCGGTTTCGCTCGAGCGCCGTCGTCAGCTCCTTCAGGAGATTGCGGTAGTGTACCGGATTCTGCTGAGAATCTGGAAAAGCTCGAAAAGACGGCTGGTAAAGCGACAGGCAGGGTGGGGGGTAATCGGCCAGCAGCGGTTTGAGGCGCTGGAAAACCGGCACATCCTTGTGTTTGCCCGTCGCGTGCACATTCGCGTTCAGATTTGCGCTCATGCCTTTGCACTCCTTTTTCCCGTCGCCGTGGCGGTCGCCTTGCCAAGCTTGTGCTCGATCGCACGCTCGAGTTTCTCCATGGCGCCCTCAATCGCGAGAGTCAGGTTCTCGGCCTCATGATTTACCGCGACGGGGCCGAGCCCAGCGAACCGCGCCTCCATGAGGCAGCGCTTATCCTTGCTGCCCCCCTTCACGCTGTTCAGGTCATTCAGATGCACTTCGACGCGGGTGATACGGTCGCTGTAGCGGTCGAGCGTGTCGCGCACGAGCGCCTGCACGCGGCCGGCCAGCTCTGGCGAACCGGTGATGTGGTGATCGCTGTTTATTTGGATTTGCATGGGCCCTCTTGCAGTCAACGGGTTCGCCCCGGGGTTCACGATGATGCGCCGCAGTTTGTGCACTACGGTTGGACGGACGAAACGGCGCCGTTGTTCCTGAGGCTGGCGGGTATGCTGGTTGCTGAACGCGCGGGCGCCACGGCTTTGAACCGTACGCGTGAGGACACAAGCAATTCTAGTGCGCGGCGTCGGCCGTCTGCGGCATCAAACGCTCAAGTGCCGCGCTGCGATCGGCTTTGCTGAGGCGGGCAAGCTCCTTTACGGCGCTGTAGAAGCGCTCGAGATCGCCGCCTTCCCGCGCAAGCAGCGTCTGGAACGCAGGTACTTTCTTGGTGTAAATAGCGATCGAAGCAAGCAGTGCGTTGTTCGGTTTCCCTTCAAACCACCGGTCAAAGCCGGCGAAGCCGCCCCAACTTTCCTTCAATTTGGCGTAGTCATCGTCAAGCTGCGCGAACAGGACTGCTTTGCGATCACGCATTTCAGTTCGGCGCAAGGATGACTGGTACAGGGTCGCGAGCCGCTGGCGGTACGTCTCGATCAGTTCGACAAACTGCGTCCGCCGCTGAGCGACCAATGCGCTCGTCGCGCGGTCCTGCTCCCGCCCATAGCGGTCCAGCCATCGCCGCATGCCCTCCTGTTCCACTGTCACGGCAAACGATTCATTGAAGACGCTGTCGTCGCTCACATAAATAACCTGGTGCGCGAGCTCGTGAAATATAAGCCGCGCCAGCTGAGCTGTCGGATAGCGGATGAATGTATTGAGCACAGGATCCGGAAAGTAACCCAGCATAGAATACGCCGGCACGCCTCCGAGGAACACGTCATAGCCCTGCCGGGCTGCGTCATCCGCAAAGGTCTGTGCTTCCGATTTATTGAAGTAACCGCGGTAATTGACGCAGCCTGCGAAGATGAAACACCACTGGCGCGGTTCGATGGAGAATTCGGGTGCTGCGAACACGTTCCAAACCGCGTAGGGGCGTTCCAGGTTGGCGTAGGAGCGATAGCTCGAGTTACGAGGCAGGGCAAGCTCGGTGCTCGCGAATTCCCTGATACTCAGCACGGCCTCAAGCTTCTCCCGCAGCGGCGGAGCAGTCGCTGGGTCTGCCATGACGGTCTGGATATCTTGCTGACGGCTCCAGATATCGAGCTGTCCGCGCACAGACTGGAAGTAGTACGGGAGGTTGGCACAGCCTGCGGTAATCGTAACCGCAAGCAAGGCGGGAGCCATAAGACGTGGCAGGCGCATACGTGAGAGTTATGTCGTCGTGTTCGGTTCCGCGCGCTCGAAGCGTCCATGCTTCAGATACGCGCAAACCTGGTGCAAAACTGGACGCGAAATGAGCATCGCCGTGTGGCTGACCCGCAGGGTCACATGATCTCGCATGCCCGGCACGCGCGTCTCATTGACCGCGATCACGCCGTCGTGCGGCTTCGGCAAGCCCGGTGCGATGATGCGCCCCATCCCGAAACCGCCATCGCCTGCGACAACGCCGATATCCAGATCGCTCAGCGCGTCACGATGCGACTCTTTGAGCCACTGGTCCATACACTTGCCGAGCAGCAAGCGGCCACCGTGGACACGCCCGAGCTGACGGCCGCTGTAACTGTCTGCAAAAGGTGTCCCGATCAGCACGACGCGTCCCCGCGTCGAATATGGAAGCAGTTCTGCCGCTTTGAGTGCAACGAGACCGCCCATGCTGTGACCGACGAGATGCAGCCGGCAGCCCGCCAGCGCATTGCAATAGCGCGCGAGCCGTAATGCGTTGTCGCGCAGATTCATGCGCACGGTTGGATACGAATAAGTGCGCACCGCAAAACCGTGTCGCTCGAGCCGGTGCTGCATGAGCCGCATTGCCACACCGTGCATCCACAAGCCGTGAACAAGGAGCACCATTTCGGTCGACGCCATTGAGTGGAAGCGTGCGGCGGCGAATTACACGTTCGCATCCGACAAGCGGGTCACATCCTCGTCTGCAAGATGAGCAACGTCGCACACTGAAAGTGCAACCCATTTTTTCGCGCCGTAGCTGAACGTGTTGATCGAGCAGTTCAGCAAAGGAAAACCCCGCGCCACATCAAACGACATGCTGCATGCGGTACGGTAAACCGCATCCAGGACAAGCCCGTGGCTGACCACGACGATCGTCTCTCCTTCGTGCCGTAGCGCGATCGTCTCGAGGCAATTCACGCAACGCGTCCGAAACGTCGCCGCACTCTCCCCTCCGGTCATCGCGTAATTGGGATCGCGCTTGGCGAAGGGCTCATATTCCTCGGGATAGCGCGTTTTGATTTCAGTGTTCGTGAGCCCTTCGAATATACCGAAGCCGCGCTCTCGCAAATCGCGTTCAGCGATTATGTCGTGAGACGTTTCATCCGCGATGCAACGCGCGGTTTGATGCGCGCGTCCCAGATCACTGCTATAGAGCGCGGCAAAAGGGACTTTACTTAAACGCCGAGCAAGCTGACGTGCCTGCTGCAGCCCGACCGGCGTCAGCGGGCTGTCGTGCTGGCCCTGCATGCGGCCTTGCTGATTCCAGAGCGTCTCGCCGTGGCGGATGAGGAGAATTTCAGTCAATTCCCCGCCCCACTCGGTCGGCGCGCAACGCGTAATCGCGCCAGCTGTGAAATGAGGGACTCACGAACGTAGTTGCAAGATTCATTATTGACGTGTGCAGTTGATAAGACCGCGCCGACCCTAAGAGAGTTCGGGACTGATCGTAACGTGTTGAGACGTTGGCCCGGTATTTTACGGGATGCACCGGCGGTATACGCCAGGCACAAAAGACGTTCGCCACGCGAACGTCCCACTGTCTACATAGCCCAGGGCTGCCGCGCTCGGCCTGCTGCAGTCTTGTGAAGCTGGACTATCCCGCATTTTCAGGCTGTCTAGGTGGACGGCTTGCATGGCAAACTGCATGAAGGCACTAGTCGCCGCAAGCTCTCGGAATCTGGTCGAACCTGTGACAAATTCGACTACGCGCCGTTGACCTCGTCGAACCCGCCCCCTAGCATTCATGTAACTGAACGGGCACGCCCGCTGAAAAGCGGGTTCGCAAAGTCACCGGTCTAAGGAACGAAGTTCTATGACGGCGGGGCTGCCAGACAAGCGCTATTCAATAGCACCCTTCCGTGCTGTTGGCCGCACTACTCTCCGCAGCCGTCCCGGTTCCTGATCTCCGGTTAGCCCAGCACTGGTCGTTTGCGCAGCGCGCGCGCGCGTGCAAAACAGACGCTCGGAGGAAATATGAAAGTGAACCGCGGCTTCACAGTGATCGAGCTTCTCGTCGCAGTGGCGATACTTGCCATCCTCATGGGGATCGCCGCGCCATCACTGCGCACATTACGCATGAACATGCTGATGACCTCTCAGGCTAACGATTTGATGGCTGCGCTGGCTGTCACCCGCAATGAAGCGATCAGGCGCGGAGTACGCATGGGCATCTGCACGAGCACGAATGGCACGAGCTGCACCGCTTCACAATGGCAGCAGGGATGGATCGTTTTCGCTGACGCGAACGGCGACGGCGATATTGATGCAGGCACCCGCCCTCTCGTCGTTCAACCAACAATAGACGGCGGTAACACACTCACCAGCACCGGGCACGGCTCGAATGCAGGCGGGGCGCGCTTCGTCGCATACGGCACGCCGGGCACGCTTTCCGGTACGCTGACAAACGTTACGTTCGACCTTTGCGATACTCGCACGACCGCCGCTGTTGGAAGCGCAGCCGCACAGAATCAAGGCAGACGCGTCAATATTACGTCTACGGGCCGCGCGATCGTACAGCGCCGTACTTGCCCTTAGTGTCTCAGCACGCCGCCGCATCGACCAACCTGACGCACTTGCCCGCGCCGCAGTCATAGCTCGACCGGCGGATCAGCTCGACCTCTGAGCCACTGCAGCGCGCCCACATGTGCAGCTCGCGGGTCGCCGCTGCTTATAGGTGGGAATAGAGCACCTTCCCTGGCTCCGGCATTTTCGCAGCCAGAATCAACCCACTGTACGATTCAGTGATGAACAGAGTATCCCTGCCCTCGCCGCCATAAGCCATGTTTGTCATGCGCGCCGTTTTCCCCGGCAACTGGACGCGATAGAGGGGCTCACCGATCGGGCTGAACAGCCAGATGATCCCGGGCCGCGCATGCGCGGCCGAAAGATTCCCCGCCTCATCCATCGCAAGCCCATCTGGCCCATGAATTCCAGGAAGCCGCGCGAACACGCCAACCTTCGCGACTCCCCCACCGCTTTTGACGCGGGCAGTGCCACATACAATTCGATCGCGTCATCGCCACGAACAGCACTTTGTCGTCCGGGTCCAACACCAGCCCGTTCGGGCTCGGGCCGTTCGAGATCAAACACTCGAGCCGCCCGTCGCGGGTATAGCGGTAAACACGGCCGGTTGGGTCTTGAACACCGGTCTGTCCCTGGTCCGTGAAGTACAGGTCGCCGTTTTTTCCAAACGTGAGATCGTTGACTCCTTTGAAGCTTTCCGAAAAGGCATGAGTCAGGAACGGCTCGACCCGGCCGGATTTCGGATCGAGAACCATGATTCCCAGGCGATAGTCGGCGATGAATATGCGGCCATCGCGGTGAATCGCGAGCCCGTTCGGCCATCCGTCGTACTGCGCGGCGACATCCAACTCTCCTTCAGGTGACATCTGCAGAATGCGGCCATATGGGATATCGACAACATATAGATTGCCATCTCGATCAAACGCAGGCCCCTCGAGGAAACAATCGAGACCGGAACCCAGGTGGTTTGCGTCGATCCACGTTGATGGATCACCTTTTTTTCTAAGCTTCTTCGGGACAGCAGCAAAGACTTCGGCCTGGATCAGCTGAGGTGGTTCAAAAAAGCTCATGGATGGTAAGGGGTAAGCGTTACAAATGTGCCGCACGTTTCGGTGAAGTAACCCGCAAGCGCTGAGAGCGCTAGGATAAAGAAAGTGCGTTGGCAAGTTGGCGCTCATGGTCATCCTGGGCACCACGGTCCGCTTCGGCTCGCGAAAAGGCTAGCGATTTGCTTTCTTGGTTCTGCTCGAAGCAATGCCCGGCAGCGGAAGCGCCGTTTTATATTTCACCTGCTTGAGCGCAAAGCTCGATTTGATGCTCGCGACGCCCGGAATCTTTGCAAGGTAGTCGACGATGAAGCGCTCGAGCGATTGCACGTCCGACACGATGACTCTCAACAGGTAATCTGCATCTCCTGTCATCAGGTAGCACTCCATGACTTCGTCTCGTGCGAGCACGGACGCTTCGAACGTATCGAGGGCGTTGCGCATCTGCTTCTCGAGACTGACCTGAATGAAGACGCTGACGGTCAGCCCGATCTTCAAGGGATCGAGCAGTGTCACATACCGACTTATGATGCGGCTTTGCTCCAGAGCGCGCACGCGGTGAAGGCACGGCGAGGGCGAAAGGTTGACTGCATCAGCCAGCTCGACGTTCGAAATCCGAGCGTCGTCCTGCAGACGATTGAGAATACGCCAGTCGGTAGTGTCAAGATCAGATCCCGGCATAAAATTTCTTTAACGGTTGAATTAGCAGCATTTAATTTCTTTTGCGGCCTATCTGTCAATCACAATCAGCAGCTTGTATTGGCGTTCAGCGCGTAGCATTCGGATGCTGACGCGGCGCAAACCGCCGGACATTCCACGAGGGAGCCTGGCGCGGAGCGACAAGCTCATCGGTGTCCGCGCACATTCACCATCTAGCGCAGACTACTTTTTTGCATCTTACGAGACCTGCTATGGCTGACCTCTCCGAACTGTCCTCTTCCGCATACTGGCGCGTTCTCCAACAGGACGCCGATCCGACAGAAACCGCCGAATGGATCGAAGCGTTCGATGCGCTCGTCGAGAAGGAAGGCCGCGAACGCGCCACCTTCCTGTTGCGCAAGCTCCTGGACCGCGCGCGCGCGCGCCGAGTCCCATTGCCTCCCGTACTGAATACGCCCTACTGCAACACGATACCGTTGGCGGAGCAACCGCAATACCCCGGCAATCTCGACATAGAGCAGCGCATCAGCGCCATCGTGAGATGGAATGCGCTTGCGATGGTGGTGCGCGCGAACCGCGAGCACCCTGAACTCGGCGGACACATCGCGACGTATGCGTCCATTGCAGATCTGTTCGAGGTCGGTTTCAATCATTTTTTCCGTGCAGGCCAGAGCGGCGATCTCGTCTACGTCCAGCCTCACGCGGCCCCAGGCGTGTACGCCCGTGCGTTCCTCGAAGGGCGGCTCACCGAAATACAGCTCTCCAATTACCGCAGAGAGACCGGTGGCCGCGGTTTGCCGTCGTACTGCCACCCCTATCTGATGCCGGATTTCTGGCAGTTTCCGAATGCCTCGATGGGCATCGGTCCGGCGACTGCGATCTATCAAGCGCGCTTCATGCGCTATCTAAAGAACCGTCGCATCCTCGAAACCGCTTCGCGCAAGGTATGGGCCTTCGTCGGCGATGGTGAAATGGATGAACCCGAATCGCTCGCGGGTTTGTCGCTCGCTGCACGCGAAGGTCTCGACAATCTTATCTTTGTCGTGAACTGCAATTTGCAGCGTCTCGACGGGCCCGTGCGAGGGAACGGATCGGTCATCCAGGAGCTCGAAGGGCTCTTTGCAGGCGCCGGCTGGAACGTGATCAAGGTGCTGTGGGGCTCGGACTGGGATCCGTTGTTCGCACGCGACGAAGAAAACGTCATCATTCGCCGGCTGCACGAAACCGTAGACGGCGAATTCCAGAAATACGCCGCGACCGACGGCCAGTTCAACCGCGAGCATTTCTTCAACAAGTATCCGGAACTGCAGCAGATCGTTGCACACTTGTCGGACGATGACATCGATCGGCTGCGCCGCGGCGGGCACGACGCGATCAAGATCTATGCGGCATACAACGCTGCAGCGAATTACAAGGGTGCCCCCACGGTGATACTCGCGCAAACCAAGAAGGGCTACGGTATGGGCCATTGGGGCCAGGGCCGCATGGGCGCCCACCAGGCGAAGAAGCTCGAAGACGACGCACTCACTGCATTCCGCGACCGCTTTTCTCTATCGATCTCGGATGAGGACGTTCACGCCCTGCGTTTTTTCAAGCCTGCCGACGACAGTCAGGAAATGCGCTACCTCCACGCGCGCCGGGAGAAGCTCGGAGGCTATCTCCCGGCACGGATACATACGGCGCCATCCCTGCCGGCACCCGCAGTCGACACGTTCGCACGCATACTCAACGGCTCAAACGAACGCGAGGAATCAACCACGATGATATTCGTGCGCATCCTCTCGCAGCTGCTCAAGGATACGAGCATCGGCCAGCGGATCGTCCCGATAGTCGCGGACGAAGCGCGTACGTTCGGCATGCAGTCTTTGTTCAGGCAGGTGGCGATCTACTCCTCGGTAGGACAGCTTTACGATCCCGAAGACCGCGACGAGCTGCTGTATTACAAGGAAGCGAAAGACGGCCAGATCCTCGAAGAAGGCATCAATGAAGCAGGCGCCATGTCGTCGTGGATTGCCGCTGCGACATCGTACAGCTCGCACGGCGTCCCGATGCTGCCGTTTTATATTTTCTACTCGATGTTCGGGTTCCAGCGTGTAGGGGACTTCATCTGGGCCGCCGCAGACTCGAGAGCACGTGGCTTTCTGATCGGCGCAACGGCCGGTCGCACTACGCTATCGGGCGAAGGGCTCCAGCACGAGGACGGGTCGAGCCATCTCGTCGCCGCCACCGTTCCGAGTTGTCGCGCGTACGATCCCTGTTTTGGCTATGAGCTCGCAACGATAGTACGCGACGGCGTTCGGCGGATGCTGGAAGCACAGGAAGACGTGTTCTATTACGTCACGGTGATGAACGAGAATTACGCACATCCGCAGCTTCCAGACGGCGTACAGGACGGGATTTTGCGCGGCATGTACTTAGTAAGACGGGCGCCGGGTGAGTCGGCTGCAGTTCAACTGCTGGGCTCCGGAACCATACTGAGGGAGGTGCTCGCCGCTGCCGACATGCTCGAGCACGACTTCGGAATTACCGCAAATGTCTGGAGCGTCACGAGCTATACCGAGCTTCGACGCGACGGATTAGATGTGGAGCGCTGGAACATGTTGCATCCAACATCCCCGCAACGTGAAAGCCACGTCGAACGGTGTACGTCCGGGACTCGTGGACCCATCGTCGCAGTCAGCGACTACGTCCGTGCGCTGCCTGATCTGATCCGTACGTGGGTGCCGCGCCGCTACATCACATTAGGCACAGACGGCTTTGGCCGCAGCGACACGCGAGCAGCGTTGCGCCGCTTTTTTGAAGTGGACCGCCAGGCGATCGTCGTCGCGGCGCTCAAGGCACTGTCGGATGAAAAGCAGGTGCCAGCATCCACTGTCGAAGAAGCGTTGGGGCGGTATGCGATAGCGCGGGAGACAGCGAATCCTTGGGACGCATAACGCGCTAGAAGAGGTGAATCAAATTTGGGGCCACGAAGCCGATCACGGTGAAAGCAAGCCCCACGGCCCCGAGACCCATCGCCGCCCACAGCAGAAAGCCTGCGCCGGTTATCACCTCGGCGGAAGCGAGGACGATCGCAATCTGCAGGGCCGCCGAAGCGACCTCATACTGGTGATAGGCAGCGAGTGACTGGTCACGCTTCGCCTCGGCTGCCTTGGCGCGCTGCGCCAGCTCCTTGCGACCTTCCCCGGTATCCGGCTCCGTGTCATAGCGTGCAGCCGTCTTGCGCCAGTCTTCGATGCGCTTCGCGAGGGCCTGTTTGACATCCCCCGACGCCGATGGCAACTGCACCTCGGCCTGCTCTAAGGCAGTGCGCACCGTGGTCATTCTTATTGTTTTTGCCTGAAAAAATGACCACAGGTTCGCCGCTTCGATGTTGCGGCTCAGTGCTTCTGTCTGTGTGCTCTTGCCCAGCGTTTCCGAAAACGCGAGCAGCGTAGCAAGGACAGAAATCAGTAACGCGACTTTCCTGTTCGACGGATCGACGTGAGCGGCACCGGACATCATGCTCCTCGCTGGGTAGTGGCAACGGCGCTATTGTATTTGATCGTTCGCCGGGAAACCGCCCGAAGCAGAGGCTTCGTGATCGTCGCGACAGAGCCCAGCTCAGTTTGAGGCAGGCAGGATGATGACCGATCAACGCTTCTGCCGACGAACCGGCGCTGGCACACGGAAGCCGTTTGCGCGCGTAGTCGGCGCGGGTTAGAGTAGCCGGACCGATAGGGGCAGGAGTGCGGATGGCAGTCACATTCAACCAGAGCAGCGTGGCTGCGCGACCACTGTCAATGGGCGTTGCGCGGCAACGTCTTTTAACCGCAGAGCGCGTGCAACGAACGAAAGTTTTACTGGATCGGCTCACGCTCACGGATGGCGCAGCACTGCAACTCACCGTCGCTGACGACAGTCTGGCATGGTTCCAGATTCTCGAGGGTGAGAGCGTTTTGTGTCATGACAGGGACACGGTTGAGCTGACCGATGCTCACATCGTTTTTCTGCCGCCCGGCTTCAGGGGCACTGTGACCGGTTCGACGCACGCAGTACTGCTGTATGCCGAAGTGCCCGAAGCCGCACGATTCGATCAGAACTTGACGGCGCGACCGCCCTCTTTACATATAGTCGACTGGACGCGGGAACCCGTTCTCGATTCGGAGTACGATGCGCGCAAGCGCATCTACATTGCGACACCGAAGCTGTTCGACACGCATGCCATCAAAGGTGAGATGATCATCTATCCACCGGGGACGCAGGCGGCAAACCATCACCACGAGGGCGCAGAGCACTTTATGTACGTGCTCCAAGGACGCGGCACCGCCTACGCGAACGAGCGTCCCATTCCGGTCCGTAAAGGGGATCTGATCTACTACGACGAGCGGGAGCGCCATTACCTGCACAGCGAAGGCGAAGAAGACATGGTCTTCGTCGAATTTTTCGTTCCGGGAAAATACAAGACCGTCTGGGCCCCGGGCGCGCCAGTCTGCACGTGGACACCGACCGGGCGCAACATACGCGGAGAAAAACCGGTGCGCGAGATCAAGGGCCACAGCTCGGCGCTCGCAACGCCGCAGGACGTTTAACGAAAGAACTTTCAAGGAGTCGTCATGAAACTGACGGGAGTGCATCACATCAACATCCGCTGTACCGAAAGCGATCTGCCGGCGATAGAAAAATTCTACGGAGAAGTAATGGGCTTGAGAAAGGGCGACCGCCCCAACTTTCCCAACCCGGGCATCTGGCTGTGGCATGATAATCATCCGCTCGTCCACGTAAGCGCGCGCTGCGCCGAGGGCTTTCTGCAGGATAAGCACCACGGCAGCGTGGATCACGTTGCATTCGGGATGAGCGGCGCTGCCGAATTCCGTGATCGCGTGCAGAAACTCGGAATCAAGTTCGACGCGCAAAACGTGCCCGACGCCGGATTTCAGATCTTTCTCAAAGACCCGATCGGCACGGTGCTCGAGTTCAATTTCCCGAACGAAGAAGCACCGGCCGACATCGAGAGCGGCAGGCTGTCTGCGCGGCAGAGGGAAATGGCAACTTGATTTTCCTCAGAGGTCAGGCGTCAGCGATCAACCGCTGATTACGTTCCTGTTTCACGCTTGACGACACGTGTGGCCGTTGACGGCTGACCGCTGCCGCTGACCGCTAACGTACTTTCCCGATGCCCGACATTTTTCGTGCTGCCTGCCTGCAGATGCAGACCGGCAATGATCTCGCTGCAAACCTCCACACGGTAAAAGACATGTCGCGGGAGGCTGTTCGCAACGGCGCGCGCTTCGTGCTCACGCCCGAGTACACCCTCATGATGGACGGCAGCGGCCGTGTGATGCGCGAGCGCGCGCTTGAACGCGATGGGAAGCCAGCGCTGCCCGTGTTGCAAATGCTCGCCGAGGAGCTGTCGGTTTGGATACTCGTCGGATCTCTTACTTTGAAGACGGATGGAGATCGTATCGCCAATCGCTCATTTCTTATCGGCGCCGACGGGCAGGTCGTTGCAAGCTACGACAAGATTCATATGTTCGATGTCACACTGCCCGATGGGAAAGTCATCAAGGAATCGTCCGCATACTGCGCCGGGAGTCGTGCGGTCACGGCAGAAACACCGTGGGGTACGTTCGGACTTTCGGTGTGTTATGACTTGCGCTTTCCCCACCTCTATCGGGCACTCGCAAAAGCGGGGGCGCGGTACCTCACGATTCCATCGTCATTCCAGCGCCTCACCGGCAAGGTGCACTGGCATACACTGATCAAGGCGCGCGCCATCGAAAACGCGTGTTTCGTTTTTGCTCCTGCAATGTGTGGCGAGCACCCCGGAAATCGCACGACTTACGGTCATTCCTTGATCGTCGATCCGTGGGGAGACGTGCTTGCGGATGGTGGCGAAAATGCCGGCATTGTTTACGCCGACATCGATCCGGCTCGGGTCGATCGGGTCCGCGGCATGCTTCCGTGCCTCGAACACGACCGTGAGTTTGGCGCATAGGAATCGCGGCTCGTTATCACTGATTCGTAGGCTCCGGCGCACCCCTGCTGATCTAGCACATTCCAGCTGTTTGGCTCGCGCCAGCCGGTTATCGGCCTGTCGCTCACTTCCCACTGTCTACTAGCAGGCATAGCTTTTGCCATAGCGAGCAAACGGCGCGCGGGCGCCGCAAACTCGATCAGAGATTCATGAATCGACGCGAAAAACGTGTCGCAGCCAAGGGGGTGCTCGTCCCCGGCCGCAACTGCTGGCGCATCGAACATGCGAAGCGACTCGCATTTTTGATCGACGGTGCCGCATATTTCTCGGCGCTGCGCTCCGCCATATCGCAGGCAAAGCGAACCGTATTCATCGTCGGGTGGGACATCGACAGCCGGATTCGACTGGTGCCCCAAGGTGCCAATGACGGCTATCCGGAGGAGCTCGGCGATTTCCTGAATGAAGTCGTCAAGCGTCAGCCGCATCTGCAGATGTGCGTGCTGTCGTGGGATTTCGCGATGGTTTTTGCGATGGATCGCGAATGGATGCCGCTTTACAAGCTCGACTGGCGCACCCATCGTCGCCTGAGCTTTCGGCTGGACGACCAGCATCCGATGGGCGCATCGCATCACCAGAAAATCGTGGTGGTCGACGATTCAGTTGCGTTCGTCGGTGGTCTCGATCTTACCCATTGCCGCTGGGATACGCCGAAGCACGGATGCGATGAGCCGCATCGCTGCGATCCCGACGGCAAGGTGTATCGGCCGTACCACGACGTGCAGGCCCTGGTGGACGGCGCTGCGGCTCGCGCACTCGGCGAGCTATGTCGTGACCGCTGGCAACGGGCGACGAATCAAAGCGCCGTTCCTGTCGACGCTGCACCGCAGAACGATCCGTGGCCGCACGGACTCAGTGCCGACATCACCGACATCGACGTGGCGATTGCCCGCACGGACCCAGGCTATGTGACGGGTCAGCGCGTGGAAGAAATACGCCATCTTTACGTCGATGCCATTGCGGCCGCAGAACATTCGATGTATCTCGAAAACCAGTATTTCAGCTCGAGTGTTGTAGGCGCCGCCCTCGCGGCACGCTTGCGCAGCCCCGCTGCTCCGGACATCGTGGTCGTGTCCCGCCGCACCGAAGAAGGCTGGCTGGAAGAGCGCACGATGGGGGTTTTGCGCGCGCGGCTGCATCGGCAGTTGCAGGACGCGGACGCAGGCGGACACTACCGCCTCTATTACCCGCATGTCCCGGGGCTCGAGATGCCGAACCTGCTGAATGTGCACAGCAAGGTGCTCATAGTGGACGACGAGCTCGCGAGCGTGGGCTCGGCCAATTTCAGCAACCGATCCATGGGTTTCGATACCGAATGCAACATCGCCATCGAAGCGCGGGGCGACGAGCGCATCAGACAAGCGATCGCGGCGCTGCGCGACCGGCTGCTCGCGGAGCACCTCGGCACTGAACCGGAGAAGGTCGCATCCGAAATTGTGCGTCAGGAGAAGCGTCTCATCAAAAGCATCGAAGCATTGAAGAGTTCGGGACGCACGCTCGAGCCGATCGAGCCCGCGGTCAGTCCCGAAGTCGATGCTCTCGTGCCAGCCAGCGCAGTCGTTGACCCGGAGCGCCCGATAGACCCTGAAGAACTGGTGAAGGACTTTGTACCGGCTGACGCGCGTAAGCCCGCAGCAAGCCGGGTCTGGCGCATAGCGATTACCCTGATCGTGGTTGCAGCGATCGCCGCTGCGTGGCGCTGGACGCCGCTGCGCGAGCTGATTTCGCTGCAGGCGCTGATCGGTATTGCGCAAACGTTCGATGATTCACCCTTCGCGCCTTTTGCCGTGCTCGCAGCATACGTTGTCGCGGGCTTGCTCCTCATCCCGGTTACGGCGCTGATCGTTGCAACTGGCGTTGTATTCGGACCTCTCGTCGGCGGAATTTACGCGCTCGGCGGTGCGCTTTTGAGCGCAGCCGTCACGTACAGTGTCGGGCGCCGTATTGGCCGTCAAACAGTGCGTCGCCTGTCCGGCCGACAGCTGAATCGGATTACGCGCAGACTTGCGAAAAAAGGTGTCATGGCGATTGCGATCATTCGCCTGCTGCCCGTGGCGCCATTCTCGGTGGTGAATGCTGTGATCGGAGCCTCGCACATCCAGTTCAGAGATTTTATGATCGGCACTGCCATCGGCATGGCGCCGGGGATCGCCATCACGGTTATCTTCGTGGATCGCATCACGGCTGCGGTGACCGATCCCGGACCCGGCACTTACGCCGCCCTCGCAGCGGTTGCAGCGATTCTCGTCTGCGTGGCAACGTACGTGCGGAAGCGCTTCGGCGATATCGAAACGGGACCGCGACCGGAAAGGCGTTAGGTGGACCGCGTAGGGATCAGAGTTGCCTCTTACAACACGCACGGCGGTATCGGCCGTGACGGCCACTTCGTGCCTAAACGTATCGCGGGCGTGCTGAAGGAGCTCGACGCCGATGTCATTGCCCTGCAGGAAGTCGAAAACCGCGCCACCGGTTTCGACATGCTGAATTATCTCAAACAGGAAACCCAGTTCGAGGCGATTGCCGGCCCGACTCTATTGCGCAACGGCGCTGATTACGGCAATGGCCTGCTGACGCGTTTCCGCGTGATATCGGTACAGCGTATCGATCTGTGCGTCGATCGCTGCGAACCGCGCGGAGCACTCGACGTCGAGCTCGATTGCAGCGGCACACCGATGCGCGTCCTCGCCACCCATCTGGGCTTACGCCCGGGGGAGCGGCGTGAGCAGATTCAGCGACTGCTGCGGGTGCTCGAAGGTGATCGCCCGCTGCCCACAATACTCACGGGCGATATCAACGAATGGTTTCTCTGGGGCCGGCCGCTGCGCTGGCTGCACAAGCACTTCGAGCAGACACCCGCACGAGCTACGTTTCCGGCGCGGTGCCCGGTGCTGGCGCTCGACCGCATCTGGGTGAAGCCGCGGACTCTTCTGCGCAATATTGCGGTGCATTCGACGCCGCTCGCGCGAATCGCATCGGATCATTTGCCGCTGAAGGCCGAGTTGGACCTTCATTGCGGCGGCGACTCAGCTTCAGGACTATAAGCGCACGCCCTCGCCCCACCCGCCTTCGAAGAAATGCGTCTCGAGGGCTTTGCGCGCACGCTGCTTGATCTCCTTCTCGCGCGTCTCATCATCGAGGACGTCAGGCGCTGCCTGGTAACCGATAGCGATCATGGCCATCGGCGTGTATTCCTCGGGGATGTTGAATGAGACTCGCGCCTTCGTTGCGTCATAGCCCCCCATCTGGTGCACGGCGAGACCCAGCGCTGCGCCCTGCAAGGCAAGACATACACTCGCGGCACCGGTGTCGTGCTGCCCGTAACGGTTAGCTTTCCCGCTGTGGCCAAAAATGCTGCCTGCACACGAGAGCATCAGCAGTGGAACATTCTTGACCCACTTCTTGTTATTTTCGGAGAGGCACTCGAACGCCTTCTGCCACCCTTGCGGATCCCGGCTGCGGTCCCACATGAGATAACGCCAGGGCTCGTCGCCGTTGCAGGAAGGCGCCCAGCGTGCCGCTTCCAGCAGCGCCGCGAGTTGCTCGCGCGACACCGTGCGGCGTGAATCGAACGCCCGCGGACTCCACCTTTTCGCGAGCAGCTCGTCGATCGGAGCGCTCGTAATGGCCCGTCGCTCGTCCATAGGTCCCCCTCGTGGATGCACTGCGGCGGACTATAGCAGAGCTCGGCTTTCCGGCTGTGGACGCATGGTTCTGCGCGGAGTACCTGCAACCTGAAAATGTTATGAATGCTATTCAGGCGTAGCCGCTTCGGTGTTCTCGGGTTCGTTGCTGTGAAGGGGGTCGGGAAAGCCGCGGGGGCGGCGCGCCACGTCCGCCTCGAAGAGCTCGCGCAACTGTGCGACCGCCTGCTGAGTCGTCTGGACCAATTGCGCTTCGTCGTGATGCACCGCGTATTGCGCTTCCAGTTGCTCGAGGTCATGCTCCTTGAAAAGAGTAACCGCGCGTTGCGCTGCCGCGACGCTGAATCCAAGCTTCAGCAGCGCCTGGTGCGCCACCTCGAGGCTCGCTGGAAACGTTTCCCGCCAGATATTCTTCACGCCGAGGTCACGCAAGCGAAAGTAGTGAACGCGGTTGCGCGCGCGGGCGAGGACATCGAGCTGAGGAAAATGACGCCTCACGACCGACGCGGTTTTGACGGAAGCCTCGACATCGTCGATCGCGAGCACGAAGAGCTTTGCATCACCGGCCTTCGCGGCCTGCAGCAGCTCCAGGCGCGACGCATCCCCGTAATAAATGCGGTTACCGAACCGGCGCACGAAGTCGACTTGCGCGTAGTTTGCATCAAGCGCCACGAAGGGAATGTCGGCCATGCGCAGCACCCGGGAGACGATCTGGCCAAAGCGGCCGAAGCCCGCAATGATGACCGGAGCAGTCGCGGCGTCAATGCGGTCATAGTCCGCCGCCACGTTGTGCGCGGTCCATTTGGCAAGCGCCCACTCGTGCAGCGACATGACCGGCGTAGCCAGAACCATGGAAATGGTCACCACCATAACGAGAAGCTGGTGCGTGCCCGTTTCGAGTATTCCGAAGGTGGCCGCGCCGGCAAACAGGACGAAGGCGAACTCACCACCCTGCGAAAGCGCGACGGCCACTCGCTGGCGCTCGTCGCGGGGGAAGCGCGCAGCGAGTGCAATGCCATAGACGACTGCACACTTGATCGCCATGAAACCGACGGCGAGCGCGACAAGCTTCAACGGCGCATCCCGGGCCAGCGTTAAATTAGCTTCCATGCCGACCGTCATGAAAAAAAGGCCCAGCAGGAGTCCTTTGAACGGTTCGATGTCGGCTTCGAGCTCGTGGCGGAATTCCGAATCGGCGAGAAGCAAGCCTGCGAGAAAAGCCCCCAGCGACATCGTGACACCGAGGCGCTCCATGATCACCGCCGATCCGACCACCAGCAGCAGCGCCGCCGCGGTGAACACTTCGGCGCTGCTGTGGCGCGCGATGAACTTGAGCACCGGCCGCACGAGCACCCGGCCGGCGATGACGAACGCTGCGATCGCTGCAATCGCCTTGGCCGCCACCGTCCAGCTCACCGCATCCTTCACTGACGCATACGCCAGCAGCGGCAACAGCGCCAGTAACGGAATGACGACGATATCCTGGAAGAGCAGCACCGCAAATATTTCGCGGCCATGATTCGCACCGAGCTGTCCACGCTCACCCAGCGACGTGAGTACGAGTGCGGTCGAGGACATTGCAAGGCCAAAGCCGGCAACGAGCGCAGCCTGCCAGGTCAAGCCCAGCCAGAGAGCGACGCCGCCGAGCACGAGCCCCGTCGCACCGACCTGCGCGCCTCCGAACCCGAATACGAGGCGGCGCATGCTCCAGAGACGGGCGGGCTCGAGCTCGAGGCCCACCAGGAACAGCAGCAACGCAACACCGAACTCGGCGAAGCTGAGCGTGTTCTCGGCATCGGGCACGATGTTCAGCCCCCAGGGGCCCAGCAGCATGCCGGCAGCCAGATAGCCCAGCACGCCGCCGAGCTTCAGTCGCTGGAACAACGGCACGAGCACTACAGCGCTCAGCAGAAAAACCGTGGCGAGTTCGAGTAAATGCATGTAAACGGGTCGGTGGTGATCAGTGAAGGCAGAGGCTCGACGCGCTGCACGCGCCGCACCTGGAATGCAGCTCGCACGCGGCTGAGCTCGTAGGCGGCGCGAGGCAACGACACAATGATGAAATCAGTAGAGCCCTATGGCCGGCGCGCGCGGGTGTCGACACTGAGCGGACCCGCACCCATTCCGGTGACGAATATCAGCGCGCCCAATATCGTCACGTTCTTCATGAAGTGATTGCGTTGGTTACGAGCCTGCTCGGGCGGATGAGCCCAGTGGTTGTGAAAGTACAGAGTCGCGGGTATCAGGAACACGATGAGCGCCAGAGCTGCGGAACGCGTATACCAACCGGCGACGAGCAGCGTACTGCCGATCAGCTCGATCGTGATTGCACAAACGAGAAGCACTTGCGGCACAGGCATACCTTTGCCGGCCATCGCGGCTGCAGTCGCATCGAACCCCGTAATCTTGCCGTAAGCGGATGTGAGAAAAATAAGCGCCATGAGGATGCGCCCCACGAGCGGAGCATATCGTTGCGTCGTTTCACGCAACGCATTCATGCCGTGTTCCTGAGTTGCTCATCCAGGTCGAATCCTGCGGCTATCCACGCTTCTATCCCCCCTTGCAGCGGCCGCACGCGATCGTAACCCTTGTCCATCAGGGTGCGGGCGACACGCGCCGCGCTGGCTTCGTTGGGTCAACTGCAATACACCACCACGTCAC
>JAQGNH010000042.1 GCA_028291945.1 Betaproteobacteria bacterium
GCGCGAAGTAGTCAAGCTTCCTGAATTCCTCGGCGTAGTGGAACCTCTCGCCCAGCGGGTTGGACTTGGTCGAATGCTGGTTCAGCAGGTCCAGGCGCAACTGGTTCGGCCACCAGTCGCGGTTCGATGTGCCGGCGGCGGCGTGATTGAACGGACACTGGATCGTGTCGGTCATTGCATCGTCTCCTTTTGTGGCCCTAGAACGCGAAGCACGAGCAGCCAATCGCGCCCCAGAAGCTCTTGAGGTCGTCGACCGGCGCGGTGCCGGCCCAGGCGCGGCCGTGATCGTGGCCATGAACGCCACAGACGGCAGCACTGCCGTACGCGCCGTCGAGCTCGTGGCGGTGTGTGTGTGCGCTGCGCACGGCCCACGCGGCGTAGCCGCCGAAGCGGCGCACCGGCGACCAATCCGGCATTGCCGGCGGCGGTGGCGTGTCGAGGCTCGTGAAGATGCCGCCCGCATAAACGATCCTGCCGCCGACGATCGTCAACTCGGAAACGGTATCGGCAATCTCGCTCTCGGCGCACGCGAAGTAGTCGCGGTCCGGGACGATGAGATCGGCGAGCTGCCCGGCCTCGATGCGGCCCTTCTTGCCCTCCTCGTTGGAGAACCAGGTCGCGTTCTCGGTCCATAGGCGCAGCGCGGTCTCGCGGTCCACGCAGTTTCGCTGCGGATAAATGCGCAGGCCGCCTACCGTGCGACCGGTGACCAGCCACGCGAGCGACACCCAGGGATTGTGGGACGCGACGCGCGTCGCGTCAGTACCGGCGGCGACCTTGATGCCCTTCTCAAGCATGCGCGCCACCGGCGGCGTGGCTTCGGCGGCGCGTGCGCCGTAGCGCTCGACGAAGTATTCGCCCTGATAAGCCATGCGGTGCTGCACGGCGATGCCGCCGCCGAGCGCCGCTATGCGGTCCATCGACCGTTCGGAGATGGTCTCGGCGTGATCGAAGAACCAGTGCAGGCCCTTGAGCGGCATGTGCTGGTTCACGCGCTCGTATACGTCGAGCGCGCGGCTGATGGTCTCGTCGTAAGTCGCATGCAGCCGCCACGGCCACTGGTTCTGGACGAGGATGCGGATCACCGCGTCGAGCTCGCCCTCCATCTCCGGCGGCATCTCGGGGCGCGGCTCGCGGAAGTCCTCGAAATCGGCGGCCGAGTACACGAGCATCTCGCCCGCGCCGTTGTGACGGAAATAGTCGTCGCCCTGCTGGTACTTCGACGACTTCGCCCAGCGCAGGAAGTCGTCCTTCTCGCCCTTCGGCTTCTGCGTGAAGAGGTTGTAGGCGAGGCGCACGGTGAGCGCGCCATCCGCGGCGAGCTTCTCGATCACCGCGTAATCCTCGGGATAGTTCTGCGAGCCCCCGCCCGCGTCGATCGCGCCGGTGACGCCGAGGCGGTTCAGCTCACGCATGAAGTGACGCGTCGAGTTGAGCTGATAGTCGAATGGCAGCTTCGGACCCTTGGCGAGCGTGGCGTAGAGGATGCTCGCGTTCGGCCTGGCGAGAAGCAACCCTGTGGGCGTGCCATTCGGGCCGCGCACGATTTCGCCGCCGGGCGGGTTTGGCGTGTCCTTGGTGTAGCCGACTGCGCGCAACGCAGCTGCGTTGAGGATTGCGCGGTCGTAAAGATGCAGGAGAAACACTGGCGTCTCGGGTGCGACGGCGTTGAGCTCGGCGATGGTCGGCAGCCGCTTCTCGGCGAACTGATGCTCGGTGAAGCCGCCGACCACGCGCACCCATTGCGGCGGCGGCGTGACCGCGACCTGCCGCTTCAGCATGCTCATGGCGTCGGCGAGGCTGCGCACGCCGTCCCAGCGCAGCTCCAGGTTGAAGTTGAGCCCGCCCCGGATGATATGCAGATGGCTGTCGATCAGCCCGGGCAGGACGCGCCGGCCCTCGAGGTCGACGATCTTGGTCTTCGGACCCGCAATCGCCAATACGTCTTTGTCGGCGCCGACGGCCACGAAGCGGCCGTCGCGGATGGCAACAGCGCTCGCGGTCGGCTGGGCTCGTGAAAGCGTGCTGAAGAGGCCGTGATGCAGGATCAGATCAGCGTTGGGATTGATGATGGCTCTCCTATGCCTTGATGAATGCGAGGAGGTCCGGATTGATGATCTCCGGGTGCGTCGTGCACATGCCGTGCGGAAGTCCCCGATAGACCTTCAAGGTGCCGTTCTTGACGAGCTTCGCGGACAGCAGCGCAGAGTCGGCGATTGGCACGATCTGATCATCGTCACCGTGCATGATCAGCACCGGCACGCTGATCGCCTTGAGGTCCTCGGTGAAATCCGTTTCCGAGAAGGCCTTGATGCAATCGTAGTGCGCCTTGGCGCCGCCCATCATGCCTTGGCGCCACCAATTGTCGATCACACCCTCCGACACCTTGGCGCCAGGGCGGTTGAACCCATAAAACGGCCCGGCGGGAACGTCGCGGAAGAATTGCGACCGATTTGCGGCGAGTGCCGCTCGAAAACCGTCGAACACTTCGATCGGCAGACCGCCCGGGTTCTTATCAGTTTTGACCATGATGGGTGGCACCGCGCCGACTAGCACCGCTTTTGCGACACGTCCTTTCCCGTGCTTTGCAACGTAGCGGGCTACTTCGCCGCCGCCGGTCGAGTGCCCGATGTGGACCGCGTCGCGCAAATCAAGGTGCGACGCCAACTGCGCGACGTCGGCGGCGTACGTGTCCATTTCGTTGCCGGTCGCCGTTTGAGACGAACGACCGTGACCGCGTCGATCGTGGGCAATGACACGGAAGCCGCGCGACAAGAAGTACATCATCTGTGCATCCCAATCGTCGGACGATAACGGCCAGCCGTGGTGGAATACGATTGGCTGTCCACTGCCCCAGTCCTTGTAATAGATTTGAACCCCGTCTTTGGTCGTGATCGAATTCATGAAGCTATCTCCTGATTGGCGATTGGACACGCTGGCAGCGCTCGCTTGCGTGGACTTCACAGCGATAGCCGACAAGCCGGCGGCAGCGGCAATGCTGGCGCCGCCGATAAGAACATGACGGCGAGAAGTGGCGGGCTCATTTTTCCTGTTCATAGGTTTTCTCCGGATCGAAGTTAATCTTGGCCTGCATTTCCTGCGCGTGACGCCCGGGTAGGAGGCCGAAAATGTGCGGCATCCCGTGCGACTGGCGCCACGCGGCGGCGAGATGCGATCCCTCCACCATTCGCTTCGCCACCGGGATGATCTGCTCGCCTACGAGAATGCCGAGCAGACCAACCAGCGCCACCACGGGCGGCGCCGGCGATCTCACGTTGAGCAGGCTGTAGACGATGCCGACCAGAAGACCGGCACCGAGCGACAGAAGATAGGTGTGCATATCGGCCATTCCGCGCACCGATATCAGGCAGCGGCGCGCACCGGCGGCAGTGCCTCGTGGAGCTTCGAGGTGCGCTGCGGCGCCTTGTGCACCATGGTGTAGGCGTAATCGACGCCCATCCCGTAGCCGCCGGAGTGCTCGCGCACGATCGCCATGACGGCGTCGTAGGTCTCCTTGCGTGCCCAGTCGCGCTGCCATTCGAGCAGCACCTGCTGCCAGGTCACCGGCACGACGCCGGCCTGGATCATGCGCTGCATCGAATAGTCCTGCGCCTCCTTCGACGTGCCGCCTGAGGCGTCGGCCACCATGTATATTTCATAGCCGCCTTCGAGCATCGCCGACAGCGCAAAGGTGTTGTTGCAAACCTCCGTCCACAGGCCCGAAACCACCACCTTGTTGCGCTTGTTCGCCTTAAGCGCATCGCGCACTTTCTTGTCGTCCCACGAGTTCATCGAAGTGCGCTCGAGCACAGGTTTGTCGGGGAACACATCGAGCAGCTCCGGATAGCTGTATCCGCTGAAGCTTTGCGTTTCGACTGTGGTGATGGTGGTCGGAATGTTGAAGGCCTTCGCTGCCTTGGCGAGCGCGACGACGTTGTTCTTCAGCGTCTGGCGGTCGATCGACTGGACGCCGAACGCCATCTGCGGCTGGTGATCGATGAAGATGATCTGCGAGTTCTGCGGCGTGAGGACTTCGAGCTTCGGATTGCTCATGGGTGATCTCCTGGTTGATTGAGGCGCTCAAAACAATCGGCGCAACGATCGCGAAGTTTGCGTTTGAAGGCACTGCTCGAACATCCCCCCGATGGGGGAAGGTTCTGTTGATCTGCGCGTCCCTAAGAGCGCTGCGCCCCCGTCCGGGGGATAAAAAGATCTCGCGCCAGTCGGCACGATGCTGCTCACCCAAACCACCATCCTAAGGAGATGCAATGCCGAACTATCCTGCACATGACAGGACAGCGCTGTCGGAGCAAACAGGCTTGCTCGATCGCCTGGGCCGCGCAATCGGGTCTCTTGTCGCGACGCCGCCGGTCCATTTCATTGCGCTGCTCGGGCTCTGTGCGGCCTACATTCAGGGCGGCCTCGACAAGCTCCTCGACTTCAACGCGGCGATAGCCGAGGCGCAACACTTCGGGCTGCCCTTCGCGACCGCGGCTGCCTGCGCGACGATCGTCACCGAGCTCGCCGGCTCCGCGCTCATCCTGACCGGCGTTTACCGGTGGCTCGGCGCCCTGTGGCTCGCGGGATTCACGCTGATCGCCACCTTCGTTGCCAATCGATTCTGGGAGCTCCCGTTAGCGCAGCGCTTCATGGTCGAGAACTCGTTCTTCGAGCATCTCGGCCTGGTCGGCGGCTTTCTGCTTGTTGCCTGGCTCGAT
>JAQGNH010000069.1 GCA_028291945.1 Betaproteobacteria bacterium
GGTGCCTGCGCCGGCCGAGAACGGCACGATCATGCGCATCGGCTTGTCGGGTTGCAATTGTGCGAACCCGGACGAGGGCACAAGCGCCGCGGCGAGCGCGGCGATGAAACGTACGAGCACCGGATTCCTCCTGTTTGAGCACGGTCAGCGAGAGTTGACCAGCGCTGTTCGCTCTGCCGCGAGAATCGAGAAGCGAGAAGCGTCCGCCCCGATGCGTCGAGCGATGAAGGTTTTGAGGCATTATACGCATCGGTCAGACCGCCAGATCCGAGCGGGCGATGCCTTAAGTCCATAACAGAATGAGCGTCACCCTTCGACGAGCGCAGGGCTTAGGGTGATTAACAGAAGACCCGTTCGTGGTGAGCCCTTCGTCAGGGTCAGGACACGCCTCTCGAACCATAAACGGTCCGAAATCATTTTGCTACGCACTCTTAGATGAGAGGTACCCATGCAGGCAAATAGCGACGTGAGCAGGATGGCAGGCCCCTGCGATTGTCATATGCACATCTACGATCCTCGTTTCAAGGCGAGCGGCCACGTACCGCCGCGCCATGCCACCGTGGCGGATTATCGTCTCATCCAGGAGCGGCTCGGACTCGAGCGCGTTGTAGTGGTGCAGTCCACAGCGTATGGCTTCGACAACAGCTGCACGCTCGACGCGATCAAGCAGCTGGGCGCGAATGCGCGCGGCGTCGCCTGCGTCAATGTCGACGTGACCGACGTGGAGATGGAGCGGCTCACTGCGGGGGGCATACGCGCTCAGCGATACGTGATGTTCGCGGGAAGACCCATAGGCTGGGACTCGTTGGTCACCATGGCTGCACGTGTCGCACCGTTCGGATGGAACATCAATCTGCAATTATCCGGCGAAGAGTTAGCCGATCGCGAAGCGATGCTTTCGAAGCTTCCGTGCGATCTCGTCATCGATCACATCGGACGCTTCACCGCGCCGGCCGACAGCAACACGCCGGGCGTGCGCGTCATGCATCGCCTGCTCGATGCGGGGCGTTGCTGGGTGAAGCTTTCAGCGCCCTATCATGGATCGAAAAGCGGCCCGCCGCGCTTCGAAGATATCGGCGCGCTCGCGCGCGAGCTCGTGCAGCGCTGGCCCGAGCGCCTCCTATGGGCGACGAACTGGCCACACCCGTCGGTGAAAGGCGAGGCGCCGGACGATCTCGAGCTCTTCAAGCTGCTGCCGGAATGGGCCCCTGACGAATCGACGCGGCGGCGAATCCTCGTGGACAATCCGGCGAAGCTCTACGGTTTTTCGTAGAGCGATGTCCAGAAAGGCTGCGCGCGCGTCGAAGCCGTTACGAGGTCACCGCCCGCTTTTACTGCGCACGTCAAATCCGAGATCCCAACATGCGGAAGCGCTATCAGCGAATTCATGGACGGCGGGCGCAAGGATCCAAACCTGCAAGAGCGGGATAACACGAGGAGGGCACGGGTGTTGCGAGCATTATGTAGTTTGTTGCTGATAAGTACGGTGGGCGCGCAGGCCCAGGATGGGAAACAGAGCTATCCCACGAGACCGATACGCCTGATCGTTCCGTCCTCGCCCGGAGGCGGCCAGGACATCGTCTCGCGTGCACTCGCGGCGAAGCTCACGGAGCAGATGGGCCAGACGGTCGTCGTCGACAATCGCGGCGGTGGCGGCGGCAGCGTCGGTGCAGAGATCACCAAAGCGGCGCCGCCTGACGGCTATACGATCAATCTGATGAGCGCGAGCGGCGTCGTGCGCCCGCTCATGTATCCGTCTAACTATGATGTGCTGCGCGACTTCATCCCGGTCTCACAGATCACCAGCAATCCGTACGTCCTGGTGGTGCATCCCTTCGTGCCGGCCAAATCCGTCCAGGAGTTCATCGCATACGCAAAAGCGAATCCCGGGAAGCTCAATTTCTCGTCTTCAGGACCCGGCAGCCAGATCCATCTCGGGTGCGAGCTTCTCAACGGCGCTGCGGGAATCAGCACGGTGCACGTGCCTTACAAAGGGACGGGCGCGGCGTATCCCGATCTCATTGCCGGGAACGTCCAATGGACGCTCGCGAACATCACGTCATCGCAGCCTCACGTGCGTGCGCAGCGGCTGCGGGCACTCGCGGTGAGCGGCGCGGCGCGTGCGAAGGCGCAGCCCGAGCTTCCGACGATCGCCGAATCGGGTGTGAAAGGTTACGAAGTCACCCAGTGGTATGGCATTCTGGTGCCGGCACGCACAGCGAGCCCTATCGTCGATCGTCTGAACAAGGAGATCGTCGGCGCCGTGCAGCAGCCCGACTTTGCGAAACGCTTCTCGGCTGACGGCACCGAGACGGTCGGCAGTTCGCCCGCGCAGTTTCTCGCGTTGCTGAAAAGCGAAACCGTACGCTGGGCGAAGGTGATCAAGGACACCGGCGTTCGCGGCGACTGAGCAAGGCCTGAAGCGTCATAGCACCGGCGGCACGCCCCGGCGAGCGGAGCCGGGCCCGTAGCGCGTTGCGAACTCGTAAGTGAGCGGACGGCCGTTCGGCAGATTCACCCAAAGACGTAGCAGGTCCCGCTTGCGCGCAGCCTCTTCGTAATCGACGAAGTCCGTTCGCGCGTGCAACACGGCGTGATTGCTGCACAACTGGATATCGCCGGGCTGCAGCTCCATGTCGAGGCAAAGCTCTTCGGCAAGACGGTCGATCAGATCGAGCGGGGCGCGCTCGCGCACTGAGAGGGGATGCCCGAGATGTTCTTCGCCAAGCAAAATCGAATTGCGGGTATAGCGGCTGGAAAGTTTTCCCGCGTGGTAGCTGAAGACTGGAACGCGATGCTCAGTCACCTCGGGCAGGCCTCTGCGCTGCTCGCCGCGCATGTGGTAATAGTAGCCGCGGCAAAGCTCGTCGATGTATTCGGGGTGGCTTTCGAGTATATCGTTGTAGATCGCCGCACTGCTGACGAGCTTGCTCGTTCCGCCTGATTTAGCGGCTTGCAGGCAGAATAGTCCGACCGTGTCACCGTTGTCGTTGTGAAAGAAAAGCTTCGAGCGCGTCTGATACCCACGCACCTTTTCCGCGCCGAACGCGAGACCTTGATCGATGACGTGCGACAGCAGCTCGCCGCGGGCATTCTGTGAGACTGCATCGCCCAGGTGCGTGCCGATGCCCCAGAAAACCATTTCGCAGTCGGCGACGGAATATCGTACGGACGGGATGCCGCGCAGGAGTATGAAGCCGCGGCCCTGCTCAAGCTCGTTCTGAATCGTCGGAACAGCTGCCGCCAGTGTCGGAATCGGAAAATCGTCGCGGCACACATCGAACAGGCTTAAACCACGCTGTTTGACCCCGCGTAGCGCAACGTCTATTTCGTCGACTGCAGCTTTCGGCAGCACGTAGATCCACGACTCCGTTGCCGCCATGTCCTCACCGGTCCACACGCACCTTCCGCGCACCGGCTCCCGCAATACTTCGAACATTGTTCTCGTCCCTTATGCTGAAATCGTATTTGCGGGACATCGCACCAGCCCGTGATCTTACAACAGCGGGCGGAAGCTCTTACGCGTGAGCAGCGCGTAACCACATGCAATCGCGGTTGTTCACGTCACGTTCTCTATTGCTCCGGCTTCAGACCCACTGCCTGCACGAGCCTGCTCCACCGCCTGATATCGGTCTGAAGGAACTCCCCGAATTCTTTCGGCGAGTCTATGGGTGCGCGATCGACGCCGAAGCTCAGCAGCCGTTCCTGCACCTGTCGGTTATTCAGAATGGTGACGATCTCCTGGTTGAGACGAGTGACGATGGTGCCAGGCGTCCCTGCCGGCGCCACGATTCCGAACCAGGCCGTCACGTCGAATCCGGGAAAGCCCAGCTCCGAGATCGTGGGTACGTTCGGCGCGAGGGCCGAGCGCTTTGCACTCGACACACCCAGCGCGGTGAGGCGTTTTGCATTCACGTTGGGCAGGGCCGAAACAACGTTCATGAATCCGGCCGCAACCTGGCCGCCCAGCAAATCGGTCAGTGCGGGTGCATTGCCTTTGTAAGGCACGTGCACCATCGTGATTTTCGCCTCCCGCGCAAACGCTTCCATCGCCAGGTGTCCCGATGTACCGGTGCCCGAGGACGAGTAGCTCAATTGACCCGGGTGCGACTTTGCGACCGCGATGAATTCGCGCACCGAGCGCGCAGCCACGGAAGGATGCACGACGAGCAGCTGCGCAGCTTTCGCAACGAGCGCCACCGGTTGAAACTCGCGCGAGAAATCGTACGGCAGCTTCGGATTGAGCGCGTGATTGATCGCGTTGGTGCTCGTCGCCATGAGCAGCGTGTATCCGTCAGCGGGTGCTTTCGCTGCCGCCTCCGTGCCGATCTGCGCGCTCGCGCCGGGACGGTTATCGACGAGCACCGTCTGCCCGAGGCTGACTGTCAGCCGTTCCGCAATGAGACGGCCCACGATATCGGTCGAGCCGCCGGCGGGGTACGGCATGATGAGCCGAACGACCTTGCTCGGATACTGCTGCGCCTGCGATCCGCCGGCGGTGCAAAACAGGATTGCTCCACAAAGCACTACGATTACTCGATGCATCACCGCCCTTGCGCTGCGAGAGCCGCCGTTACGACTCGGATGTCGTGAGCGTCTGCGATGCCGCGGATCAGCTCGAGCGCCTTACGCGCACCGTCTTCACCGAGATAACGAACGCTTTGCTCCAGAAATTTCTGGTCGACCGTCGCACGCGGTGTCGGGGACGCCCGCCCCGGCGGATACTCGCTCAGGATTGAAAAACGCTGGCCGCTGTCCATATCGACAGTGACGCGATGCGGCCAGCTGCGTGGAAAGTCTTTTTCGAGCTCGGCATCGTGCACGACGCGCACCTTGCGCATAAGCGCGAGAACCTGCGCATCCCCTTGCGCGCCGGCGGTGATCGCCGAAAGCTCGACCTTCTCCTTTACCAGCGCGAGCGCAGCCGAGTACTGATGGCTCACAACCGCATCGAAGGGCGTGTTGAGCTGCGGTCTGCTGGAGACTTCGATCGACTGCTTGAACGTTGCTATGGTTACTTCGCGGATCGCAGCGGGATCGATACGATGCGTGCGCTTCAACGTGAGCGCAGCTTCGGTCGGCCCATGCACGAATCTGCACGTGGGATAAGGCTTGATCGTCGTTTTCTCGAATTCATATTGTGTTCCGAGGCCTGCCGTGAGCCGCGCAACATCGCACTCGGGCGCCATCACTTCGCAAAATCCCATCGGGCCTTCAAGTATGGCAGCCGGGCCTCTGACACCTTCGGCTCTGAGCTGCGCGACCATCACGCCCGACTGAGCAGCACGCGCGCCATGAAACGCCGAGTCCAGCATCGATCCATCGATCTGATGCTGGCGCAATCCACCCGCAGTCGCGCCTGCAAGGCCGAAAGCTTCCGCGAGCGCGGTTCCATCGAGCTTCAGCACGCGCGACGCTGCCGCTGCCGCGCCGAACACGCTGCATGTCCCCGTGTTGTGAAAGCCGGAAGCATAGTGGCTCGGGCTCACGGATGCAGCGACCCGCGTCGCGACTTCGTATCCGCCGATGACAGCGGCGAGGAGCGTTTTACCGTCGACCGCGTGTTTCTCGGCGAGCGCCAACGCTGCCGAAATGACAGAGCTGCCCGCGTGCAGCGTGCCCGGCTCGTAGGTGTCGTCGTAGGTGTGGATGCGTCCGTGCAGCGCATTGAGGAACGCTGCGGTGGGCGCAGGAAAAACCGAACGCGTACCGAGCACCGTCGCCTCGCTCGCGTCGCCCCATCCGGCCGCGGCGCGTCGCGCCCCGGCGCACGCTTGCACATCTATGCCCGAGTACATGACCCCGATCGTGTCGACGATGTGGTCGAGCGCTTTTTCCCGCACCACATGAGGCAGGTCCTGCCAGGTGAGCTCTGCAGCCCACGCCGCAAGCATTTTCCCGTGCGCTTCCATTTGAGCTCCGGTGAGGCCTTCCTTACTCGGCACGCAGGCCGAGCGACGGCACGAGCTTGCGCCACCGATCGATGTCCTTGCGCAAGTACGCAGCGAACTCTTCGGGCGTGCTGCCGATGACCTGCGCGCCTTCGGTCGTGAGCTTGTCGCGAATATCGGGCGCCTTGATCGCCCTCACCATCTCGCGGTTGAGTGTCGAAACAATATTCTGCGGCGTATTGGCCGGCAGGAGTGCGCCGTACCACGAGGCCGACTCGTATCCGGGCACGCCTGCTTCCGCAACCGTCGGCAGGTTGGGAAGAAGCGGCGATCGCTTGTCACTCGTGATCGCGAGCGCATGCAGGCGATTCTGTTTCACGAGTCCGAGCACTGAGATCAGATTGTTGAACATGAGCTGCACATGGCCGCCGACGAGATCGGTCACACCCGGCATGCCGCCCTTATAGGGAACATGCACGAGCTTGATCTTCGCCATGTAGGCGAAAAGCTCTCCGGCGAGGTGGGTCGCGGATGTGGTGCCGGCCGAAGCGAAATAGATTTCCCCGGGGCGTTTGCGCGCAAGCTCGACGAGCTCACGCACCGACTTTGCCGGGACGCTGGGATGCACGACGAGCAGATAAGGCGAGATCGCGAGCAGCGAGATCTCGCTGAAATCCTTGATCGGATCGTACTTGAGGTTCTTCTGCAGGCTTGCGTTGATCGCGTGGCTGTTCGTCATGAACAACAGCGTGTGCCCGTCCGGCGGCGATTTCGCAGTGAGTTCCGAGCCGATCATCGTGCCAGCACCCGGGCGGTTGTCGGGGACGAACGGTTGGCCGAGCGCATCGGCGAGCCTCTGCGAAACCGAGCGACCGATCGTGTCGACTCCGCCACCCACGGGCGCAGGGATGATCACGCGCACGGGCTTCGAAGGGTAGGACTGTGCGTGGATACTGCTGATGGCGCCGAATATCAGCCCCGCCACAGCGAACACCCGAACCTGCGGCTTCATAACTCCACTCCTCTTAAACTGTCGTTTCTCTCCAGCTCCTGTGAGCGCGTATCGTTCTCGACGCTATCGTGGAGTGGCGGGCGCATTCCGCCGGATCCCGGTGTCACCAGCCGGATCACGTCACCTTTTTTCAACGTCACGGGCGTTTTGTCGGCGATCGGCCGATCGTTCAGGCGTATCTCGCCGGTTTTGCCATCGTGCCCGCCGAGCAAACCTTTGGGTGGAATACCCAGCTTCCCGTGCGAGGCGCGCACCATCATCGGCAGGTCGGAAACGGATTCGAATTCGAAATCCTGACCGCAACCACCGGCATACGCACCCGCGCCGCCCGAATCCCTGCGGATGCGCTTGTGATGCACGCGCACCGGAACGGTTGCTTCGAGCACCTCGACCGGCAGGTTGGAGGAGTTCGCCGGAAAGCTTGCGCAATGCAGACCATTCTTGTGCGCCCGCGCGCCCATGCCGCCCATGATGAACATCGATTCGGCGTACGCGTGTCCGTCGCGCTTGCGTCCGGTGAAGAGCACAGCGAATTTATTGCCCGATTCGGCGATGAGCTTGTCCGAGAGCACGCCTTGCAGCGCCTCGACGATCGCGTCCGGGATAAAGTGTCCGCTGCTCGATTTAAGCCGCACCGGCGCAGGGAAGCGCGGATTGAGGAATGTGCCCTCAGGCGCGCTGACGCGGATCGGCGAGAACGTGCCTTCGTTGTTCGGCAGCGCAGGAGCGAGCAGACATTTCACGATGTATACGCTCCACACGTGCGTATACACGAGCGTGCAGTTCACGCCGACGTCGCGCTGAGGCGAGCTGCCGGTGAAATCGATATCGAGCTCCCCGTCACTAGCGGTCACGGTGACCTTGATCTCCAGCGGTGTTCCGGATCCTTCGATCAGCGTTTCGCCGTGATACACGCCGTCGGGAATTGCAGAACGGATCGCATTACGCATGGTCTTGCGCGAGTGCGTCATGATCGCGGCTCCGAGCCGGGTGAGATCCGGCATGCGTGTGCCCGTAAGGAACAGGTCGAGCTCGCGCTGCATGACCTGGCAGCCCGATATGAGCGCGCGCAGATCGCTCGAGATCTGCAGGGGAACGCGCACGTTCGCTTTGAGCAGGTTGAAGAACGTCTCGTTCTCGCGGCCCTGCTCCATGATGCGGGTCGGCGGAATGATGAAACCCTCTTCATAGACTTCTCTCGGCGAGGCCGAGAGGCAGCCTCCGATGTCGCTCATGTGCGCCATGCACTCCGCGAAACCCACGAGGCGCTTCGCATGAAACAGCGGCGCCACGATAGCGACATCGTTAAGGTGTCCCATGATCCACCACGGGTTGTTGGTGATCAGCATGTCGCCGGGCCGCAAGGTTTCCCGCGGGAACTGCTTGAGAAGCTCGCGGACCGCGATCGAGTTGGTTCCGATCTTCGAGGCGACGCCTGCATCGGAGATGAGCAGTTTCCCGTCCGGGTCGAGAAGCAATGCGCCGAAGTCGCGCGCTTCGACAACGATTTTCGACATCGATGTGCGCAATATCGCGTAGGCGGCTTCATCGACTACGGTGACCAGACGGCTCCACAATACCTCGAGATCGACGGCGTTCATCTTTCCGGAGAGCCGCGCAGAGCTCGGCAGTTTTCGTTTCTCTTGTTTTTTCACGTCAGACTTTCGTGGTGTTCTTCACTCTGCGTGCACGGTAGTACTGTCGACGCACGCCTACAAAACCGTTCGTGCTGAGCTTGTCGAAGCATGAACAACCAATCCGATCCCATAATGCTGAGATTGTCGAAGAGGGAACGACTGTAGCGATCATGCCACCACCGATCGCAATTGCCGCTTACGCGCGGATGGCCCGTTTGCCTTGTTCGGCATCGTCACGCGCAAGTCTCCCGTGCGCGTGATCAATGCCTTCGCACCCGATCCGATGTACACCGTCGACTCCGGCTCTTCTACGATCGCGGGACCCGTGAACATCGTGGCGATAGAAAGCGCGTATCGGTCGTATACGGGACAGCTCAAGAAAGCACCGGTTTCCGGCACGTACACGTCGCGCTTACCTTTGAGTGCTTTTCTGGAGGTGTCCCCCGTGACGCCGAGCCGAGGTGCGCCACGCTCTTCGACCGCCGACACACGCACGCGCCAGCGTACGCTTTCGAGACGGCTCTGCTCGACAAGCGCGTGATATCGCGCCGAATAGGCGGCCGTGAAGTCACGTGCGATGCGTTTGAGCTGCGGGATCGTCAACGTTCCGCGTGCAAACGGCACGTTGAGCTCGTAGCTCTGGCCTTCGTAGCGCACGGCCACTTCGCGGCGAGCGGTCAGACGCTTCGCACCGGGCACACTGGCACGCACGACGCGTGTCGCTTCGTCTTCCATTTCCGCGAGCATGCCATTCGTCTGGGCGAGATCCAGTTCGAACAGCGACTCGATTCGGCCGTGCACCACTTCGAAAGCGGGTTCAGCCACGAGGAAGCCCAGCGCGGACATGACTCCCGCGCGCAGCGGATAGATGACCTCCGGCACGCCGAGCAATTCTGCAACGCCGTACGCGTGGACCGGCCCTGCGCCACCGTAGGCAAAAAGCACGAACTCGCGCGGGTCCTTGCCGTGCTCGAGGCAGTGGACCTTCGCCGCGCGCGCCATGTTGGCATTCACCACCCGATGAATGCTGTAGGCGCCCTCCTCGACTGACATGCGCATGGGCTTCGCCACGGATTCGCTGATCGCAATGCGCGCGCACTCGACGTCGAGGGCCATGGCACCGCCGAGGAACGAGTCGCTTGCGAGATAGCCGAGCACGAGATCGGCATCCGTGACCGTCGCGCTGTTTCCGCCAAGCCCATAGCACGCCGGTCCCGGCGCGGCATTCGCGCTCTCGGGGCCGATTTGCAGCATGCCGACGCTGTTCACGTGCGCGATGCTGCCGCCGCCCGCACCGATCTCGATCATCTCGATCACGGGGACCTGCAGCGGAAGGCCGCTGCCTTTGGCGAAGCGGTAGACACGTCCGAACTCGAACGTATTCGCTTTCAGCGGCTTGCCGTCTTCGATCACGCAGATCTTGGCCGTTGTGCCGCCCATGTCATACGCAATCAGATTGGACACCCCCGCGGCGAGGCCGAGGTATGAAGCCGCCGTCGCTCCGCCGGCAGGTCCCGATTCGGTGAGCCTTACCGGGAAACGCGCTGCAGTGCCGACGTCGACGACGCCGCCATCCGACGTCATGATCGATAGCTCACTTTTTATGCCGACCTCCTGCAGCGCAGTGCTCAGCCTCTCGAGATAGCGCTTCACGACCGGGCGCACATACGCGTTCGCGGCCGTCGTGCTCGCCCGCTCGTATTCGCGCAAGTCCGCCATGACGTCAGACGAAAGCGACACTGAGATACCGGGCACGCGATCAGCAAGAATCTCCGCGATGCGCGTTTCATGTGCGGCGCTCGCGTACGAGTGCAGCAGGCAGACCGCGACGCTCTGCACCTCGAGCGCCCTCAGTTGCGCTGCAAGCGCCTCGACGTCGGACTCCACCAGCCCCGTGACTACAACACCTTTGTGGTCCAGGCGCTCCGTCACTTCGAACACGAGCGAGCGCGGCACCACAGGCGACGGCACTTCGATATCGATGTCGTAAATGTCGTAGCGGCTTTCGCGGCCCATATCGAGCACATCGCCAAAGCCGCGGGTGACGACGAGCGCCGTTTTCGCGCCGCGCCTCTCGATCAGGCTGTTGGTGACGAGCGTGGTGCCGTGAACGACGCGCGTCACGAGGCCAGCATCGATGCCATTGTCCCGGAGGATCTGGCCAACGCCAACCATTACACCCCGCGCGAGATCCTCGTAATCGGTCAGCACTTTCGCCACGCAGACCCGGCGCGAGACACCGCCGAACGCCACGATGTCGGTAAACGTACCGCCGATGTCGACTCCGATCGCGTATGCGGCCGGATTTCGTTTCACACTGCGTCGCTGACGCGCCCTACCGTTGCCCTTCGTCACTCGTCACCTTTCATTTCGTTACATCGGTATTTCGACGTCGAGCAAAGGCGCGTGCTGCTGCGCGCCGTACACGTCGGTGTCACCGACATCCCCCGAAGAGATGCGGCGCGGGATCGTACCTTTGAGCGCGAGCGCGGCGGGATACGGCGTGTAGAGCACGTCCTTTGCGTCGACGCCGTAAAGGCTCGCAAAGAGCTGCTCGTTGATGACGCCGCTCTTGACGACCTTGTCGTAGATTTCCTTCGTTTCGAACATCACATCGATCGTGACTTCGAAAGGGCCCGCGTTCTTGCTCTTGCAGACCTTGGCGAGATCCCGCAGCTTGGCCATGGTCAGTGCACCTCCTCGTACTCGGTCGGAAACATCGCGTACGGGTCTTCGGTTTTGACGACGTGGAACACCGAAAACTTGTACGTCGGCCCCACGGAAATGTCGGACGGCGAAAATGGAAACGCCATGTTTCCGCTCTTGCAAAGCCGTCCCGGAAAATCGACTTTAGGAACGACGACGCGGGCAATCGCCAGCACGGCCTTCGCGTCTTCCTCGCTCGGCGAGATCACCTCCACCACGATGCCGAGCTCGTGCGATGTGAACTGCTTGATCGGCTCCGCGGCGCCCATCACGCCGTCCTTTCCGTACACGTGGAAGACCAGGTGATACTTTTCGGGCGAGACGCCGAAATTGCTCGCGCGCATCGCGACGTCGTCTCTGACGCTCTGCAGATACGAGTCGATCTGGCTGATGAGAACCGGATCGCGCGTGCCGCAGATCGTGATCGCGCGATAGCCGATCAACTCTGCGCCTTCGAGCTTGACGTCGTACGGCCGCGTCTTCCAGCGCATCCCGCTCACCTGTACTGCGCGGTCCGACACGGCGTTGAACTCGCAATCGGTCGCATCCAGCAGTCCGCCCGGTTCCTCATGAAGGGTCGGGCTCGCGTTCTCGTGCAGGCCGTGCGTCGCGACCGAAAGCGGCGTGCAGCGCCGCGCGGGATTCATCGGCTCGACTTCGACGTGACCTTCGCGCACGGTCCCCATCAGGCAATCATGACCTTTGGGCGTAGCCGTCGCCGTCCCGCACTCGAGCATCTTGCCCGCGTACCACGAGGGCGCCGGCGGCATACCCTGCCGCATCGCGCACGCAGCCCACGAGGCGGCGTCGCTCGCGCGCGCTGCGAGCACGACCTGCGCGCCGCCGTCGAGCGCACGCATGAAAGGCTCCGCGCCCATCATGCCGACGATCTTCGTCGAGCGCTCCACGATCGCTTCCGTCAGCTCGGGCACATTGCGCAGTGCGCTGATGCGCCCGTCCTTGAGCCAACCTTTCACGGCAGTTCGATCCTGGTCCGCGTGGATCAGCGCCATTCTGAATTTCAGGCCGTCCTCGCGGGCGACCTCGCGCGCGATCTGCGCAACCTCCTGCAGATGCGGTTCGCTGCCCGCGCCGCCGCAGGTTCCGATCACGATCGGGATCTTTCGGGGCACACCGCCCAGCAGCATGAGACGCAAATCGCGTTTCATCGCCTTGCGTGAATTGAGGCATTCCCCGGAGCCGAGGTAGTAAGCGCCCGGATCGGTGCTGCCGCCGTCGACACCGATGTAGTGCGGCGCGCGATCGAGACCTGTTTTCAAGGAAGCTTCGGGAAAGCCATAACCGAGGATGCTGCTCACGGAAAGCAACCGGCATTCATTCTGTTTTTGCGGCATGGCGTGTTCCTCTCGTCAATCGACTGTGATGTTCGCTTGCCTGATCACGCGCGCCCACTTCTCGCGCTCACTCTGCACGTAACGATCGAGCTCTGGGCCTGTCACAAGCATGGTTTCCGCACCCAGGCTTTCGATACGTGAAATCACTTCTTTATCCTTGAGCAGCGTCGTGATGCTCCGCGCGAGCCGATCCTGAATCGCGCGCGGCGTGCTCGCGGGCGCGACCATCGCGAACCAGCCGGTCGTCTCGAAGCCCGGCACGGTCTCGCCGATGCTCGGCACGTCCGGCAGCAATGCAGAACGTTTCGCACGGGTCACACCGAGCGCGCGAACGCGGGCGGCGCGTATGTGCGGGACCGCTGTGGTCACGCTGTCGAACAGGATCTGCACCTGGCCGCCGAGCAAAGCAACCTGTGCCGGCCCAGCGCCTTTATAGGGCACATGTGTCACGTCGATTTTCGCCAGCATCTTGAGCAACTCCAGACTCAAATGGCCGGTAGTGCCATTGCTTGCGGATGCCGCAATTACCCCGCCCGGCTTCGCTTTTGCTGCGCTGATAAGTTCGGGCACGGAGCGCACGCCGAGCGACGGATGCGCAAGCAGCACCTGAAAGGCGGTCGCCACCGTGCTGAGAGGTGCGAGCTCCCTGGCAGGATCGTACTTCAATTTGCCATACAGGCTCTGATTGATAGTCAAGGTGGCGACCGTTGCCATCAGCAGCGTATGACCGTCTGGCGCCGCGCGGGCGACGATTTCAGAGCCCAAGTTGCCGCTCGCGCCAGGACGATTGTCGACGATCACCGCCTGCCCCAGATCCATGGCGAGACGCTCGGCGAGCAATCGCGAAATCACATCGGTGCTACCACCCGGGGGGAAAGGCACGATCAGACGTATCGGTCTGCTCGGGTAGGCAGACGCCGCGTGCGTGGCGCAGCAGGCGAGCGCAAGCACGGCGGCCGCTAGTAGTTGTCCCACGGGTGTTGCCTCCTCGCGCTCGATTATCATCGCGTACGCTTATGTCGGCAAAGACTATAATCAAATAGCGTTATGTTCTGACTGCATAGTCGAATGACCCTTCAGCAATTGAAGTATGTGTGCGAGATCGTCGATCGCGGCTTTAGCGTATCGAAGGCGGCGTTATCGCTGCACACGTCACAGCCGAGCATGAGTCGGCAGTTACAGGCCTTCGAGAAGGAGCTGGGTTTCGCTATCTTCGCGCGCAGCAAGCGCAAGATTCTCGGACTGACGAAGCCGGGCGATGAAGTCATTCAAGTGGCGCGCAAGGTCCTGCGCGCAACCGACGGCTTGCGTCACATCGGCAGCGATTTCTTTGCGAAAGATTCCGGCTCGCTCGTCGTCACGACATCTCACACCCATGCGCGTTACGTGCTGCCGAAGGTGATACAGGAATTCAATCGCAGGTATCCCAAAGTACGCGTGACACTCCGCCAGGGAAACCCCACTCAAGTCGCGCAGTGGGTGAGCTCGGGAGAGGCCGACCTGTCGATCTGCTCGAGTCCGACCCGTCAGGTCACTGGACTTGCATTGCTGCCCTGCTACGACCAGCACAAGGTCGTTCTAACGCCGCGCAAACACCCGCTTTTGAAAAGCACGCCCTTGACGATCGAAGCACTCGCACACCATCCGCTGATAACCTACGACACCGACTTCACCACGCACTCCCAGGTGATGCGGGCCTTCGAAAAGGCGGGGCATGAGCCGAATGTGATACTCAGCGCAACCGACGTCGACGTGATGAAGGCATACGTCAAATGCGGCTTAGGTGTGGCGATCGTCGCGGGGCTTGCCTACAACGCGAAAGAAGACCGGGAGCTTCGGGCGATAGACGCGCGCCATCTGTTCGAATCAAACAAGATCTTCATCGGCATTCAGAAGCACACTTACGTGAGAAGCTACGCCCTCGACTTCATCAAGCTTTTCGTGCCAACGATGACGAAGGACAAGGTTGTGGGAGCGGTGTCTCTGGATTAGCCCGTCAGCTCATGCTTCGGGCTTGTTTACGACGCTTGAGCTCGTCGAACATCTCATCGGGTGGAACAAAAAACGGATTGGCTTTCAGGGCGCCGCCTATGAGTACCATCGGGTGCGTTCTCATGATGTCCATCGCGATGCTGGCACCGAACCGGGCCAGATCGTAGGTTCAGCAGACCGCGTCGTCGTACTTCGGCAAAACGTAGTTGAGCCGCGTTTCGTATTCGACGAGATCCTCCACGCCGGGCCGTTCCTCCAACGCCCACTCCATGTTGGCGACGAGCCGCGTGAGCGGATAGTGCTGAGCCTTGCCCGCATTCAAAACCTGCTCGATCAATGCGAGCATTCGATTCTGGTTGAAATGACCGTCACGCAGGTACGCATCCTCCCATGCGCGAATGTCCAGCTGCCCCCGCCCTTCCGCAGCGGCGGTATCGATGCCGGCTTTCTGAAGCACGCGCCGATGCATGGGGCGCCGGGAAGACTCGACGATGTGGTAAGCCTTGTCGCCGTGGTCGAAACCCTCCTTGATGAAAGGTAACAGGACTTCGTATTCCTCGTCACGGCTATTGAAGAACGCACATACATGCCGCGAACGCTCCAGTACTTCGCCGCCCAGATGCACAGGCTGCTTTTCCGTACTCATTGCGTCCACTCCACTCCGCACGATACTCAATGTTCTCGACTCAATGTTGCCCCCATCGCTGATTTGTAGCAACAGCGCAATATCGGACGAATGCTCGAGACCTTAACGAGACTCGAACCGCTACGGCTCGAACTTGATGTTCGCTTTCCTGACGATCTCGCCCCAGTGCGCGAGGTCGCTGACTCTGAATTTCCTGAACTCCTCCGGCGTGGAGCCGATCACTTCGAGACCGAAGCTCACGAGCCGCTCGCGCACGTCCGGCCGGTTCAGGACCTGGTTGATGCTCTTGTTCAGCCTCTCGATGATCGGCGGCGGCGTTGCCGCAGGCGCCAACAATCCATACCAGATCGCGACTTCGTAACCGGGCAATCCCGATTCGGCAATCGTCGGCACCGCAGGGAGTTGGCTCGAGCGCTGCCTGGCCGTGACACCGAGCGCTTTCAATCTTCCGGCCCTGATGTGCGGCAGCAGCGGCGAGATCGTTTCGATCGTCATGATGATCTGCCCGCCCATGACTTCCAGCGCGGGACCAGCCGATCCTTTGTAGGACACGTGCACGAGGCTGATGCCGCTCATCGACTTGAAGAACTCACCCGCAAGGTGCGCCGGCGTGCCCGATCCCGCAGACCCGATCGTGAGCTCGCCCGGTTTTGCCCTGGCGAGCGCAATCAGCTCTTTCACGTTTCTCACGGGAAGAGAAGGATGCACGACGAGGACATAGAGCGTGTTCGCAATGTGCGAGATCGACGCGAAGTCCTTCAACGTGTCATAGGGAATCTTCGGATTGAGGTGCGGCAGGATGGCGTTCGGTCCAGCGGCGGCGGTCAGCAGTGTGTAACCATCCGGCGGTGCTTTCGCCGCAACGGCAGTTCCGATCATGGCGCTCGCACCAGGGCGATTCTCCACGACGATCGTTTGTCCGAGAATTTCGGCGAGCGCGGGACTCAAGGTGCGCGTGGTGATGTCGACGCCTCCTCCGGGCGGCCACGGCACGATCCAGCGGATCGGCTTCTCGGGGTATTCTGCGGCACGGCCGATCGGCAGCGCGAACATCGCTGCTGCGAGTGCACACCATGCGATTGTCAGTTTCGTCGCGCGAGCTGACATCAGAACCCGAACAGCTTCTGCGGATTGTCCACGAGGAGCTGCTTTCGAATTGCTGCGTCGGGCGCCCACGTCGGGATCAAGTTGAAGAGACCGACTGCGTTCACGCGATCGGCATGCGACAGGAACGGATAGTCGCTGCCCCAGATCACCCGGTCGGGCGCTGATTTGATGAGCGCCCGTGCGATGGGCACAGCGTCTTCGTAAAGCGGCGGCGAGCCGATGCGGTAGGGCGCGGTGAGCTTGACCCAGCACTTTCGCTCTCCGTCATTCAGAAAATCGAGGAACCGCTTGAAGCCGGGCGAGTCGGCGCCGCTTTGGCCGCGCCACATTCCGAAATGCGCGACCGTGAAATTCGATCTGAGCTTCTTCAGCGTGTCGTGCATTTCCTCGTACAGCCAGTACGGCCCGAGCAGATCGAGCTGCCATCCGATCTCGGCACACATCGCATCCATGCGCGTCATCTGCGGCACGACCTTCGACATGAGCGTCGCATCTACGGGTCGGTTCGGCGGCCCCGCGTTGATGCGAACGCCGCGCACGCCCGCCCGGTGCAGGCGATCCAGCTCGGACTCGGATGTGTTTTCATCGATGTCAACGATGCCCCTCACGTTCGAGCCCAGGGCTTTCATCGCATCGACCATGCACGAGTTGTCGCGCCCGTAGGTACTGGGCTGCACGAACACCATCCGCTCGATGCCGAGACTGTGTGCGATCGAAAGGTAGGCGTTGAGAAACGTTTCGAGCGGATCGGCCGGCGGGGAATTGCGGCGTGCGGCGCTATACGGATATCGCACCGGATCGCCGAAGACGTGCATGTGACAGTCGCAACTGCCGGGCGGACCTTTGAACGACGTTTTTTGTGCTGCCATTCATCCTCCTCGTATGGAGCCCATGATAACGGACGGCGAGCTGTGCGCCAGATCCAGTCCACGATGAGTGAACCGTCTCGTGCGCGCTCGAGAGGTCACATGGGACCGCTATGCGGCTGAGATCGTCGGGATCGAGCTCGCGTCGCACCATGCAGCATCGCGGTGCCGAACACTCTACTCAGCGGCACGCGAGCAGCCGTGATGACCTTGCTCCAACCGCGATCCACGAACTCGAAGAGTCCGCTCGGCAGTCTCCGCTGCTCAACCCATCAGCGAGGCGACGGTGCCAGCGTCTCCATGAGCCACGAGCTGACGTGAAACAGGAGCACACCACCCGCTCTTGCGCCACCATCCGGCTCGTAGAAAAGTCCGTCGAGCGGTCTCGTCTTCGTCGGAATCGATACGAGCTCGAGCGGCATCGTGCGTGGTATCGGGTCAATCGATCCTGATGTTGTTCTTCTTGATGATCTCCGCAAACCGCACACGCTGTTCCTGCAGATAAGGCGCAAAGACTTCAGTGCGGCGGTAATCGACTTCGAGGCCGGCGGCTTCGATCCGCTCGCGCGTCTCCGGCGACTTCATCGCCTTGTCGATTCCAACGGCGAGGCGTTCGACGATCGGTTTCGGCGTGCCTGCAGGCACCATCACGCCGATCCACGCGGCAGCGTCGAAGCCCGGCAGATTGGCGCCCGTTGCGAGAGGCTCGATGCCCGGTGCGAGCGCGCTGCCCTTGATCGTCGATATGCCGTAAGCCTTGAGCCGTCCGGATTTGATGTGCGGCATGGTCCCCGCCATCGTCTCCAGCGCATAAGCGATCTCGCCCGAGATGACGTCGATCAGCGCAGGGGCGCTGCCCTTGTACGGCACATGCGTCACCTGCAGGCCGGCGCGTCCGTTGAAGATTTCGGCGACGAGGTGCGCCGTCGCACCGGTGCCTGACGAGGCAAAGCTGTACTTGCCGGGACTCGCCTTAATAAGCGCAACGAACTCCTTGATGTTTGCTGCGGGAAATTTCGCGCCGGTGACAAGGATGTAGGGAGACAGTCCGACATTTGCGACGGGAGCAAGGTCGCGAACAGGGTCGAACGGCACCTTCTGAAGAAGTGGATTGATCGTGACCGGACCGCTGGACGCGGCGAGCAGTGTGTAGCCGTCAGGCGTGGCCTTGGCCGCCATATCGGTGCCGATCATCCCGCCGGCGCCGGGTCGGTTGTCGGCGATCACCTGCTGGCCGAGGATCGTCGACAGCTGCAGCGCGACAACACGTCCGGCAAGATCGGTCGCCTGTCCCGGAGGCCACGGGATGATGATCCTGATCGGCCGGTTCGGGTAAGTCTGCTGTTGCGCGAAAACCGCGCCGGCGAAGGCGATCCCAGCCACTACTAAAAAGAAGCGCTTCATGACTCCTCCTTAAGGAATTACGTTGCTGCAGCCCTATAGCCCCATTACCTCGATGCAGAACGCCGCGCTTTCTTCGGAGCGCTCTTCTCAACATCCACCTGGTCGAACACTTCCAACATCGCCCGGCGCGCCTCGGAGCATTTTGGAATGCCACAATACACTGCCGTGTGCAGCAGCGCTTCGGCGATTTCGGTGCGAGTGAGGCCGTTGCGGAGCGCGGCGCGGATGTGCAGGCGCAGCTCCTGTGGCTGCCCGAGTGCCGTGAGCATGCCGAGGTTCAAAAGGCTGCGGGACTTGCGCGAAAGGCCTGGACGCGACCAGATCAGCCCCCACGCGGCTTTAGTCGTGAATTCCTCGAAAGGCCACGCGTATTCATTCGACTTTTGCGTGCGGCGCGCGACATGCTCGGCACCGAGCACTTCGGTGCGGACCCGCAGGCCCTTCTCGAAAAGCGGATCTTTCGATTTCGCCGCCATGACTACTCCAGATTGTGCTGATACGTATTCAATTCGCGCCTGCTTCGTGCAATAGGGTCTTCATTCACCTTCACCACTCACGATTCACGATTCACGATTCACGATTCACGATTCACGATTCACGATTCATCATTGCGATCAGGTGTCCATGCGTATGTTGCCCTTCTTCACCACCGCATTCCATTTGCTTACTTCGCGCTTCAGCAACTCGTGAAACCGCGCGGGCGATACTTCCACGCGTTCGAATCCTTCGCGGACCATCCGCTCTTTCATGTCCGGCAATCCGATGATGCGATCGATTTCGCTGTTCCACCGCTGCACGATTTGCTTGGGTAGTCCCTTCGGTCCTATCACGCCATACCAGATGGCGGCTTCATAGCCGGGAACCGTCTCTGCGATCGGGGGCAACTCGGGAGCGCCGATCGAGCGCTTTGCAGAGGTGACGGCGATCGCGCGCAGGCGCTTCGTGTTGACGTGCGGCATCACCGATGCCACCGCGCCGAAGATCAGCTGGATCTGGCCGCCGAGCAAATCGTTCATCGCGGGTCCCGTTCCCCGATACGGCACGTGTGTCATGCGGGTGCCAGCAAGCTGGTCGAAAAGCTCCGTTGACAGGTGAGTGATGCCGCCGGTCCCACTCGATCCATAATTAAGCGCACCCGGTTTCGCTTTCGCATAGGCGATGAGGTCTTTCACGCTCATCACGGGAACGGACGGGTGTAGTGCGACGACCGTGGCGCTGTCGAAGACCTGTGTGATCGGGGTAATGTCGTTGACTGCATCGTACGGCAGCTTGTAAATAGCGGCGTTGGTCGCGTAACTCGCAGATATCAGGAGCATGGTGTAACCGTCGGGCGTGGCATTGACCGCGGTTTCCACTCCGACCGTCCCGCCGCCTCCCGCGCGATTATCGACGACGACCGATTTTCCGAACGACTCCGTCAGTTTCTGCGCGATCAGGCGCGCTGATGCGTCGGTGCCGCCGCCCGGCGCGAATGGCACGATGAGGCGCACCGGTCTTGCCGGATACGTCGCAGGCTGTGCCGACACCTGTACCGAAGCCGCGGCTGCCAGAACCGCGAACCCGAGTCTTGCAAAAACCAATGTCGATTCCTCCGATGCCGAGCGCGTCTTCTCGAATCGCGCTTTCATGGGACAATCTTACATCAGTAATCTGCACGAAGAGCCCGGGAAAAGCATGCAGCTGCGAATGGAGCTGGGAGAGGACTTCCCCGAAATCCGGGAAGCCGTGGCGAAGTTGTGTCAGCCGTTTCAGGGTGAGTACTGGCGCAAGCTCGAGGACGGCCGCGAATATCCGAGCGAGTTCGTCAGCGCGCTCACCAAGGCAGGGTATCTTGCGGCGCTCATACCGGAACAGTACGGAGGTGCCGAGCTGCCGCTGCGCGCCGCCACGGTCATCCTTGAAACGATACACAAGTCCGGTTGCAACGCGGGCGCGTGCCACGCGCAAATGTACATCATGGGAACACTGCTGCGTCATGGGAGCGTCGCGCAGAAAGCACAATATCTTCCTAAGATCGCGAGCGGTGAACTGCGCCTGCAGGCTTTCGGCGTGACGGAACCGACCACGGGATCGGACACGACAGGACTTCGCACGCGCGCGGTAAAGCAAGGCGATCGCTATGTGATCAATGGACAAAAAGTTTGGACGAGCCGCGCGCTCTATTCCGATCTCATGCTGCTGCTCGCGCGGACCACGCCGATCGATGAGGTGAAAAAGCGCAGCGAAGGCCTGTCGGTGTTCCTTGTGGATTTGCGCGATGCGAAGTCGAAAGGGCTCACCATCAAACCGCTCGAAGCGATGGTGAACCACAACGCCACCGAAGTGTTCTTCGAGAACGTGCCGGTGCCGGCGAGCGCGCTGATCGGTGAAGAAGGCCAGGGCTTCCGCTACATCCTCGATGGCATGAACGCCGAACGTATTCTGATTGCCTCCGAAGCCCTGGGCGATGCGCGCTACTTCATTTCACGCGCCGCCGAGTACTCGAAGGAACGCGTCGTGTTCGGTAAGCCGATCGGCCAGAACCAGGGCATACAGTTTCCCATCGCGCAGGCGCATGCCGACACCGAAGCCGCTGACTTGATGGTGAGAAAGGCCGCGTGCCTCTTCGACAGCAAGCTTGCCTGCGGGCCGGAAGCGAATCTCGCGAAGCTGCTCGCATCCGACGCCTCGTGGAAGGCCGGCGAAGCATGCCTGCAGACGTTCGGCGGGTTTGGATTCGCCCGCGAGTACGACGTCGAGCGCAAATGGCGGGAGACGCGGCTGTTCAGGACCGCGCCGGTGTCGACCAATATGGTGCTCGCCTACATCGGCCAGCACGTGCTGGGCATGCCGCGGTCGTATTGAACGAAGCCAAAAGCAGAAGAAGGACGCAAAGGAAAACCCAGGGACGCAATGGGGACCGGAACAACTGTCAAGAATTTCGACATGTTCTTAAAAGCTATGCGTGGCATGCGAACGCACTGCAACGGCTGCTTAGCGAATCTCCCGCGGCGTTGATTTTGGATTCCATGGCGTCCTTGCTCTTTCCTTGGCGTCCTTTACTTTCTGCTGTTTGCAAGTTTTCTGCTGTTTATGAGACTTTCCCTCATCGTTCCAGAGAAGCAGAAGTAAAGGGCTGTTCGTGAGAGCTTCTTCGACATGAGTCCACCGGAAGACAAGAACGCACTGCCGTTGGCCAATCTCGTCGTGGTCGAGCTCGGGCACAGCGTGGCCGCACCCTTCGCCGGTCAGATCCTCGGCGATCTCGGCGCGAAGGTCGTCAAAATCGAGAAGAGCGACGGCGGAGACGACGCCCGCACGTGGGGTCCGCATTTCCTCGACGACACCTCGACCACATTCCTGTGCCTTAACCGCAACAAATACTCGGTTCGCATGAACTTGCGCGATCCGGCGCAAGTTGAACGGCTGCGGAAATTCATTACCACGCGCGCCGACGTGGTGGTGCAGAACCTGCGGCCCGGCAGCGTCGAGAAACTGGGGCTCGACAGCGCATCGCTGCGCGCACTCAACGAGCGGCTCATCTACTGCAACCTCGGCGCCTTCGGCAAGAAGGGACCGCTGTCGCATCTGCCCGGCTACGACCCGATCATGCAGGCCTACGGCGGCATCATGAGCGTGACGGGAGAGGAAGGACGGCCGCCCGTGCGGGTGGGCGTGTCGCTCGTCGACATGGGCACCGGGATGTGGGCGGTGATCGGAATACTCTCGGCGCTGCAACAGCGGAACCTGAACGGCCGCGGATGCGAAGTCGACGTGTCGCTCTATGAATCCGCGCTCGCGTGGATGACCGTGCCGGTCGCGAGCTATACCGCGTCGGGCGAGCTGCCGGTTCGGCTCGGGTCCGGCGCTGTGATCACCGCGCCTTACGGCGCTTATCGCACACGGGATGGTCACATGATCATTGCGGCCGGCAATCAGGCGCTCTTTGCGAAGCTGAGCCACGCGCTGGGACACCGCGAGTGGGTCGACGATGCACGGTTTCGCACCAACGAAGATCGCCTGAAGAACAAGCAGCACCTGGAAACGCTGATCGAAACCGAACTGGCTGCGAAGCCAACGCTCGCGTGGGTCAGTCTGCTCGAAGACGCCGGCGTGCCCTGCGGACCGATACAGGATGTGAGCCAGGTCCTGACCGCACCGCAAACCGAAGCGCTCGGGATCCTTCAGGAGACTTCGCACGATGCGCTGCGGCTGGTCGGACTGCCGATTTCGTTCGACGGCGCGAGGCCCGGCCTGAGGCTGCCTCCGGCGCAGTTCGGCGAGCACACCGACGAGATACTTGGACGAACACCTTGATCGCCCGACGCATGGACAAACACGTGGGGATGGTCATGAACTGTTCGAAAGCGATCAACTAACAGAGGAATCAGCCATGGTCGACGTGCACGTACACGAAGTCGGCACCCGGGACGGACTTCAGAGCGTTCCGTTTTTCGTCCCCACCGAGATGAAGAAGGCGTGGTGCACCGGTGAAGCCGAAGCCGGCGTCCACGAGATCGAAGTGTGCTCGTTCGTGCCGGTCAAGCTGCTGCCGCAGTTCGCTGACGCCGCCGAAGTGGTGGCGCACGCGCTGACGCTTGAAGGCTTGACGGTCGCGGCCCTCGCACCAAACCTCAAAGGCGCCGAGCGCGCGATGCAGCTCGGCGTGCACAAGATCAACTATGTGCTGTCAGTGAGCGAGAGCCACAATCGGGCGAACGTTCGCCGCTCGACGGACGAATCGATCGAAGACTTCGTTAGAATCGTCGAGAGTGCGCGGGGCCGACCCGAAGGACAGCGACCGATCATCGTCGCCGGTCTCGCGACCGCGCTCGGCTGCACCATCGAAGGCAACGTTTCGGAAGATCGCGTGCGGCAGATCGCAGTTCGCGTGGCCGCTGCGGGTGCAGATGAGCTGATCGTGGCAGACACCGTCGGCTATGGAAATCCCGCGGCGGTGCGGCGGCTCTTTCGCGCGATCAAAAGCGACGTCGGGGAGATCCCGATCAAAGCGCACTTTCACGATACGCGCGGGCTCGGGCTTGCGAACGTTCTGGCTGCGCTGGACGCCGACGTGCGTGCGTTCGATGCATCGCTCGGTGGGCTCGGAGGCTGTCCTTACGCGCCGGGCGCGAGCGGGAACATCTGTACCGAGGACCTCGTGTTCATGCTGGAGGCAATGGGACTCAAGACGGGTATCGATATCCAGAAGCTGATTGCGGTCAGGCAGCAGGTGCAGCAGGCGCTCACAGATCAACCGTTTCACGGCACGATTGCCAAAGCGGGCCTGCCGAGGGGCTTTGCGCTCGCGCACGCTGCCTGACGCGCTGCCTCAATTCAGCTTGATGCCCTGCCTCTGGATGATCTCGCCCCAGCGCTTGCGTTCCGCAGCGAGATAGACCCGGAACTGTTCGGCAGTTCCGCCGACGACGACAACACCGAGATCGGACATCTGCTTCTTGTAGTCGGCATCGGCCAACGCGAGGTTTATCGCGCGGTTCAGCGTCGCCACCGTGGAAGCGCTCGTCGACGCCGGTACTAGAACGCCGTGAGCGACGCCGACCTCGAACCCAGGCATGCCGCTCTCGCCGAACGTCGGAAGGTCGGGCAGTGCCGGCGAACGCGTGCGGCTCGCAATCGCGAGACCCTTGATCCGCCCGCTGCGTATATGTCCGATCGAAGTCGCGGTGCTGTCGAAGAGCATGTGGATCTCGGTGCCGCCCATCAAGGCCGTCAATGCCGGTGCCGCACCGCGGTAGGGAACGTGGGCAATGTCGATTGCCGCCGTGCTTTTCAGGAGCTCCCCCGCAAGATGCAGCGAGGTACCTGAACCGCCCGAGCCAAAGTTGAGAGTACCTGGACGCGCTTTCGCCATTGTCACGAGCTCTGCGACGGTGGACGCGGGAAACGAGGGATGGACGAGCAGCGTGCGAGACGTGTTTGCAACGAGCGCAACAGGCGCAAAATCGCGCACCGGATCGAACCCGACCTTCTGATAGAGAAATGGATTCACCGAAAATATCGGATCGGAGGCAAAGAAAATCGTATAGCCATCGCCCGGAGCTTTCGCGACCGTGGTTGCCGCGATGTTACCGCCGGCGCCTGCGACGTTCTCCACGATCACGTTCTGCTTCAGAATTGCCTGCAGCCGCTCGGCCAGCCAGCGTGCCGTCAGATCACCGCCGCCTCCTGCGGGCATCGCAGCAATCATGCGCATGGGCTTTGCCGGAAACTCCTGCGCGCCATTGCTCGATGCTACTGCGGCCAACCCGCACGCAGTCAACAAAGCACAAACACGGTATAGCCTCTGCCGGTGACGCATCTTGCCTCCTCCATTTTTTTCGTTCGATGGCAACACATCAAGCCTGCCCATCGTGCGGGTCTTCACCGATAAAGTGCTGCGTGCGCGTGCCCCGCGCGTCGCGTATTTGAGTGCGAAGACTTCGTGCTCGCATGGCTCATGTCGAGGTGCGCTTTTCATGCGTGTTGATGAATTTCAGGAGCGCTCCCGCACAGCGCTCGGGCACGGCGTCGACGATGTTGTGCTGCAGCCCCTCGTAGACGACGAACTCGCAACGCGGTATCTGCCGCAGCGCCTCGTATTGCTCGAGGGCAATGTGCGGGTCGGCGCCGGGCACGACGGCAAGCGTGGGCTGCGTGATTTCGTGCAGCCGACCGCTCTGATCGACTTCGCGCATCATCGGAATGAACCGGAAGAGGAACTCCACATTCGTCCGACTCGCTTCATCGAGGAACCATTTGACGAAGCCCGGATCAGTTCCTGCAGGAAAACGCTCATCAATCGTGCTCTCCAGAAAAGCGCGCAGTCCCGCTGATCTGATCCGGGCAATCCAGGTGTCGTGATCGATGTTCGTATGGCGCTTGAGCCCGGGCGGCGTGGCAAAACACGCGAGGGTCGTCACTCTCTCCGGATAATTTAACGCAGTCTGCAAAGCGATGATGCCGCCGACCGACGCACCGGCGATGTGAAACGCACTGCACTGCACGTGGTCGGCAAGCTCCATAACGTCCCGAACCAGGCGCCCGAGCGTCAGATTCCCAGCATCAGGAACGTCGCTCCTGCCGTGTCCCCGCATGTCCGGGCGCACCACCCGGAAATGACGTGACAGGATTGGAATCCAGCGATAGGCACGCTGATGGTCTCCCATTACGGCGTGCAGCAGAATAACAGTGGGCGGTGTCTTCCATGGATCGGTGAAATCGTCGAGCGCATACCGCAGCGTCACACCGTCGCTTGTATTGAATTGTTTCATCATATGGATCAGGCTGAATTCGGTCGTCTACCAGTGTCCGTTCTTCTTGCGAACCCGGACCTCGACGTACTTGGTTGAGCTACAGAGGGACACTTGAAGCGTTACCAGTAGCCATTTTTCCAGCCGTCGGACATAGCTGTATACGTTTACAGCAGGGCTCGACCTGTCGGAGCGACAAGCCGCAATTCTGGCGGATCATATGACTAGGATGCTGGGTGCGCTTATGCAGCTCCATAGCCCCGCATCTCAGCCTTTGGTCGTATAGGCGCGCCGGCTCGCCATCGACATAATCTTTATCGGGCCGGCTACTCCTCCGTCGGCCCCGTCTCCCAGGACGATTAGCGGAGCTGCGTGCTCCGCTTTTTTTGAGCGCTAGTGGCACAACTCAATTGCTGAAGATCAAGATGGATATCAGAGCTGAGCGCGAGAGGCAGCGCAGGTCCGCATAGCTGGGTTGATACTGCTACGGCGCGTCGCCCGTCGCCGAGCAAGTCCTTTTTTCTACAACAAACGACATTCCGTACCAGTCGAAGGACAAGTATGGCGCGAACGCAAATCTCTCATAATTAAGCTGCACGAACTCTTGAAATGCTTTGCGTTCCCCGGACACGGTTGAACTTGACCAACAGTAGTAGTCATCAAACGCGATGATCATGCCGTGCTTTAGCTTGTCTGACAGGAAGTTCAAAACTGTTTTGGTCGAGCTGTAGAGGTCGCAGTCAATATAGACCATAGACATATTTCGCGGCAGGCGCGGGTTTGTAGCGCTCAAGGTATCTGAGTAGTAACCCACGACCATTTCGTATTGAGATTCAGGTATTCCGTGGACACGACAGATGTTCTTAAATTTGTGAGCGGACGTCACCATCGTTCCAGTTATCCAAGCGGGATGGTCATCTTCGCGACTTGCAGAAGGCAATCCGGCGAATGAATCAAGGGCCCACATCTTACAAATGAACTTGAATTTCCTAGACGCTTTATAAGCCATGCCAAAGGTATTACCCGTGTGGCATCCAAACTCAGCGTAATCTCCAGCGATTCCATTGAAAGCTAGCGCCCTAAAAGCCTTTCTAAAAAACTCTTGCCTATACGCCGACTGAAAATACCGATCCTCCTTAAGCAGAAAAGACTTGATATTGCGTATACGCTTGGCGAGTCTTAGCACAAGGATCGCTAAATATAGATCGTCGCGCGTTTTCATGTCATACCCGTCCAATAGCAAAAGCACGCATTATGTCAAACGTGCGTCGGTCGAAGATCCTGCAGCCATATTTGCCTTCGATCTGCTTCGCTCGACGGCGCAGACTTCAGAAAAGCGCGCGTTGCTTGATCGCAAGGCCGCTCTGCACCGTCTGCTTCCAGCCATTCGACGAGTGCGCTATGCCCGACACGTCAACGACTCATCCGCGGACGTCTGGCAGCTTGCCGTTCACATGGCGCTTGAGGGCATCGTTGCGAAGGACGCAGGCTCTATCTACGCCGCTGGACGCGCCACGCGCTGGCTGAAGATCAAGACTGACGTTGGGGTTGAGCGGGAGAGAAACAGAAGGCCTCGCTAGACCTGCCGCTTTGCCAAGTCGATCTCCAGCACCGGGCTGCCTAATGAAGTTCTCGAGCAAGGCGTTCGATCAGAGCCGAGCCCTCTTGCCTTAGGGCTAATCGTCCTGATAGCTACGTGTCGCTTATTTCGTATAAACAGCAACCGCACCGTAAGCGGTTGAACGGACGCGTATCGCGTTTACCGTGAGCCGAGATATACCCAGTTGCTACGCCGCTACAAAAAGAAAATGGCCCAGGGGAGCATGTGGGTAAATAATGCGGGCTTTACTGCCGAGCTGAAGCTACCTTGTGACTGGACCTTGTGGGTGGTTAATCACCGTTACGGTGAACTTCGATTGCTCGCCGCGGCTTGCAACTATGTGGTGCCGTCGGAGGAAAGCAGCGATGAGCCCACCCTGTGCACTATTCTCGCCGCCCGGAATGTGTCCGACCCATGCCGCACCTCCCTCTTTGGTGCAGGCGAACGGGTACTCGTCCCGACTGAGGACGCGCGGAATCTCATAAGTGTTGTCCTCGTGCTGGTAATGCATGGCAGTTTTCCGCTGTGCACGCCGGATCTGAAGATCGGGGCCGTTATAGGTCAGGACCTTCGGGTGACCGGCCATTTGGGCATGCCATATGTTCTCAGCAAGGTTACGGTATCTGAACCAATCGATTATCAGCTCCGGGTATGTCATAGCCCCAGTCCTCCGGGAAACATTACGCGATAATTTAGAGGGCCCGCATTACCTGCGCACAGGCTCGTGCCGAATGCTTGTAAAGCCAGTTACCGCCTTCTTCCGGCGATTCGAGGAATGCAGGTGTTACCGCGCCTAGCTGCCCGCCTCACTCGTGAATATATTGGACGGTATTGTTCATCCACTCAACGATGGTGCGGACTGAAGCGTACAACGCCTTGCTGTAATCCACCTGCAAGTCCACGAGCTGTGACGCGGGATTGAACGGAATCTGTTTGTAGAGATCGAGCGCGTACTGGCGTGCGCCCGGGTCGCCTCCCGTGGGCACGATCCACAGCACGAACACGTCCTTTCTCAGCGCTTGAACACTGCGCGTCATGTTCATCGGGCCCTCGGAGTCGAAGTAGCTCAGGAATGTCCGCGGGCTCGTGGTCATGCGGCTGCGCAGGTTGTTCCACAGCAGATCGAAGAACTCGAAGATGGACTGTGGTCTGCCCGTGGAGATGAGCTCCCGTGCGCGCCTCACGTCATTTGCGAAAATGTTTACGTAGCGCGGGCTTTCCGGTGCGTGATCGGGCGCAAGGGCCACGATGCCGGTAACACCCGGCCGCGAAGCATAGCGAACAGCATACGACGCCCCTAATCCGGTCCCGATGAGGTACACGCGCGATGCGTCGTGGGCAAGCAAGCCTGCGACCGCCGCGTCGACCTCGGCGTCGGCTTCAGGCACGCTTCGATCGTAAAGACGCCGCCTCGACCATGGCATCTCGGGCACCGCAACGGCTACGTTTTCACGCCGTAACGTATCCACGAGCTCCGCAAGCTGTTCGGGTGATTCGCCTTTGCCGTGCAGAACGAGTGCGCCGTGCTGCCCTGTCCCTGAAACCGGCAGCGCAATCAGTACCAGGAGAACAGCTGCGATCGATCGAAGCGAGCAGTACATGGCGATCCCAATAATGACGTCGACTTGTTTACTATATATTGAAACCGAATGGCGAACGGATCTGATGCCGCGGTGCGCCGTGCAGCGCCGGGTGTCAGGCGAGCGTGACGTGTCTCGCTTCCGCAGACATCTTTCGGATCGGATCGTAAAGAGCATCCACCGCCGGCGCGAAATGCGAGATGCCCCACTGTTCGAGGATCCCGCTTGCCTCCGCGTCTTCGTGCATCTCGAGGAGCACGCGGCGTAGCGCTACCCGCAGCTCGAGCGGCACGCTCTTGTGTAGCACCCATGGGGGCATCGGACTCGGGCCGAGCGTTGCGACGATGCGTATTTCAGAATCGAGTTCCGGGAAACGGCGAAGCTCCGCTTCCAGCACCGTGCTGTCGATCGCGGAGGCGTCCACTCTTCCGCCGAGGATCATCTCGAGAGACGTTTGATGGGCGCCCGATTCGATGATGACTCCGAAGTAGCGCGACGTCTCGCCGATCCCGTTCAGGTAATGGCACACGACGTTATGCCCCGAATGCGACCGCGGCTCGTTGTACGCCCAGGAGGCGCCGCGCAGATCCGCGAAAGACTTGAACCTGCTGTCGCGCCGCACGACGACATCCGAAAAATAAACCGCCTCGTTCGCGTATCGCTCGTGCCGCATCACCGGCACTACGCACAATTCGACTGCCGCCCCGGCGTCCGCCTTCCACACATAGGGCAATCCGCAAATCCAGCAAAGGTGAATGCGGCCCTGGTCGAGGAGTGCTTCGCGTGCCGGCCACGGCATTCCATCGACGAACGTTGTTTCGATGCCCAGCTTCTCGCCGATATAACGGGTTATCGCGCGACACATCGACTCGGCGTTACCCGCCATGCAGGAGGTAACGTTCAGGATGTTCCAAGACATCGATTCTATTTTCCGCCAGGGATTTCGTTGAGGTATGGGCTGCAATTATACGCAGGACAGTTCCAGGGCTACTCCGCGCGAATGCCTGCGTTCTTGATCACTTTCGCCATTTTCGAGATCTCTGCCTTCACCTTGGCGCCCAGTTCTTCAGGAGAGGTGGGCGCGGCTTCTGCGCCGGTGTTCAGAAAGCGCTCTTTCGCTTCAGCGGTCTTGAGATAGCTGACGCTCTCGCGGTTCAGCCGGTCGATAATAGCCTGTGGCGTTTTCGCAGGACCGAATAGAGCAGTGATCGAAATGGACTCGTACCCGGGTAAACCCGACGCCGCTATCGTCGGCAGCTCAGGCGCAACCGGCGATGGGTTTGCGCTGCCGACCGCAAGGCCGCGCAGGCGGCCGCTTTTGATATGAGGCGTGACTGAGGCCCCGGTCGCGAACATGAGCTGGACCTGCGACGCGAGCAAGCCACCCACGGCCGGCCCGTTCCCCTTGTAGCCCACGCCGACGATATCGAGCCCGGCCATCGCCTTGAACAGCTCGGCGCCGATATGGTTGCTGGAACCGGGTGAGCCCATCGCGTAGTTGAGCTCTCCGGGCCTGGCTTTCGCGAGCGCGATCAGCTCTTTCACCGAATATGCAGGCAGCGACGGATGGACAACGAGTATCGTCGGCGAGATCACGGCTTGCGTGATCGGCGCAAAATCTCTGATCGGATCGTACGGCACGTTCTTGCGCAGCAGCGGCTGAAGCCAGAACGTCCCGCCGAAGAACAGAAGCGTGTATCCATCCGGACGCGACCTCGCCACGATATCGCCGGGGATGATGCCGCTGCCACGGTTGTCGACGATCACCTGCTGCCCGAGCCTGCCGGTGAGCCCGTGCGCCAGCAGGCGTGCGCCGATATCGGCGCTGCCGCCGACTTCGGAAGTGACGAGGCGTATCGGTCTGTTCGGAAAAGATGACTCACGGGCGCTTGCGAGCAGGGTCCATAAAAACATCGAGAGGAACAACGCTGAGGGCGCACAACAACATTTCAGCCTGCTCCTCCTCACCCAACCCCGGCTCTCTCGCCTGCATTGCGCGCTCTCCCCCGTACCCTGGGATGAGGGGATCCATTTTGTTAGACGCTTTAAGCGGCGCCTGAGCATATTCATCATCGTTCAACGCACCGTGAGCAGATCGACGAGCGCATTGACGTCCGCGCACTCCTCGAGACGCGTGAGCGCCTCGAACGCACATTCGGCGTGACTCGATGCGAGGCGTCCATGCGCGGCGCAGTCCATGAACTTCTGGCGTATATCTTCCCAGCTGAGCTCCTGTGTCGGATGACCGGGTGCGGCATCGACGCGTATCACTTCGCTGCGGCCGTTCGTCATATGCACCTCCACTTCGACGAAGCCGCGGGCGCCTGCGGGACGTGTTGCCATCAGCGGATCGTCGCCGCCGCAGCGCGCATCCTCCTTGATGTCGATCTTCTTCAGGAGCGCCTTCACTGCGGGCCGGCTGACGGCGGCATCGGAGAACGTCGAGAGCGAATACTTTCCGTCGAGCACGCCGGCCGCAAGCGAGTACGGCAGGCTGAATTTTCCTTCTAGCCCCGTCGTCGGTTCCGGATAGATCAGGACCTGCAGACCGCCGGGTGGCATGCGGCATTCAAGACGCTCCAGCGTCTCCGCGGTGAACCCGAGCTTCTGTCGCAACTGCAGGACACCGTGCATCGCGCGCTGCGAGCCGTGATAGCAGGGAAATTTCTTGAGCGCAATGCCGGGGTCGACGATTGCATAGGGACGTCCGAGCTTGTCGCACGGGACGCCAGCATCGGAGCGATCGACACCGTACGCGGCGAAGAACCCCGAGCGCGCTTCGAGGACATCGGGTGCAGCCGTGAATTCGCAGCGCGCAAGCTCGACAGCGACCACGGCATTGCGCGCGGCCCAGCCCGTGTGCAGCGGTTTCGTCATGGTGCCGAAGTTGCGCCGCAGTCCGCTCGACATCGAGCTTGCAATCCCGATGACGGTGCGAATCATAGGCGCTTCGAGACGGTGGAGTTTCGCCAGCGCTGCCGCGGCAGAGAAGATCCCAAGCGTGCCCGTGCCGTGAAAACCGCGATTGTAGTGACCATTGGTGATCCCGAGACCGATCTTGGCGCCGACTTCGATGCCAATGACGTAGGCCTCGAGCAGCTGCAGTCCGGTCACTTTGGTGCGGCCGATGCTCGCCAGCGCAGCCGACAGAACGATTGCGCTTGGATGGCCCGGCATCATTGGCAACACGTCGTCGAAGTCCAGGCTGTGTCCGAACGTGCCGTTGACCATCGCGGCGAGCTCAGGAGATGTGCGTACGCCGGTGCCGAGCACGGGCCGGTCACCCGTCGCACCCGCGCGCTGCACGTAACACATCAGCGGACGCGCGACCTCACTGCCGGCGCCGGCAATGATGCAGGCAAACGTGTCGGCGACGATCTTCTTCGCTTTCTCGGTCGCCTGCGCAGGAAAATCGTTTGCTCCGGTGTCTGCGACGAAGTCCGCGATGCTTTCAGTCAATCCTGGCATGGAAGGTCCTTAGTTTACGAACGATGGCCCTTGGGGACTCCGGATTGCGACGCCGCGTTATTCCTTGCGATCACCGTATCGAATGTTTTAGAGACCAACCTCAAAAGTTCTTCGTGCTGAACCCGCTGAAACTGTCATCGCGAGGCGGCGAATCCCGGGGCAGCGCGATACGACTGTCAGTGCGTTCCGAGCACCTCCTGGTTGTACACGTTCACCGGTTTGCCCGATGCAAACGCGAGTATGTTGTCGACGGCTGCCCGATAGAAACTCTCGTACTTCTCGTGCACCGCATAACCCAAATGCGGTGTGCACAGGGCATTCGGCATGTTCAGCAACGGGTGATCTCCGCCCAGCACCGGCTCTTCGTCGTAAACGTCGACAGCAGCGAAACCGGGACGTCCCTTGTTCAACGCGGCAACAAGCGCGCCGTCCTCGATGAGTCGCATGCGGCCGGTGTTCACGAGCAGCGACGTCGGTTTCATGCACGCAAGGTCGGCGGCCATCACGATGCCGCGCGTACTGTCGTCAGCAAACAGATGCAGCGTGAGAACGTCTGCACCCGCGAAGAACGCTTCACAACTGTCCGGCACTTCGTAACCTTTCTCCCGCGCTCGCTTCTTGGAGTTTTCGCGTCCCCAGCACGTCACGTTCATGCCGAAGGCTTTACCCACTTCGGCGACCATGCCGCCGATTTTGCCGAGCCCGTAGATCCCGAGGGTTTTGCCGTGAAGCTCAGTGCCGATCGTGCTTTGCCAGTAGCCCTCCTTCAGGCGCTGCACTTCGTACGGCAGGCGGCGCAGGCTCGCGATGATGAGACCCCACGTCAGCTCCGCGGTCGAATATGCCTTGGTGCTGCCCGGGGGCGCGACGCAGATGAGGATTCCGTGTTCCGTGCACGCGGCGCGATCGAAATGATGGCGGTGGCTGCCGGTCTGCGCGATCAGCTTCAGCCGCGGAAGATTTTCGACGAGAGCCTGCGGAAATTCGGTGCGTTCCTGCGTGAGCACGACCGCGTCGGCGTCTTTCAGGCGTGCCGCGAGCTTGTCCGGATTTTTTTCGGTGTCGCGAAACACCACGACCTCGTGATCTTTCAGCCGCTGAAAGCTCGCACTGTTGCGGAACACGTCGGGATAATCGTCGAGCACCACGATTTTCATAGCTGCCTCTCAGTCGAGCTTCGCGCGCGATTGCTTGATGAGCTCAGGACGACCAATATTGAAAGCTCGACTTCGGTCAGGGCAAACTAAGTTAAAACCGTCCGTGTGAGCTGGTCGAAACATGAACGGTCTTCTTATGTCGTCCGCGGTAATTTGGAATATTACATCGCGCGCCGTCCATCACTTGGACGGGATGTCATCGATGCGAGTGTCGATCACGAACTCGGCAAGGCGCTGCCTCAGCATGGTCGGCCTCCTCTAGAACGAACCTGATATTACAGCGATCGAATGCAGCTGCCACGGCTCACGCGATCGAGAACAAAACGTTCTGAATCGATAACGAAACTCTTCTTCCATGCTTAGCCGACCGCACGTAAACTGGCACAGCGCGACTCTAGCCACGCACTGGCATGTCTCAGGTGTCATTGCGAGGGATGGAGTGCACGCCCACCACGCCGTGGTTGGGCATTGGAAGCACCCGACCGCTCCGCTACCCGTTGCGAGCGTACGAGGAAGGAAGGTTACGGAGGGAAACCTCGGTTTCTCTCTGTTCGTTCGCTGGCAGAAGTGGCTGCAGAATGGCAGCCAAGTCGCTGTGCTCCTCGCGATGACAGTCGGTTACCGCGCCTTGCCTCGGAGGCGCCGTAACATGCTTAGGACCAACCGGAGTTGAGAGCTTCTAGCCGCGCGCCTTCAACCTACTGCCCATGACGAACACACCTTCTGCGACAGACCCGCCCGCCGCGCTCGAGGGACTGCGTGTGCTCGACCTGTCGGGCCCGATGGGCAACTACTGCGGAAAAATGTTCGGCGATCTCGGCGCCGACGTCATACTCATCGAGCCTCCGGCAGGCACGCGCCTGCGGCACGAACCGCCCTACATCGACAATACGCCGGGCCTCGAGCGCAGTCTTTCGTACGCGTACCACAATACGAGCAAGCGCGGGATCACGCTGGATCTCGATACGCAAAGCGGGCAGGATCTTTTTCGCAAGCTTGTAAGGACGGCCGATGTCGTCATCGAGACGGAAGTGCCCGGCGTCATGCAGTCGCGAGGGCTTGCGTACGAGCAACTCAGCACGCTGCGGCCGCAGCTCGTGATGGCAAGCATCACGGCGTTCGGTCAGTCGGGACCGTATGCCCAGTACGACGCGCAGGATCTCGTCGCGCTCGCGCTCGGCGGCATGCTCTATATTGGCGGCTACCCCGACGCCCCGCCGACGCGCGCCTACGGCAATCAGGCTTACATGTGCGCCAGCATGTACGGCGCAGTCTCCGCGATGATTGCCGTGCTGGAGGCCGAACAGTCAGGGCGCGGACAGCACGTCGATATCTCGATGCAGGAATGCGTGGTGCTGGGACAGGAAAACGCCGTGCAGTTCTATGACCTCGAAGGCACGATACGCAAGCGCGCCGGAGGCGAAGGCCGCTTTGCCGGGTACGGCATGTTCGAGTGCCAGGACGGCCACATCTACATGCTGGCCGGAGGCATCGGCGAAAACAAGTTCTGGTCGCGCACCGTGCAGTGGCTCATTAAAGAGAACGTCGCAGGAGCGGAGAGCTTGCTAGGCGAGGAATGGAGAAATCCCGAATACCTGCGAACCGAAGACGCGAAGCGCATTTTCAGGCAGATCTTTCTCCCGTGGTCGAAAACACGCACCAAAGCCTATCTCTTCCATGAGGGACAGCGCCATCACGTTCCGATTGCGCCGGTCAACACACCCGCGGATGTTCTTCAGAGCCGGCAGCTCAAACATCGCGGCTATTTCGTCGAGCTCATGCATCATCTTCGCAGCGAACCGATGCTCGCGCCGGGAGCACCGTACAAATTGTCCGAAACGCCGTGGCGTATTCAACGATCCGCTCCGCGGCTGGGTGAGCACAACGCCAAGGTGTTCAGTGAGATCGGCGTGGACAGTGCCGCGCTTTCGCTGCTCCACTCCGCGGGAGTCACTTCGTGAGCCACCTCCCGCTCGAAGGTGTGCGCGTAACCGACTTCAGCTGGATCGGGGCCGGGTCGTACGCGACCAAGATACTCGGCGATCTCGGCGCCAACGTGATCAAGATCGAAAGCACGAAAGCGCTCGATCAGCTCCGCACCGGCGGTCCTTTCAAGGACAAGAAGAAAGGCGTGAATCGCAGCGGTTACTTCGCGGACCGCAACACGAGCAAGCGCAGCATCACGATCAACATGAAGCATCCGCGCGCGCTGGATCTTGTCAAGAAGCTGATCGCGAAGACCGACATTGTCGCGAACAACTTCACGCCGGGCGTCATGGAACGGTTTGGCCTCGGCTATGCGGAAGTACAGGCGCTGAAGCCCGACATCATTTACCTCTCGATGTCGATGAATGGACAGAAAGGACCGGAAACCAATTACCTCGGCTATGGGGCCAGCATTGCTGCGCTGACGGGGCTGACCTATCTCACCGGCGTTCCCGGCCGCGCGCCGGTCGGAACCGGCACCAACTATCCTGACCATATCCCTAATCCATCGCACGCGGCCTTCGCCGTGCTTGCCGCGTTGCGCTATCGGCGGCGCACCGGCAAAGGACAGCAGATCGACTTGGCGCAGGTGGAACCGATGACTGCGCTACTCGGCCCGACCTTGCTCGATTACACGGTGAACGGACACAACCAGGCGTGCAGCGGCAATCAGCATCCGTGGGCTGCGCCGCATGGAGTCTATCCTTGCGCCGGCGAAGATCGTTGGATCGCAATTGCCGTCATGGACGATGCACAGTGGACCATGCTCGTCGAAGTGCTCGGCTCGCCGTCATGGGCTCACGAAGCGCGCTGGGACAATGTCGCTGCACGGCGCAGCGCGTGCGATGAGCTCGACACCTTCATCGGCGCCGAGACCGCCAAGTGGGAAGCGGAAAAACTCATGACAGCGCTGCAGACGAGAGGCGTATCGGCCGGTGTCGTCCAGAACGCTGAAGACGTGATCACACGCGATCCGCAGCTCGCGCATCGGGGGCACTGGATCAAGCTCAAGCACGCAGAGATGGGTGAAACGATCTATAACGGTCCGCCTTTCCGCTTTTCGCGCACGGTCGCCGGACTGCGCTCAGCCGCTCCGCTCCTGGGCGAGCACAC
>JAQGNH010000088.1 GCA_028291945.1 Betaproteobacteria bacterium
AACCGTGGGGATGCCTCCGTTCGCGCCTGCCGTCACCACTACGCTCGAACCGTCTGCCATGACCACGGGCGATACAATTTGGCCAGTGACGATATAACGCGATTGCACCAGCGCTACAGCCGAGCGGAGCCCGCCGGCGAGCCCGTTCATTGCCGCCGAGCGGGCCTCTTTCACATGGTTCACATATTTGGGAAGCGCTACCGCGGCGAGTATGCCGAGAATCGCGATGACGACCACAAGTTCGATCAGCGTAAACCCCTGCTGCTTTGCTCTCATTTCTTGCCCCCAGGTGTGATAGAAAAAAGTCTCACGTATCGCGCGTCAAAATGCACTCGTCACTGCAACGTTCCTACGAGCGGTAAAGCTCGTCGCTTCTTTGGCACTTGACAACCAATGAAACGATTATGTCGCGAATCGTAGCTAACGTGAGGTGCTAAGACAACACACTTTTGTCGCACTTGATACGCAGATGCGGGCCGTCCGTCAGCTGAAAACGCGCGCTCAGCAAATCACGGCTTCGTCATGTTGGATCCAAGATCCCAGATGGGCAGGAATACGCCGAGAGCAAGTATCAGCACGAGCACGCCGAGTGACACGATCAGAATCGGCTCGATTTGAGATGACAATGTCTTGAGCTCGTACTCGACCTCGCGCTGGTACATATCAGCGATCTCCTGCATCAGCTCGTCAAGTGCGCCGGACTCTTCACCTACCGCGATCATCTGCAGCACGACAGGGGTGAACACGCGCGAAGCAGCAGCGGTTCGAAGGAATGATTCACCGCGTTCGACGCCTTCGCGCATCTCGAGAATTTTCTTCGCGATGAAATCGTTGTCGACGGTTTGGGAAACCGTGGTTAAAGCAGGCACGATCGGCACACCGCTGCGGCTGGCCAGCGCGAAGCTACGACTGAATCGCGCAAGCGTCGCCTTGAGTATGATCTTCCCGGCAATCGGAATTTTTAGTTTTGCCTCATCCCAAACGAGCTTTCCTGCCGCGTTCCGGCTCCAATAGCGAAAACCAAAAAACGAACCGAGTGCACCGCATAGTAGCAGCGGCCACCATGTGGTCATAAAATCGGAGAAGCCAATCAGCATTTGCGTCAGCCAGGGCAGCTTCGCATGCATACCCTTATAGGCCTTTGCAAATGCCGGGATGACGAAGACGTTGATAACGATGATGGCTGCACCCATGGTCATCAGGACGAAGGTCGGATAACGTGTCGCCGCCTTGACCTGTTCCGCCATGAATTTCTCGAACTCCAGGTGGTGAAATAGACGGAGAAAGATCTCTTCCAGGCGGCCGGTCATTTCGCCAATGCTCACCATATTCACATAAAACGGCGAAAACACCTTTGGGTGCCGCTTGAGCGATGCCGAGAGCTCACGCCCGGCATCGAGGCCTTCCCGCAAGTCACTGATCACCTCTGCAAAAACCTTATTGCCTGTCGATTCTTGCAAGCCTGCCAAAGCCCGCATGATCGGGACGCCGGCTTTGAGCAAAGCATGCATTTGCCGACTGAACAGCATCAAGTCGACGACATCAATCTTTGCGTTGAACAAGGTGCCGAGTGAAGAGGCGCCTCCCGAAGCTGGAGCCGCCGAAGGCCGGATGTCGATTGGAGTGACGCCAAGACCGAACAGCTGAGATGCGGCGCCACCACTGTCCGCGCTCTCAAGCACGCCTTCGACGAGCGCCCCTTCTCCATTGCGCGCTTTGTAAGCGAAATAAGGCACGACTAGTACCTAGTCTTCCACTTGGCTGGTCACACGAATCGCCTCTTCGACAGTCGTTTTGCCGGCTGCCGCGAGCGAGGCAGCGTGCCTGCGCAAGGTGTTCCCTGCCATTTCGTGTGTCGCGGCCGCTATGAATGCGGCTGGATCCTCGCGATTCGCCGCTTCCACGACGGGCCTCGTCATTTCCAGCATCTCGTAAACGCCCGATCGGCCAAGGTAACCGCTGCCATTGCAGTGAGAGCAACCTTTGCCTTTGAGATATCGGGCACCCTCGGACGACAAGCGTGCCTCTTCGGACAGCCACTCACGCTCGCCAGCAAGAAGTTCATAGGGTTCCGCGCAGCTCTCGCACACGAGCCGCATCAGGCGCTGCGCGATAACGAGCTGCAATGAAAAAGCAACCATGAATCGAGGGGCGCCCATATCGAGCAGACGGATCGGCGTGGTGAGTGCGTCGTTGGTGTGTAGGGTGGAGAGTACGAGGTGACCGGTCATGGCAGCACGCAGGCCCGTTTCCACAGTCTCTTTGTCGCGCATCTCGCCAACGAGTATGACGTCCGGATCCTGACGTAAAGCCGACCGCAGCACGCGACCGAATGTGAGCTCGATCTTGTCGTGTATCTGCACCTGATTGATGCCCGGCAGTCGATATTCGACGGGGTCTTCCACGGTAACGATCTTACGTTCGGGCGTATTGATCGAGGCGAGTGCCGCATAGAGCGTCGTGGTCTTGCCGCTACCCGTGGGTCCGGTCACCAATATCATCCCGCTCTGCCGCCGTAAGACGGCTTGTACTCGGTCTAGCATGTGCGACGGCATGCCAATCTTGTCCAGCGTCAAGACGCCGCCGTCATGGTTCAACAACCGCATCACGACCGATTCGCCGAACTGGGTCGGCATAGTCGAGATGCGCACGTCCATGCGTCTGTTACGCGTTGTAACGCTGAAACGGCCGTCCTGCGGCAGCCGCTTTTCAGAGATATCCAGTCCCGACATGAGCTTCAGCCGCAGCACCAGTGCAGAGCTGATGCGCGCTTCGGCTTCGGTCTGCAGCGAAAGCATCCCGTCGATGCGAAAACGAATCGCTACTTTGCTTTCCTGCGGCTCGATGTGAATGTCCGAGGCCCGGACCTGCGCTGCGTCCTCGAACACCGATTGCAGCAGTTTGACGACCGGCGCTTCCTCGATGCCGGGCGTCTCCGCGGCAGTACCAAAATCGATCGGCGCATCAGCGAGAGACGCCCCGAGCTCGCGCGCGAGCCCCGTGATTTCTCCGGTACGGCGGTATATGCGATCAATGGTTCCTAGTAACTGCGTTTCAGTCACCACGGCTACGCGAACTTCGCGGTGCAGCACCCGCGCAATCTCATCGTACGCGTTGAGGTCAGTGGGGTCCGACATGCCCACCATCGCCATCTTGCCGTCATCGTCCAGGAGTAGCGCCCGGAAACGCCGCGCTTGTGTCTCGGATAAGCGCTGTGCGATCTCCGGCTTGATCGCGTGGTGCTTGAGGTCGATGTATGCAAGCTCGAGCTGCACCGCCAGCGCTTCAGCGACTGTTTCTTCGGTTACATACCCGCGCTCAACAAGCACACGTCCAAGACGGCGCGCGCGGCCGAGTTTTCGCGGATTGTTCTTCTGCTCGCCCAGAGCAAGCTCAAGCGCCTCTTCCGTGAGTACGTTCTGACGTACGAGGATCTCCCCGAGACGGAGTTTTTCACCTTTCTGCGCCATTTAAATCCCTGATAGCCCTGCTGCTTTAGGCGTTCTATTCAATACACCGCTTGTAATCGGCTCTGACGGTACCGGCTTTTGCAGAGCGTGAAAAGACAAGGAGAGCACATGCGCTCCCAATAAAGACTTACATCACAAGAGAAATTCGAGAGGCGGATTAAGCCTGACGCGCGCAGCGGCTCAGCGCTCGGGTCTGGGCTCTCGCTGCAGCAGCTCATCAGCAGCGCTGCGGGCCTGCGTGTGATCGTCCAGCACCCGGCACACGGCTCGCGTTATGGGCATGTCGACGCCGAGCCGCTCCGCGATGCGCTGTAACTCACGCGCAGTGTTGACGCCCTCCGCTACGTGTCCGAGCTGAGTGAGTATCGCCTCGAGCGGCTCACCTTGCGCGAGCTTGAGACCGACTCGACGATTGCGAGAAAGATCGCCTGTGCAGGTGAGTATGAGATCCCCCGCTCCCGCGAGGCCCATGAAGGTTTGCGGGCGTCCGCCGAGCACTACGCCCAGACGCGTGATTTCTGCGAGACCCCGTGTAAGAAGCGCAGCGCGCGCGTTATACCCGTATTGAAGGCCATCGGAAATCCCAGCAGCAATCGCCATGACATTCTTCACTGCCCCCGCGACCTCGACGCCAATCAGATCATCGCTCGAATAGACGCGGAAATTCGGACTGTGCAACGCACGCGAGGCATCGCGCGCGAACTGTGCCGAGGATGAAGCGAGCGTGACCGCAGTAGGCAAACCCCGCGCGACTTCTTCGGCAAAGCTCGGTCCTGACAGAACGCCGCATTCGCTGATTCCGCTGATTTCCTCGCTGCAAACCTGATGTGGAAGTAAAGCGCGGCCAGGCTCGAAGCCCTTGCACAGCCAGATAAGCGACCGCGGAGAAGAGTGAGAGGCCACGCGCCGCAACGTTTCACGAAGTCCCGTGGCAGTTACCGCAAGCAAGGCATAGTCCGCACCTTCGAGTGCAACGTCGATGTCCTCGGTAACGTGTAAGTTATGCGGGAGAGCGTGACCTGGAAAGTAACGCTCATTGACTCGTAGCTCACGCATAGATGCACACTGCTGGGTGTTTCGCACCCACAAGGCAACCGCGAGACGCTGCGCGAGGTTGATCGCGATAGCTGTGCCCCAGGCGCCGGCGCCCAAGACCGCGATCTTCATGTCTCTAGGTATTCAGGCGCCCCAGACCTGCTGGGCTTTGACGAAACCAGTACCACCGTCCCGATGGCGCACCTGCAACCACCCGCCGCTCACATCGACAAGCTCCAATAGCACGCTTTGCTGAGCCTGAAACGCAATCGGAGCATTGTCGTCGGGTTTTTGCCGGACCTGGGCAGTCGGGACTTTCACCATGACCGTTCGTTTGTCTGTGAGTTGCTTGCTCTCGACCCACGCGAAGCTGCCGTTCGCGTCCCGCACCTTTACCCACCCTTCGACTGTCACTACAACCTCCAACGGATAACCCTTATTCACAACATAGAGTTTGCCGGATTTCGCTGAGGGCGCGTCGTAAAGAATGGCGACTGGATCCGCGACCGCGCGAAAGTCCAGTGCGACGGCGGGCGCCGAACACAGTATGAGCCAGATAACCCAGCCCCGCACTATTCTTGCACGCCGCATCACGATCAATGCGTATGCTGAGGTGCTGTCGCAGCGGACTGCTGTTCGCGCATCTGCTGCATGCGCTGCTGGTATACGAGGTCGAAGTTCATGTGCTGCAGAGTTACCGGCGGAAAACCGGCGCGTTGCACAACACTCGCTACCGCTTCTCGCGCATACGGCAATAGCGTATTCGGACACAGCGTACCGAGCACGGCTTCCAGATCTGGCTGCGGTACGTTGCGAATCTGGAAGATTCCGGCCTGTGCTGCTTCTACGAGGAACACCGTGCGGTCCTGGATCTTTGCCGTGACCGTGATCGTCAGAACCACCTCGAACAAGCCTTCCTGCGACATTCCTGCAGCCTCATTGTGGATGTTCACTTCGATCTGCGGCGCTTCACCCTCGAAGAAAACCTGAGGCGCGTTAGGCAATTCGAGCGACATGTCCTTCAGATATATCTTTTCGATTCCAAATAGCGGCTGCTGCGCCTGAGGTTGCTGTACAGGCTGTTGCTGTTCGCTCATTTTCGTATTTCCATTAGGTTGCTATTCCGCCGGCTTGAGCAGCGGGTCCAGCTTGCCTGCGCGATCGAGGGCCGCAAGATCATCGTAGCCACCGACATGGGTTTCGCCGATATAAATCTGCGGAACAGTCCGGCGGCCTGTTTTTTCCATCATTTCCGCGCGTCGTGCCGGCTCGAGATCGACCCGCACTTTTTCAATCACCACACCTTTCGAGACGAGTAGCCGCTCTGCCATAACACAGTATGGGCAAACCGCAGTGGTATACATCAGAACCTTCACGATTTCTCCAACGGCATGTTCGCCGTTTGCCACGCGGCAAGCCCCCCTCGAAGGGAAAAAACTTCATTGAAGCCAAGTTTACGCAAGCGGGCCGCGACATTTGCGGAGCGGTTTCCGCGTGCGCAGCTCACGATGATCGGCCTGGATTTCATTTTTTCCAGCTCCTTGGCACGAGAGTCGAGCTCGCTTTCAGGCATGTGACGCGCATTGGTGATATGGCCGGACTTATAGTCTGCGGCATCTCGAACATCTAAAACCACCGCGTCGCGACGATTGATGAGTTGCACCGCTTCTGTAGGCCCTACCTCCTGGCCGGGTCGCATCAATCTTGCAATGAAGGGCCATAGCAGCATGCCTCCCGACACGAGAACCGCGCCGAGCAGCGCGATGTTCATGGGGTTCTTCTGGAGAAAAACGAGAAAATGTTCCATTGAGCGTCTGATGTGACCGCACGTTCGGGTCTACGGCCTTAGGGCGCGCTATTCTAACAGACGGTAGGAACGGTCACGGGTCCGCCAGCTGAACTAGATTAAAATGACGGCACTGCAGTTTACCGAACTTAAATCACCCTCATGCCTGTCACTCCGGTTCTCCTGATTATCCTCGACGGTTTTGGTTACCGCGAAGAGTGCGACGACAATGCAATTTGTCAGGCACGCAAACCCCAGTGGAATTTCCTGTGGAATACCTATCCCCACACGACCATCGATGCTTCGGAGAAATGGGTCGGATTACCCACGGGGCAGATGGGCAATTCTGAAGTCGGTCATATGAATATCGGCGCGGGCCGTGTGGTCTACCAGGATTACACCAAGATCGAGCACGCGATCGAGACCGGCGAGTTTTTTGAGAACCCGACGCTGAGGCGGGCTGTCGAGGCCGGTCGCAACAGCGCTCTACACGTATTAGGACTCGTCTCGCCAGGCGGCGTGCATAGCCACGAGTCACAGATACACGCCATGCTGAAGATGGCCGCCGAGGGCGGCGTCAAGAATCTTTATGTGCATGCTTTTCTCGATGGCCGCGATACGCCCCCTAAAAGCGCACAAGCTTCACTCCAGGGGCTGGAAGACCGCTATCGGGCACTCGGAGTGGGTCGCACCGTATCGATCTGCGGACGCTATTACGCGATGGATCGCGACCAGCGCTGGGACCGTGTAAGACAGGCCTACGATGTGATCACGCAGGGTAAGGGGCAGTTCCTGGCGGTGAGTGCGGTGGAAGGACTCCTAGCGGCTTACGCGCGCGGCGAATCAGATGAATTCGTAAAGGCGACCGCGATCGTCCCGTCTCAGGACACACCTGTTCAGATGAAGGATGGCGACGCGGTGGTGTTCATGAATTTCCGCGCCGATCGCGCGCGGCAGCTAACGACCGCATTGACCGATCCGGGTTTTCAGGGCTTCGAGCGCCCGCGCGTGCCCAAGATGGCCTACTTCTGCACGCTTACGAGGTATGGCGAAGACTATGCGCATATTCCGTCAGCGTTCCCTCCGCAATCCATCGCAAACGGCTTCGGCGATTACATTTCGAGCCTCGGATTCAAGCAGCTTCGGATCGCCGAAACGGAGAAATACGCACACGTCACCTACTTTTTGAACGGCGGCGTCGAGACGCCCTTTCCCGGGGAAGACCGTATCCTCGTGCCCTCGCCCAAGGTGGCCACTTACGATCTGAAGCCCGAGATGAGTGCGCCGGAGGTCACAGAAAAGCTCGTCGCAGCGATCCGGACCCGCAAGTACGATGCAATCGTCTGCAATTACGCCAATGGTGACATGGTGGGGCACACCGGTAACCTCGAAGCCGCCAAGGCCGCGATCGAAGTACTCGACAAGTGCATTGGAGCCGTCGTGGCGGCAATGCGCGAAACCGGTGGTGAGGTGCTGATCACAGCCGACCATGGCAACGCGGAGATGATGGCGGACCCCAAAACTCACCAAGCGCACACCGCCCATACCTTGAACGAAGTACCGCTGCTGTATATCGGCCGCCAGGCAAGTGTCTCTCACGGCGGCGCGCTCCAGGACGTCGCACCCACACTTCTTACGATGATGGGCCTGCCGAAACCGGCCGAGATGACGGGTAACACGCTCGTCACCTTCAGTTGAGGCTTGCGGACCCCCAATACGGCCTTGGAACCGCTGGCCGCTTGCACGGGAACTCGGGGACCGGTTTGGGGGTCCACCAGCAACATGGCTGGCGTCTAGAAAGACTCCTCAATTGCGCTCCACGGCGGAGAATGCGCTGGTCAGGCTACCAGTTGTTCGTCGAACACGCCGGCGGGTTTGACAGCTCCCGTAGCGTCGCCAGCAGAAGTATTGAAGCAAGTCGGCGATTATTCGTGGCGGCAAATGGCTCGCAACCGGTCGGCGAACGCGTTTTTAATCCGGATTCAGGTTTATACTTTCAGATCAGGCACGAGGGCCGGCCTTTCCGGCCCCATCACATTGGTGAGCGTAAGGTAAATGCCTGCACGGCCATCGCTGCGTGCCATTAGGGGGTTCTTGATGCGTAACAAATTCAGCCAATTCGGTCTGATCGTCGTCGGCGTGCTCATCGGCGTTGCGATCAGCCTTAATTTTTCTGCGGTCGCCCAGCGAGACAGCAGCGCATTGCCATTGCCGATAGAGGAGTTGCGCGCGTTCACTGAAGTATTCGGTAGGGTGAAAAGCGACTATGTCGAGCCCGTCGAAGACAAAAAGCTCATCACCGAAGCGATCAACGGCATGCTCACGGGGCTCGATCCGCATTCAGCGTATCTCGACCAGGAAGCCTTCCGCGAGCTGCAGGTAGGCACGCAGGGGGAATTCGGCGGACTGGGCATTGAAGTCGGCATGGAAGACGGATTCGTAAAAGTCGTTTCTCCGATCGATGACTCACCTGCGTCCCGCGCTGGCGTTAAATCGGGCGACTTGATCGTCAAGTTAGACGACACCTCGGTCAAGGGCATGACGCTCAATGATGCTGTAAAGCGCATGCGCGGCAAGCCCAATACGAACATCACACTGACCATCGTGCGTAAAGGGGAGACCAAGCCCGTCGTGGTCACGCTTACTCGCGCCGTTATCAAGATCCAGAGCGTAAAGTCGAAGTTGATCGAGCCGGGTATTGCCTATTTCCGTGTAAGCCAGTTTCAGGAGCAGACCGGTGAATCATTGGCTCGCGCAATCGACACCCTGTTCAAGCAGAACCAGGGCGCCATGAAAGGGATCGTTCTCGATCTTCGCAATGATCCGGGCGGTCTCCTGAACGGGGCAGTCGCGGTTTCCGCAGCCTTCCTGCCGCAGAACGCCCTCGTCGTGTATACCGATGGCCGCACTGAAGACGCGCGCATGAAGCTCAATGCGAGCCCCGAGCACTACCTGCGCGGGCGCCTCAAGGACGACTATCTCAAGAAGCTTCCGGCTGAAGTGAAGAGTGTTCCTATGGTGGTGCTGGTGAATGGGGGTTCGGCTTCGGCCTCGGAGATCGTGGCAGGGGCACTGCAGGACCACCAGCGAGCGGTTGTCATGGGGCAGCAGACTTTTGGCAAAGGCTCGGTACAGACGATCCTACCGCTCGGGAACAATACGGCGATCAAGCTTACGACTGCGCGCTATTACACACCGAGCGGACGCTCGATTCAGGCGAAGGGGATTACGCCCGACATCCCGCTCGAAGACGCGGTCTCCGATCGCGGACTGAAACTACGCGAAGCCGATCTGACTAAGCATTTGATCGATTCGGCTACCACTGACAAAGACAAAGACAAAGCCGTTGCCACCGCGGTGCAGAAATTCAACTTCAAACCCACGCCGCGCCCGCAGGACGTTGATGAAAAGACGCTCAAGCCGGAACCAGGAGAAATTGTGTCGAAGAACGACTATGAATTGAACGAGGCTGTGTCTTTCCTAAAGACCCGGGGCACCGCGACGACAGCGAAAGTCAACTAGGCTGGCACATCACCAAAACGCCCGGGCAAACACCCGGGCGTTTTCTTTTACACCGCTCCGAGAATCGGCGCTGACGGCATGAACGACGACCAACTCCTCCGATACAGCCGCCACATCCTGTTACCCGAAGTTGGCATCGAGGGCCAGCAGCGTCTGCTCGCCTCGCGTGCACTGCTAATCGGCGCAGGCGGGCTCGGGTCGCCTATAGCTCTTTATCTTGCTTCGGGCGGCGTCGGGCACATCACGATCTGCGACGGTGACAAAGTTGATCTCACCAATCTGCAGCGACAGATCGTACATCGCACGGACTCGATCGGGACGTACAAAGCCTTATCGGCTCAGGCGACGCTTGCTTCGATCAATCCGGAGGTCGAAGTCGTGGCTGTGACGGAACGTGCCGGCGAAGACCGCATCGCGGAACTCGTCGCTGACGCCGATGTAGTTCTTGATGGCAGCGACAACTTTGCGACCCGCAACGCGGTCAATCGCGCCTGCGTACTTCACCGGAAGCCGCTTGTGTCCGGCGCCGCGGTGCGCTTCGACGGCCAAGTCGCCGTGTTCGACATGCGGCGAGACGACGCACCCTGCTACGCTTGTCTCTTTCCTGACGCTGGTGAAAACGAGGATACCCCATGCGCGATCATGGGAGTATTCGCGCCTGTCACAGGAATCATTGGAACAATTCAGGCAGCAGAAGCGCTCAAGTTGCTGGCTGGAGCGGGGGAAGTGCTGGCAGGCCGCCTTTTACTGGTTGATGCGTTGACGATGCAATTGCGAACGATACGACTAAGCAAGGATCCGGCATGCGCGGTGTGCGCCAAGGCGCCTGAGGGCATGTCTGCGAGCGCGCGCGGATAGTCGTAGTTATCCGACTGCGCGGGCCGGTGCTTGGGCCGCGGCGGGTGCAGCCAGTAATTTCTCCAGATCGCGCAACACGGTCTCCGTATCAGGAGCGGTCCGGCCCAGCATCTGCATTAACAAGCGCGACGGATACTCGGCAAGTGTCTCCGGTCGATTCGTACGTATGCGAGCGGCCGTCTCGATGACTGGACGTACGTGCGTCGCTTTGAACCCTGCTTTCGAGCTCTCGATAGCCTCGACGATTGCATGTTGAGCGCGTGCAATGCCAAGTAGCAATTGGGCGATTTGCCGGGTGGTCATATCGGTCATCGACGTGTTCCTTTAAATTGGCGAAGCCTCGTCACGCAGCGACGCCTTCCATCAGTTGACGCCATTGGCGATTCCACAGCTCGACCGGGTCGCGCCGAAAACCGCTTTTTGCGAACTGGTGCCAACGCCCGGTGACAAAGCTGAGGATCAGATTGGCGCAGGCGGCAGCATCCGTTTCTGCTGCGAGTTCCTGTTGTGTGACGCCGAAGCGTATCGCTTGTTTCAGCGCGGCCTCCAGGCGGTCGAGCAACTGATTGATGCGCGCCTGCAGGCGTTCGTCTTCGTGGACCAGCGCATCGCCTATCAGTACGCGGGTCATCCCGGGGTTCTTCTGCGCAAATCCTAGAAGCACCCCGACAATAGCCTCTACCTGACGCGTGCCACTCTTCTCTTCGGTCGTAATCTTGTTTATCAGCGCAAACACTGTTTGCTCGATGAACTCGATCAGCCCTTCGTACATCTGCGCTTTCCCGGTGAAGTGGCGATAAAGCGCTGCTTCCGAGACGTCGAGCTTCGCTGCGAGTCCCGCCGTCGTTACTTTCTCCGACGCTGGATTCTCGAGCATGTGCGCGAGCACCTGCAGTATTTGAGTTTTTCTCTCACCCGTCCTTGCCATCGCCCCCCCGCGGTTCAAGCGAGCTGCGGCAATCTTCGTCGCAGCTCGCTCAAGTTCGAGATCTTGACATCGACATAGCAGGGTGCACGCTTCTCACGCGACACCCACACCGTTTTCATCCCCAGCTTTTTTGCTGTGCGCAGGTTAACGAGAGTGTCCTCGACCATGATACAGCGCTGCGCACGTAAATTGTTAGTCCGTACGAGGCGCAGAAAACCGTGAGCGTCAGGCTTGGGACGATAACGCGTGCTCTCGATCGCGAAGACTGCATCGAACAGATCTGTTATCCCAAGGGCTTTCAGCACGGCGCGTGCGTAATGCACCGGCGCATTCGAAAACACAAACTTGCGCCCAGGCAAACGGCGCAGTGTGGAGCGCAACAGCGGTTCACGCACGACCATGCTCGCGAGATTCGTGAACTGGTGTGTGTGCCAGAGAAAATGGTAAGGGTCCGTGCCGTGGTGGCGCATCAGACCCAGCAGTGTCGCACCGTAGCGTTTCCAATAATTCCGCCGAAGCTCGCTTGCCGAATCGGCATCGAGCCCAAGCGCCGACTGAAGATACTCGGTCATCGCGCGGTTGATGTGCGGGAAAATGTTGGGCGTTGCATCGTGTAGCGTGTTGTCCAAATCAAATATCCACGTTCTAGTCCACGTCGCGTCGGCATGTGCCCGCCCCGATCTGCGCACGGGAGCCGCAGCGAGGCGATTCACCTCAGCGCCTGCGTATCAACGTGCCGACACCTTCGCTCGTCAGGACCTCGAGCAATAAGGCATGCTCTACGCGACCGTCGATGATATGGCAGGTATTCACGCCGTTCTTGACGGCGTCCAGGGCCGAACTGATTTTGGGACGCATGCCGCCGTGTATCGTACCATCCGCGAACAGGTCATCGACCTTACGCGCGGTCAGGCCGGTGAGCAGATTGCCGTTCTTATCCAGAACACCCGCGGTGTTCGTCAGCACAACGAGCTTCTCGGCCTTCAGGATCTCCGCAACTTTTCCCGCAACCAGATCGGCATTGATGTTGTACGACTCGCCTCGACTACCGAATCCGATCGGCGCAATGACCGGTATGAACCCGCCCGCAAATAGCGTCTCTACTATTTTGGGATCGATTGCCTCCACTTCGCCCACCTGGCCGATGTCGATCAGGCCGTCGCTGTCGTTCGGACCCCGCACCATCATTTTCTTTGCGCGGATGAATGCGCCGTCCTTACCGGTAAGCCCCACTGCGTGTCCGCCATGACGGTTGATTAGATGGACGATCTCCTTGTTCACCTGACCGCCAAGGACCATTTCGACGATGTCCATCGTCTCGGCGTCCGTCACGCGCATACCCTGCACGAACTCGCCCTTCTTGCCTACGCGCCTCAGAAGGTCATCGATTTGCGGGCCTCCCCCATGAACGATCACGGGGTTCATGCCAACCAGCTTGAGCAGCACAACATCGCGCGCGAAGCTTTCTTTCAGCTTCTCGTCCGTCATCGCATTACCGCCGTACTTCACTACGATTGTTTTGCCGTGAAAGCGCTGGATATAAGGCAGCGCTTCGGCGAGGATGCGAGCTTTTAAGGGCGTGTCTACTAGGCTGGTCGGCGGCATGCGACGGCTGTGCTCGGTTAGTGAGCGCTTATTTTACAAGCCGTACTAGCTGAACGGTGAAGCAAAAAGCCAAATCGTCGGGGGCCGGCTGAAAACGGCTTCCCAGGCCGAAAGCACTCAGGGTGCAAAGCGCAGCACGCGCCACCTGGATAAAAAAGGCCGCGCGAGGCGGCCTTTTTGTTACTGAATGGCGATGCGCTTCGCTTGCGTCGCCGCTTTTTTGGGGAGTGTCAGCTCAAGTATGCCATCGGTGTACTTCGCGCCGGCGCCATTCTCGTCTACTGGCTGACCCAGTGCAAAGGCCCGATACAGCTTGCCGTAGTAACGCTCGGAACGAAGAACTCGCTCGCCATCTTTCACTTCTTTCTCGTTCTTGACCTCGGCACTGATAGCGACCTGGTCGCCGTCGATGCTGATGTTGATATCGTCTTTTTTGACGCCGGGAATCTCAGCCCGGAGGACGTACGCCTGCTCATTTTCACCGACTTCCACGCGGAACTGTGCGGGCGCGGCCTGACCGCTGCCGCCTTCGAAGCTCACGGGACGCACGAAGAACCCACGCAGCAAATCATCGAAAGCCTCATCGAAGCGCGTAAGAGTAGCCATGACTTCTCCTCAATAGGATGGCGCGGGAGTGCGCCGACGGAATGAATATGGGAATACCCACCCGCTTTTCAAGCGGTCGAGAGGGTCCCGGCTGCGCCGATCCCCGCCAGTTAACTGAAATCCACCAGTTACGAAATGGCGCGAGCGTGTGAGCACGATCGGGTCGCGATTGGCCGATTCGAATTGCGGTCTGCGACCGGCCAGGAGTCGCCGGAAACCGCATCACCGGGGTACGGTTTCAGTGCTGATGCGACGGCGAACCGTCCATGCCGCGCACTTCGGCCTCGATGTTCAGCGTCGTCAGCGACATCCCTGAGGACTGAATACTTAGCACGAGCGGCAGCTTGTCGCCTTGTTTCAACGGCTTTTTGAGGTCTACCAGCATGACGTGAACGCCATTCTGCGAGAGGTTCACAGTTTTTCCTGCGGGCAAGTCGATGCGGGCAAGCGCCCGCATCCGCATAACACCGTCCGACATCGTCATGGAATGCAATGCGGCATGGCCCGCAGCCGGACTCCCGACACCGACGACTGCCGCATTGCTGTCGCTGGTCAAGTCGAGATAAACGCTCGCGTTCGTTTGGCCCGGAGCGGTGGCCCGCGCCCACGCGTTTACGGCCTTGACGCCTTGTGCTGCAGCGGTTGACATGCTGAGCACAATCGCAACGCACGTCGCAAAAAAGTTCCGTCTGAAAGTCATCGCAATCACGAATGCTTGAGAGCGCGAATTCTTCCAGCTTATGGGGTACCTTGCAACCCAGAGACCCTATAATGTCGCCTTTTTTGCGATCCTCATGCGAGTCATTTACGCGCTCATTTTCACTCTCCTGCCTGGCGCTCTCTTTGCGCAACCGTCGGGCGTTCCGAACCCGCCACCGATTGCGGCTAAAGCATTTGTGCTTACAGACTTTAACAGCGCACAGATGCTGGTGTCTCAAAATCCCAACCAGCGTATCGAGCCCGCGTCGCTGACGAAGCTGATGACTGCATACCTGACGTTCAGCGCTCTGAAGCAGAAGACGCTGAAGCCCGACCAGGTCGTTCCGGTATCGACGCGCGCCTGGAAAAGCGAAGGCTCACGCATGTTCATCGAGCCGACCAAGCCGGTTGTCGTAGAAGACCTGATTAAAGGGATGATCGTGCAGTCCGGTAACGATGCATGCGTCGCGCTCGCTGAGGCGATCGCAGGCACAGAAGAAGTGTTTGCTCAGATGATGAACCGGGAAGCGCAGCGCCTCGGCATGAAGAACACGAACTTCATGAATTCCACCGGCCTGCCGCACCCGCAGCATTACACGACCGCGTACGACCTTTCATTGCTGGCAAACGCAATCATCCGCGATTTCCCCGAGTACTATCCTTACTATTCACTCAAGGAATACCGGTACAACAATATTACTCAATCGAACCGTAACCGCTTGCTTTGGGTCGATCCCACGGTGGACGGGATGAAAACCGGCTACACCGACAACGCAGGCTATTGCCTGATCACGTCAGCCCGGCGTGGACCGCGCCGCCTGGTTTCAGTCGTACTTGGAACCAACTCGGAGTCCTTGCGCGCCACCGAAAGCCAGAAGCTCGTGAACTACGGTTTTCAGTTCTACGACACGGTTCGGCTTTATGAGAAAGGTCAGGCGGTTTCGACTGTCCGGGTCTGGAAAGGCAGCGCCAACACAGTGAAGGCAGGTTTTCCTCGGGATCTCTTCCTGAGCGTGCCGAAAGGCGTGTCCGATAAACTCAAGGCAAGCGTCGAAACACAGCAACCGCTGCTCGCGCCGATCGCCGCAGGGCAGCAAGTCGGCGTTCTAAGGGTCGAACTCGACGGTAAGCCTTATGGCGAATTCCCTGTGGTAGCCTTGGAGGAAGCGCCGCTCGCCGGTATCTTTGGTCGCGGCTGGGACAGCCTGAGGCTGCTTTTCAAGTGACACGCTGCGATACGAAGTGAGGGAGACATGAGCGAAATCGTATATCTCAACGGCGAATTCATGCCGCTCGAAGATGCGCGCATACCGGTGCTCGACCGTGGGTTTATTTTCGGCGACGGTGTGTACGAAGTGATCCCCGTGTATTCGCGCCATCCTTTCCGTCTGCCCGAACATCTCGCTCGCTTCTCACGCAGCCATGACGCAATCGGCCTTGACTATCCCATGACCGATGCGGAATGGACTCGGCTCGTACGCGACCTCATCACTCGCAATGGAAGCGAGGATCAGTCGATCTATCTGCAGGTCACGCGCGGGGTTGCCAAACGCGATCATGCATTCCCCAAAGGGGTCAAACCAACAGTGTTCGGGATGAGCAGCCCCCTGACTACGCCGACGCGCGACGCGATCGAACACGGTGTTGCGACGGTCAGTGCACTGGATTACCGCTGGCAGAAATGCGATGTCAAGTCGACGTCTTTGCTCGCGAATTGCATGCTCCGGCAAGTGGCTGCAGACGCGGGCGCGACCGAAGTCGTCATGTTTCGCGATGGTTTTCTGACGGAGGGTTCCTCGAGTAACGTATTCATCGTCCAGCGTGGAACGATACTGGCACCCCCGAAAAACAATCTCGTCCTGCCCGGTATCACCTACGATGTGGTGCTCGAGCTTGCGCAAACGAACGGCTTGACCCACCAAGTGCGGCCTATAACGGAGAATGAGGTCCGTACTGCCGACGAAATATGGGTAACGTCATCGACGAAGGAAGTACTTGCGGTCGCTACGCTGGACGCAAAGCCGGTGGGCAACGGCAAGCCGGGCGCAGCGTTCCGACGCATGCATCAGCTTTACCAGGATTTCAAACGAACTGTGATGCGTCAGGCGGCTTAGGCCTTCGGTCAGCTTCGTAAGTGGCTTCGACCGGGACGATGGCGCTCGACTCGGATAGTCTGCTCGAATATCCCTGTGATTTTCCAATCAAGGTGCTGGGCCGCACTCAGGCTGGCTTCGCCCAAACGATTCTTGACGTCGTGCGCAGCCACGCGCCCGATTTCGATGGCTCCACCATAGACATGAAGACCAGCAGGCGGGGTAAGTACCTCAGCCTCACGTGCGTCATCCGCGCCACATCGCGCCAACAGCTCGACGATCTCTACCGCGCGCTGTGTGACCACCCGATGGTGGTCATGGTCCTTTAGCGCGCAGGCTGGCCGCGCTGCGAACGGGCTTTCGGCGCCGATGCCGATTTTTTCTTGTCGGGATCGTGGGGTCGGGTCTTGCCGTACGAGCCTTTGAAGATCTTGCCTTTTTTAGTTCTTTTGTCGCCTTTTCCCATTTGTGTCTCCTGAGTGAATCATGTCTTGGAACGGTACCCGAAGCACCAACGATTCGGCGCGTCTCCGCTGTTGGTCACCGTGTGCCGCGTGCGCGCTGGAATGACGACTTCGTCCCCCACATGCAGGCGCACACATTTGCCGCCAAATTCAATTTCAAGCTCGCCCTCCACGAGCATGACGAGTTCTTCGACCTCGTGTTCGAAGTCCCGCCACACTTGACCCGGGGGATCGATCCAGTATTCGAAGCTGTAGGCGCGGCGCGCCCAGTCGGATTTGATATCGGGCAATTTGTACTCGATGTTCGCCATTTCATTTTTTCACGAGCGGGCGTTTGCGAAGTACCGCCAGCTGCTCAGCGAACTCCTTCTCCAGATCGGAGTCTGCACCCTTGAGAAATTCCGGAAGCGCCTTGCACTCGAGCTCGAACTCGGCGCGGGGCTGCTGCAGGAGCGTCTGCTTGACCTCTTCGCGCTGCCGCAGAATAGCGCCCTCGTACTTACCGATGTTCTTGGCGTAATCCTTTTCGTCGCGCGAGGCGCTGCGAATCATCATGTTGAGACGCTGGTCAAGCTCATCGAGAAGTTTCTTGTGGCGCGCTTGCCAGCCGCTATAAGCGTTGTCTGTGACTCCCCGCATTTGCGGAAAGGCACTGCTGCACGCCTCTTTGCGAGCGAGAATCGATTGATACGCACCATAGACGTCGGTCAGACTCATCCGGTATTCGGTGCGTTCCTCTGCTGCATGCGTTGCCGGGGGTGTCACGATGAGGAAGATGAGCGCGAATAAGCGAATAAGAGATGCAAGCGTGCAAAGACGGTGAATCATAATGAACCCATGCAGAACCGGCGCATTGTGCTACGGTATTGACTGCCACACAACATGCCGAGCTCCACCCACATTCTGAAGTCCAACAACGCGGAAGCACGAGAGCAGCTCGTTGCAATTGAGTTTCACGGCCTGCTTGAGTATGAGCCCACCTGGCGCGCCATGCAGTCATTCACCTCGGCACGAACGCCGTCAACCGTTGATCAAATCTGGCTGCTGCAGCATCCGCCCGTGTATAGTCTGGGTGTTGCAGCGCGCCCCGCACATCTGCCGCGCAGCCATCGCGAAATTCCCGTTGTACGCGTCGATCGCGGCGGTCAGATAACCTATCACGGTCCGGGCCAAGTCATCGCATATCTGCTTCTAGACCTGAAACGCAGAGGACTCACGGTGCGTCCGCTCGTTAGGCTCATGGAAACTGCCGTGATAGACTTGCTCACAGAGTATGGCGTTCGCGCCAACAGCCGCGTCGAGGCTCCCGGAGTGTATGTCGGAAGCAAGAAAATAGCCGCAGTCGGACTGCGCATCGCGCGAGGCTGCTGCTATCACGGGCTCGCACTCAACGTCGACATGGACCTTTCGCCTTTCGCAGCAATCGATCCTTGCGGCTACCCCGGTCTTGCAGTGACTCAACTCAGGGCTCTGGGGGTTCCAGACAGCCTGGAATCCGTCAGCCACAAGCTCGCTGATCACCTGCAACAGGCATTACGATGAACCCTGTTGGCGACAAACAGAAAGGGGCCGCAAAAACGGCCCGCATACCAATCAAGATCGTTCCCGCGGAACGACTCAAGAAGCCGGATTGGATCCGCGTGCGCTTGGGGGACAACAAGCGCTTCAGCGAGATCAAGCAAATCCTGCGTGAGCAGAAGCTGCATACCGTGTGCGAGGAAGCGTCGTGCCCCAACATCGGCGAGTGTTTCGGCAACGGTACCGCGACATTTATGATACTCGGCGATGTATGCACGCGGCGCTGTCCGTTTTGTGACGTCGCGCATGGCCGTCCGAGCGCACCTGATCCTGACGAACCCGCGCATCTCGCAGAGACTATCGCCGCGCTTCAATTGAAATACGTGGTCATCACCAGTGTAGACCGCGATGACCTGCGCGATGGCGGCGCAAAGCATTTCGCGGATTGCATCGAGGCGGTACGGGCACGCTCGCCCCAAACGCGTATCGAAGTGCTTGTGCCCGATTTTCGTGGGCGTCTCGAGACTGCACTCGACATTCTGTCCGCATCTCCGCCTGATGTGATGAATCACAATCTCGAGACCGTGGCGCGTCTGTATAAGCAGGCACGGCCGGGTTCGGACTACGCTCACTCCTTGAAACTGCTTGCGACGTTCAAAGCGCGTTTTCCTGGTGTCGCAACCAAGTCAGGCATCATGGTCGGGCTTGGCGAAACTGACACAGAGATTTTCGAGGTCATGAGCGACTTGCGTGCGCACGATGTCGAGATGCTGACGATCGGTCAATACCTGCAACCTTCAGCGCACCATTTACCTGTGCTCCGCTACGTAGAGCCCGCGATTTTCGAAGGCTACGCAGCACGGGCGCGCGAGCTCGGATTCACGCATGCCGCCTGTGGCCCGCTCGTGCGCTCGAGCTATCATGCTGATCAGCAAGCTCACAGCGCAGGCGTGGTATGACGGACGCACAGACAGTTACAGTGGCCGCGACGAAGGTGAATGATAGTTGATGAAGAATCCCGATCAGCGGGAAACGCCGGGCCAGCATCAGCCAGAACAGACCTTCGACGTTGCCGACGCAATCAAGCGTGCTGCTGAGCACTGCTACGCCGGACGCCTCGGCGAAGCGCAGGCACTGTGTCATGACGCGCTCGCAGCGGTACCAGACAGTCCGGCTGTCTTACAGCTCCTTTCGTTCATTTCCACCCGCGTAAGTAAACGACCGCTTACACGGTTCTTCTCGCAGTTGGGACAGGACCGATACGTGTTCGAAAACTATTTCAAAGGAAAACGTGACGGCGTGTTCGTGGACATCGGCGCTTATGACGGTGAAACGTTGAGCAACACGCTTTTCTTCGAGCGCTATCTCGGATGGAGCGGGATCTGCATAGAACCGCTGCCCGCAGCCTTTCAGAAGCTGTCGTCGCTGCGCAAGGTAACGTGTTTGAACTGCTGCGTCTCCGACTACGAAGGAGAAAGCGATTTTCTCGACGTGGACGTAAAGATCGACGAAAAGATGCTGAGCGGTCTCGTAGAAAACTACGACCCCCGGCACGTAACGCGCATCGATGGCGTCGCGCATCGGAAGAACATCATCAAAACGAAAGTCACGACGCTCCCCGCCATCCTTCGGCCCCGCGGCATAAAGAAAATCGATTACTGCTCAATCGATACCGAGGGTTCGGAGCTCAAGATTCTGCAATCGATCGACTTCAAAGAATTCGAAATCTCGGTTCTATCGATCGAGAACAATTATGGCGACGCAAACATCCGGAGCACCATGGAGCAGAATGGCTATGTCCTCGCGGGTGCGTTCGAGGGCTACGACGAACTTTATGTCAAAGCAGGAATCCAGCCGATCCCGCAAACGACAACCATTTGCGCCGTGTGGCATGCCGACCCTCACCGGCATCGGCTGCTTCAGGGGCACACTCGAAATGTTCGCAGACAGACGCGCCCGGTCGAACGTATTTACGTATTCGACAACGATGACGACGTGCCGGACGATCTTGACGGGAAAGCTCTTGTCGCTCGCGACAAACTGACGATTTACGAAGCGTGGAACCTGGCGCTCGGCATGGTCAGCACGCCTTACGTCATGAATCTGAATCTAGATGACCGTCTCGCGCCTGATGCCGTGTCCAAGATGGAACAAGTGCTCAACGGTGGAGCAGACCTCGTCGGCGGCGACTGGAAAATATGCTACACGCAGGAAGAAACCGATAAGCCGCTGCCGGTGTATTCCGCGAACGACTTGCCATTCGATGAGCAATGGCCTCCGCGCGTAGACACGTTGACCAGACTCGGCAGCGGAACCGGAGTTCGCGCGACCCACGGTCCCGCGTGTATGTGGCGGATGTCGCTGCACGGCGAGTTCGGGCGATATCCCTGGAAATTTGCAGATGGAACTGCGGTGCGGACGATAGGGGACACGGTCTGGTGGCGTATGTTGAAACAAGCGGGCAAGAAGACCGTTCGCATGCCGCTGATCATTGGCAACTATTACAGCCACCCGCACGAGCAGTGCGAGTTCCGCTACCCAGGAACGACGGAGCTAAACCTGCTCGGTCAGGTTGGGATCAACAACGACTAGCCTAACCTGCGTCGCACCCGAGGCGTGCGGGGTGAGTTCGCCATCCTAGCGGCTACGTTAATAGCGACCATCCGGATGGTGTCATGCTGGCTCGGCGAGCTTCTGCTCGATCAGCGTCTCGAGCTTCGTAAAGTCGGGTTCGCCCAATATGCGTGAAATGATGTTGCCGCGTTTATCGATCACGATCGTCGTCGGCGTTAATCTGACGTTCCCGAATGCCTTTGCCGCCTCGCCCAAAGGATCGAGTGTGACCCTGAAGGGCAGCGCGTTTTTTTCTGTATAGTTGATTACGTAATTCGGCGGATCATGGCGCATCGCCACGGCCACGAACTCCAGGCCCTGCTTCTGATATTTGTTGTATGTCGTCACCATGCGCGGCATTTCCTTGACGCACGTCGGGCAATCAGTCGCCCAGAAATTCACCAGAACGACGTGGCCGCGCAAATCAGCGGTCGACACCCTTTCACCTTTGAGAGAAGTAAAAGTCACGCCGGGAGCCGGGGTGCTCGTGAAGAGCGCAGCGTAGCCCGCGAAGCCAAGAACCCCCAGCACGACGAGGGCTAGAATAGAGTTGCGCAGTTTCATTCGGTCAATCCCATCTTGAGGAGCCTCCGGTGTCACGAATTCTCTGTCTTTTCGCGTGCCTTGTCATCACCGCCTCATCATTGGCCGCCGGCATGGAAGGACTTAGCAAAGCGGATGCAGCGAGTGGTTTGAAACAGGCTTTGGCGGATGGTTCCGCAACAGCCGTTGCCAAGCTGGGGACCGAAAACGGGTTCCTGGGCAACCCCAAGGTGAAGATTCCACTTCCGCCCGCCTTACAACGAATTGAAAGCGCGCTTCGCTACACCGGCATGCGTAAACAGGCTGACGAGCTGGTTCTGGCGATGAATCGCGCTGCGGAAGCCGCAGTGCCGGAAGCGAAAACTTTGCTCATCGAGTCCGTTCGAAAAATGTCGATACAGGACGCTAAAGGCATACTGACAGGGGGCGATACGGCTGCGACGAGCTATTTCAAGCGGAGCACGGAGTCACAGCTGACGCAGCGCTTTCTGCCGATCGTGAAGAAGGCGACAGACCAGGTGGGGCTCGCGGAGCAGTACAACTCGCTCGCGGGGCAGGCCGTACAGCTTGGGCTGATCAAGGAGCAGCAGGCGACGATCGAGCGCTACGTGACGCAGAAAACCCTGGACGGTCTTTACCTCATGATCGCCGAACAGGAAAAAGCATTCCGGCAGAACCCTATGTCAGCAACGAGCGATATCGTAAAAAGAGTTTTTGGTGCCGTTCGCTAGTTCGACAGCCCTGTGACATCCCCGACTGGACGTCGGTGCGCGCCGCTTTTAAAGCCCATGGGGAGGGGGATTCGACCGAACATCAGGATCGTGGTCAACGGCCCGCTCGCCTCAATGTGCTTTGTCCCAGTTTGGACCGACTCCGACCTCAACCATCAGCGGCACCGCGAGCTCTGCAACTCCGCTCATGAGCCGAGGTAGTCCCTCGCGCACGCGCTCGAGCTCGTCGTCCGGCACTTCGAGCACGAGCTCGTCGTGCACCTGCATGATGAGCTTCGCTTTGAGCCCGTCCTGGGTCAGCCAGTCCTGAACACGAATCATCGCGATCTTGATCAAATCTGCGGCGGTGCCCTGCATCGGGGCGTTAATCGCCGCGCGTTCCGCCGCCTGTCGTCTCACGGGACTCCCGCTGCGTATCTCCGGTAGCCAAAGCCTGCGCCCGAACACCGTTTCCACATAACCTTCGCGGCGCGCCAGTTCGCGCGTGCGCTGCATGTATTGCGCGACGCCTGGATAACGGGCGAAGTAACGGTCCATGTACTGCTGCGCCGCGGAGCGCTCGATGTCGAGCTGCCGCGCAAGCCCGAATGCCGACATGCCGTAGATCAATCCGAAATTGATCGCCTTCGCATAACGGCGCTGCTCCGCGCTCAATTCCTCGGCGGGAATGCTGAAAACCTCGGACGCGGTCGCGCGGTGTATGTCGCGACCTTCTGCAAACGCTCTCAAGAGGCTCTCATCTCGCGAAATGTGCGCCATGATGCGCAGCTCGATTTGAGAGTAGTCGGCCGACACGATGTGTGACCCGCGCGCCGCTATGAACGCTTCACGGATACGACGCCCCTCGGCCGTACGTATCGGAATATTCTGCAAATTGGGGTCGCTGCTCGACAGTCGCCCAGTCACTGCGACAGCCTGCGAATAGCATGTATGAACTCGTCCGGTCGCAGGATGGATCATCTCGCCAAGTTTGTCGGTGTAGGTCGACTTAAGCTTCGTCAGCCCGCGATATTCCAGGATCAGCTTCGGCAGCGGGTGATCGAGCGCGAGCTGCGCCAGCACGTCCTCGTCTGTCGAGGGTGTACCTGACGGTGTTTTCTTGATTACTGGCAACTTATGGCGATCGAACAGGATCTCCTGGATCTGTCGCGGCGAATTGAGATTGAACGGCTGTCCCGCCTGCTCGTGCGCCTTTGCTTCGATCTCGAGCATCTTGCCTCCGAACTCGCGCGAGAGATCGCTCAGCAGGTTCACGTCCAGCAGGACGCCGTTGCGCTCCATTCGCCACAGCACTGCCATCACCGGCATTTCGATTTCGCGATAGACGCGGCAGAGCTTCTCGTCGTGCTCCACCTGCGGCGAGATTGCGCAGTGAAGGCGTAACGTGACGTCTGCGTCTTCTGCAGCGTACTCGCTGGCATCCTCGACGCTCACTTGCTCGAACGGTATGCGCCTAGCACCTTTGCCCGTGACCTCATCGTACGTGATCGTCTTCAGAGACAAGTGCCGCTCGGCCAGATTGTCCATGTCATGGGACTTGTGACTTTCGAGCACATACGATTGCAGCAGCGTATCGTGCTGCACGCCGGCGAGCCTGATGTCATAGTTTGCGAACACGTGCATGTCGTACTTGATGTTCTGTCCGACCTTGCGGCGGCGCTCGTCCTCGAGCCACGGCTTCAGGCGCTCGAGCACGAGCTCGAGTGACAGCTGCTCCGGTGCGCCGGTGTAGCGATGCCCTACCGGTATATAGGCAGCGCACGCGCTCGTGACCGAAAATGAGATACCGACCAGCTGCGCGCGTATTGAATCGATGTTGGTGGTTTCAGTATC
>JAQGNH010000107.1 GCA_028291945.1 Betaproteobacteria bacterium
AACAGTCGATTTTGTCGGGCAGCCTCTGGGCGATCGTTTTTCATCGCGGCTTCCCCATCTTCTTGTTGTGATCCTACATCGAAAAGCCGGTCATGTCTCAGCCCTTAAGAGCAACGCCACGCGTGCAATGTGGGCTGCAGCACCAAAACCGAGGAGATCACCTTTAACGAAACCCACTTTCAACGAAATATGACACTCAGGTGACGCTTCGCGGTGGTGGTTGGCCGCCGCACAAAATCTTACACGAGAGTCGGCGAGCGAACCGACCTCCACTGCGGGCAGGAGAAAACTAGCGTCAGTCCACGTAGTTCCGGTCAGCGGGAACTTCCGATGAAAAGCAATCCCCACTGCGGCGCGGGTCGTCCGCGCAGCTCAGAACAACAGTGCATTGCCCTGGCTCGCTGGCCTCGGGGCATGCTGCCCGCGGAGCATATCGATTAGTCCAACACGACGAGAGGAGAATTTGCGTGAACGAAGCCAAGAAGATCGACGCCACCCCGAAGCCGAAGGCCGAGACGAACGAGGCAATGTCATCCATGGAATTCCCGCGCTTTGAATCCCCTTTTTTCATGTTGCCGTCGGCGTTGCGAGCTTTCGCCGAAAACCAGGTCACCCAGCGGAAAAAGACTCTGGGCGCCCTGAGCACGGCCGCCCAGGAAGCATATTCGACCAGCCTCAGGCGCCTCAACGAGTGTGGCCAGAAGATCATGGAAGCAGGGCGCCACGATGCCGATGGCGTCTACGATTGCTGCCGCGAACTCATGGCCGCCAAGTCGTTACCGGAGGTGATGGAGGTCTGGACCACCCACGCACCTCGGCAACTCAATGCAATGTCGAGCCGGACCGGCGAGTTGTGGACGCTGTATTGGAAAGTGGCGGCCGATGCCGCAAAGCCGATCGCGGTCGGCGTGTCGCACACGTTCGCGCGCTCCGTATAAGTCTGGTTGGGATGTGAGATCCTGGATGGTGCCCAGCGGGCATCTCGACAGACAATAAAAACAGAAAACGCTCAAGGAGATCGGCGGTGGGTGCTGTGATGATTAAATGCCCGAATACCGGGCAAGCGATTTCGACCGGAATGAAGGCGGACAGACCTAGTTTCGCCTCCACGCCGGTGTTCTTCAGCCGCACTTTCTGTCCGATCTGCCGAACCCTTCACGAATGGTTCGCGAAGGAAGCCTGGGTCTGCGACGGTGGAAATACGCACATCACGTCGCAGCATGCGCGAAGGGCACTTTGAAGGTGCAAGAGTCGGTAGGCCCTACACGCGAGGAATAGAACTGCGGGGGCGTCATGGTAACCACCGACAGTATGCGAAGGTTTTCTCTCGATTGCATGCATTGGGCTGAAAGGTGCTCTAGCCCGAGCGACCGACAGACGATTGTCGATGTTGCACGCTCATGGTTGAAGACGGCGGAATTCCTCGACTACCGCTTCAAGAAGGGCGAGCTTCCCGATCTCAGGTCGAAGCTAAATTAGCTCGCCTTCCGCGCCACCGGCTTGGTTTCTTTGGCGACTTCCTTCTTCTTGCCAGTGTCGGCAAGAGCATTTCCCGTTGGCCCTCAGCACTCTTTTTCCTTTCGTCGTGGCCGGTGCCTTCGGGCTTGCCGGCGTCATTCGCCACGGAACGGCGCAACGCATCAATGAGGCTGACGAAGTTCTTCGGGGCCGATACGCGCTCGGTGCTCTTCTTCAGCGGGACGTGGGCCTGATTCTTGCGGATGACTTCGACCAGTGCCTGCTCGTAGTGGTCCACGAACGAAGCGGGCTCGAAGTCGCCTTCCTTGGGCATCCCGACGGTTGCCGATCGCGTCGCTCAGGAAGTCGCCCGTCGTTTTCTGGAGCCGATTTTGGAACCGGTGTTTCATCCGGATTCCTACGGCTACCGGCCCGGCAAGTCTGCCATCGATGCCGTGCGCACGGCTTGTCAGCGCTGTTGGCGCTGCGACTGGGTGCTCGATCTCGACGTGAAGGCGTTTTTCGACACCATCGATTGGAAGCTGATGCTCAAAGCTGTCCGCCCAACATACGGATTGCCCATGGGTGTTGCTTTACGTCGATCGTTGGCTGTACTGGCGCATGCCGACCGGCTTTACGACGATACGGAAGAGCTCGCCCGCTGGGCGTGGGATGCGCACGCCGTCGTGCTGCGCGCCGCAGCTCGCAAGGGCAAGACGTCGGCGTCTCCGCGCCGCGCCGGGCGCAAAACGCTGTAACGCACTACTTGGCTACCGCCCGTGGATTTTTCATTCCGCGTATAGTGTCTGTGAACTTTCAGTTTCTCACGGTTGAAAATGTCCAGAGGACGGTTCCACTACGAGCGCGATGCATTCGCCTTCATCGAAGCCTTGGACCGGATGGCGAGTCCGGAGCAGGCCATGGACGGAATGCACGGCGTTGTCGGGAAGTACGGTTTCGAATTCTTTTGCTTCAACAGCTTTGCACAGCCCCATCAGAAGTTCGAAGAGGTGATGTGGGCCTGCCGTGTGCCGCCGGAATGGCTCAAGCTTTACCTTGAGAAGGACTACGCGCACGACGATCCTTCGATTCGGATGTGCAAGAAGACGGTGCATCCTTTCGAGTGGCGCGACGCGGCCTACGATCCCGAACGCGAGCCCCGCGCCGCGGAGGTCGTGAAACGCGCGGGCGAATTCAACCTCACCAATGCGATTTTGGTCCCGATTCCCAGCCCGTCAGGGTGCATAGGCAACGTGTGGGTTGGCGGCTATCGGCCGGAGATTAACGAACAGAAGAAGCGGCTCATTCATTTGATCTCCTTGTATGCGTTCGACCGGATCCACCAACTCGCGGCGCCAAGCGAGCGGCGAAAGGCGGCGTTGACGGGGCGCCAACGCGAGATCTTGACCTGGATCGCAAGCGGCAAGTCGGCGTGGGAGATTGGCGAGATTCTCAATATCACCAAACGCACCGTCGACGAGCACGCGCAGACCGCCTTTCGCAGACTCGGCGCCGCGAACCGGGTTCAGGCGGTCGCGATCGCGTTGCGCGACCACCTTATCGAGTTCTGACTCCCAGGCACCATCCCCGTAAGAATGACAGTATCGGCGCACTTACTACTTGTGCGTATCTTGTCGCGCCGATTCACCGGACCGAGCGCCGGTATCGGTGTGGATTTAGGAAGCCCGCCCGAGCCCGACCATCGCCGGAGGAGAATCAGAGCTAGGGGAATGACATGAAATCGCCAATCGCAAAACGATCGATTGTGATCGATGGTCACAAGACCAGCGTGAGTCTCGAAGATGCGTTCTGGACGGTTCTGGAAGAGATCGCCCGGGAGAGGAAGGAAACCCTGTCCCACCTGGTAGCGGCGATTGACAGCGAGCGACAACAGTCGAACCTGTCCTCGTCGATCCGCTTGTTCGTGCTGGCTCGATATCGGTCGGAAAGCGCTGGCGTCCGGCCGTCAACTGGGCTGGGGCAGCGCGTCGCTGCCTGACTTCAGGCGACCTCTGTTGTATTGCACTGATTGCCAGCATCATATTTTCACGCGCGTTAGGCGTCGCGTGATGCGAGCTACGTCACACTCGGCGGAGAGAATACGGCGTGGCCGATACAGCGAAATCAGACTTCGATCCAAAGACGTTTCTCGCAACTGTGAACGGGGGCCGGACCGTTTCGAAGTATCGATCAGAAAGTCTTTTCGCAGGGCGACCCAGCAGACGCCGTCTTTCACATTCAGGAGGGGAAAGTCAGAGTCTGCGTCATTTCAGAACTAGGGAAGGAAGCGGTCGTTGCCCTTCACGGTGAGGGAGATTTCTTTGGCGAAGGGTGCCTGTCCGGCCAGCCACTGCGTTTGGCGACGGTGGCGGCAATGACGGAATGCGTCATCATGCGGATCGAGAAAGCGACCATGGTCCGCGTGCTCCACGACGAGCCCGCGTTCTCCGAGATGTTCCTTGCTTACCTCCTATCCAGAAATGCCCGGGTGGAAGCGGACCTGGTCGATCAGCTCTTCAATTCGAGCGAAAAACGGCTGGCGAGGATACTTCTCATCATGGCGAATTTCGGCAAGGAGGGGAAACCGGAACCGATCATCGCGAAGATCAGCCAAGAGACGCTCGCCGAAATGATAGGCACTACCAGGTCACGCGTGAGCCATTTCATGAACAAGTTCCGCAAGCTCGGGTTCATCGAGTACAACGGCACCATGAAGGTCCATACTTCCTTGCTAAATATGGTTCTGCACGAGAGTCCGGAGCTCAGAAAGCCAGAGTGAGCCAGCGGAATTATCACCTACCTCACCGGCGTGAAGGCAAAACGGGAAGAGCGGGAGCGGTGGCACCGCGAGTGGCAGCGGCGAGAGCAGCTGCCAGGCTCTGGCTCGCGCTCGCGAGGAGCGGGAGGTGCACCGGCGCGAATTCCTTCAACGGTTCGTCGCCATTTCAACAGAAGTGGATCAGCTTGAATCGCTTCTGGGCAAGCTCTGCCCGCAAGTGCCGGAATGTCAGTTCGGCGAGTTCGCTCGGATGATGGAATGGGCACGACCATCGCGCCGAGCCCGCGGATATCTGCGATGGCCACTACATCGTTGCGAACCCTGACGCGCTCCAGCCAACTTCGCAAGTGCTGACCGATTAAGATGGCCTGTGCCCGCTGGCGCTCCGGCGCCTTAGCTCGACTAGGGGTGTT
>JAQGNH010000120.1 GCA_028291945.1 Betaproteobacteria bacterium
CGCATCGAGCACGATACGATGGGCGACATCGAAGTGCCGTCCGAGAAACTGTGGGGCGCGCAAACCCAGCGCAGTCTCCATCACTTCCATTTCCCCGGCGAAACGATGCCGACCGAAGTCGTGCGCGCTCAGGTCCTCGTGAAAAAAGCGGCTGCTGCGGTCAACAAAGCCCTCGGCATTCTCGATGAGAAGAAGGGGGGCGCGATTATTGCAGCCGCCGATGAAGCGCTGTCAGGCAAGCTCGACGAACACTTTCCTCTTGTCGTCTGGCAGACCGGTTCCGGCACGCAGACCAATATGAACGTCAACGAAGTTCTCGCCAATCGCGCGTCCGAGCTGCTCGGTGGCGAGCGCGGGCAGAAGCGCCTCGTGCACGAGAATGATGACGTCAACAAGGGACAGTCTTCGAACGATACGTTCCCGACGGCCATGCACGTCGCGGCCGTGATCGCGCTCGTGCAGACGCTGAAGCCTGCGGTGAAAAAGCTGCGCGACACGCTCGATCGAAAAGCGCACGAGTTCATGCACATCGTGAAGATCGGGCGCACGCACCTGCAGGACGCGACACCCCTTACACTGGGCCAGGAGTTTTCAGGCTATGTCTCGCAGCTCGACCATGGCCTCAGACATATCGATGAAGCGCTCCCTCACCTGTGCGAGCTCGCGCTGGGCGGCACCGCTGTGGGCACCGGTCTCAACGCACATCCACAGTTCGCGCAAAAAGTGGCGGAGGAGCTTGCAAAGCTTACGGGGTTGCCCTTCGTAACAGCGCCGAACAAATTCGAGGCGCTCGCGTCGACCGATGCGGTCGTGTTCGCGCACGGCGCAGTCAAGACGCTCGCCGCCTCGCTGATGAAAATCGCGAATGACATACGCTGGCTCGCGAGCGGTCCCCGCAGCGGCATCGGGGAGCTCATCATCCCTGAAAATGAACCCGGCAGCTCGATCATGCCCGGTAAAGTCAATCCCACGCAGTCCGAATCGATGACGATGGTGTGCTGCCAGGTTTTCGGCAATGATGTGGCGATCAACGCCGGCGGCTCGATGGGCAATTTCGAGCTGAACGTATTCCGTCCGATGGTGATCCGCAATTTTCTTCACAGCACACGGTTGCTCGCGCACGCGTGCGAAAATTTCGAAGAGTTCTGCGCGCGCGGCATTCAGCCCAACCTGCAACGCATCGAGCAGCTGATGCGCGAGTCGCTCATGCTCGTTACGGCGCTGAACCCGCACATCGGTTATGAGAAGGCGGCCGCCATTGCCAAGAACGCACACAAGAAGGGCACTACGCTCAAGGAATCGGCCGTTTCACTCGGCCACGTGACTGCGGAGCAGTTCGACCAGTGGGTTAAGCCCGAAGATATGGTGGGAATGAAGATCGCGCGATCGAGCGGCAAACCCAAAGGCTAACGGATATGCAGGCCGCCGCGCGCATCGCTCTCGTGACAGGCGGCAACCGCGGCATCGGCTACGAAATCTGCCGCCAGCTCGCCACTCAGGGTCTCGCGGTCGTGCTCACCGCGCGCGATGCGGGCAAAGGCAAAGCGGCTGCAAGAGTGCTGAGCGAGGCGGGACTCAACGTCGAGTTCAACAGGCTCGATGTAACGAGTTGCCGCAGCATACGCGCATGTGTGGCCGCGGTGGCGGAGCGGCGCGGCCGTATCGATGTCCTGGTCAACAACGCGGGTGTCATGGCCGATGCGCGTGGCTCACACTTTCTCGATTCGAAGCTCGATACCTATCGCGATACGCTAGAGACCAATCTTTTCGGTCCGCTTCAGCTCGCGCAAGCCGTGATCCCGCTGATGAAGGCGAATCGTTACGGCCGCATCGTGAATCTCTCGAGCGGGTTGGGTCAGCTTTCCGAAATGGGCTCCGGCACGCCCGCGTACCGCATATCGAAAGTGGCGATCAACGCGCTCACGCGCATCCTCGCTGCCGAATTCAAGGAGAGCAACATTCTCACGAACTCGATGTGTCCCGGATGGGTACGAACCGGTATGGGCGGAGAAAGCGCGCCTCGATCCCCTGAAGAAGCAGCGGACACCGCCGTGTGGCTAGCGATGCTGCCGGATGATGGACCGACGGGGGGCTTCTTCAGAGACCGGAAGCCAATTGCGTGGTGAGTCGTAAGCTGTAAACCGATCTTTCGTAGGCCGTGAGCGGTAGACCGTAATCGTAAACGAACCAACATCATTGTTTTTTTCCGGCTCACGGCTCCCCGCAACGCTCGATAAAGCCATGCGGTAAGCACCGCAACCCCAATGCTCGCGAGAGCGAATGCGTCGTCATAACCCGGCCCGTCAACGATGGGCGAAGAGGTACACGCCGACGCCCTGCCCGAGAAAAAGACAGAATGAAAAGCCGGACAACGCAGTGCCGCGAGCCTCAGGCGCGAGTTCGGTCGCCCGCGTTTGCAGCGTGCTATGCATAGTGAAGAAGCCGATCCCGATATGAAGATCAATCAGCAAAGCTTACTGCGCCGCCTGACCGACAATTTTCCGCGTCAAGGCAGGCTCGAATGGATCGGCGTGCGGCCGCTAACGCGGGAAGATGTTATCGAGGTGCTTGAAGCCCAGGCGAGTGCGGATCGCGGACTCGAAGGCGATCACCGCGCGCGCAAGGCCGGTAGCCGGCGACAGGTGACGCTCATACAGCGCGAGCACCTTAATGCCGTCGCGCTATTGCTCGATCGGGATGGGGTAGCCCCCGCGCTGACTCGACGTAACCTCGTCATCTCCGGGATCAATCTGCTGGCGCTGAAAGATGAAGTTTTCAGCATAGGCGAAGTGGTTCTCGAGGGTACAGGCCTGTGCGAGCCGTGCTCGAGAATGGAAACGAATCTGGGCAGTGGAGGCTACAACGCGATGCGCGGCCATGGGGGCATTACGGCGCGAGTAGTGAGTGGCGGCGCACTGCGCGTAGGGGATGCAGTCATCTATCGCGGCAGGACGGAGCTCACGTGAACTCTTACACCCGGGCTGTCGATTTGGAAAAACGAAACCCCGCGATGAGCGGGGTTTCGAGCGCCGGCATGTGTAATTTAAATGGCGAGTATCTTCTTGGCTTTGGCGAGCGTGTCCATGGATTCCTGGTGCTTGCCAGCTTTGTGCAGCGTTTCGCCTTCGGCTCTGAGTTTCTTCACTTCGGCTGTTTGTTTAGCGTCCAGCTTTGCACTCGGCAGTGCGTCGTCGATCGCTTTCATGTCGACGGGGCAGTGAAATGCAAACGCGGTGCCACTCGCGAAAGCAAGCACTGCTGCAACAACGGTGGTGCGAATGTTCATGTCATGCTCCTCTTTTAGTTGGTACGGCGCTGTGGAGTGTAAGCCGGGCCGAGCGCATCTTCAACACGGTGTTTCAACCCGCGCCTGTCCCGAGATCAGAAGTGATGCTGCCCTCAAGCTCGAACTGGCGTGGTGGCCTCCCTATTCCCCAAGGTAGGGCATGACACCCGTATCTGCGCTCACTCCATCTTTGATTGCACAGCGCCTCATGCAAGCCGCGCCTCCGCCGCTTCCCGAGGACCTGCATATCAGCCTGATCCCGGATGGGGTCCAGGTAACGGAAGCCGCCGTCATGGTGCCTCTGGTACATCGCGCTGAGGGATTGCAGGTGCTTCTCACCCAGCGCACCTCGCATCTGTCAGACCACGCCGGGCAGATCAGTTTTCCGGGCGGGCGGGTCGAGGCAACCGACGCGAATCGTGAAGACACAGCGCTGCGCGAAACCGAAGAGGAGATCGGTCTTGCGCGGGCGCGCGTGGAGGTGCTCGGACGCCTCCCGGAGTACGAGATACCTTCAGGATTTCGTATAACGCCCATCGTGGGATGGATCGAGCCGCCGTTCGAGCTCAAGCTGGATCCGTTCGAAGTGTCATCGGTGTTCGAGGCGCCACTCGCGCATTTCCTCGAGCACAGCCGCTACCAGCGCCGAGAATATCGCTTCAAGGGACGGCATCGCCATTACCTGGCGATCCCCTACCAGGGCCGGTACATCTGGGGCGCAACGGCCGGCATGCTGTATAGCCTGGGTCAGATGCTGTGCAGCGGCGTGCAACGGGCGTAGGACCAGGCCGCTGAAGTACCCAATCGTCACGATAGCGTGACCAAACTCGCGTCCGGAAAAATCAACCGGGGCGACAATTGGGGATGGACCAGCACGACGTGCCATTGCAGCAGCAAGCCGCTGTCGTCATGACAGGCGGCGGCGCGCGTGTGGCGTATCAGGTCGGCGTCATGCGGGCCCTTGCAGAGCTGCTGCCGGGCCATCGCGCTTGTCCCTTCCCCATTATCTGCGGCACATCTGCAGGCGCGGTGAATGCCGCCGTGCTCGCAGCCGATGCCCAGAATTTCAGGCGTGGCGTGCGGCGCCTCATGACAGTGTGGAAAAACATACACGTCGATCATGTCTACCGCGCCGACGCCTACGGAGCGCTCGGCAACAGCGCGCGCTGGATCTGGACTGTCCTCACGAGTGGAGCGTTCGCCGAGAAGCCCGTTTCGCTGCTCGACAGCTCACCGCTCGCGCGCCTCATCACGCGCGATCTCGACTTCGATGCCATCGGGCGCAATATTGACGCCGGGAATCTGACCGCTTTCAGCGTGACATGCTCCGGATACACCTCGGGACAGTCGGTCACGTTTTACCAGGGCCGGCCGGGTCTCAGCGACTGGACGCGCGCCCGTCGGGTGGGTGTCGCCATGCGCATCGCCCGCGAGCATCTGCTCGCGTCGAGCGCACTGCCGTTCATCTTTCCGCCCGTGCGCATCAACCACGAATTCTTCGGCGACGGCTCGATGCGTCAGATTGCGCCGATCAGCCCAGCGCTGCACCTGGGCGCACAGAAGCTGCTTGTGATCGGCGTGGGCCGCCAGCTGGGGCCGCAGGCCCGGCGGGTGGCGGCTGCGCGCTCGCCTTCGCTTGCCCAGATTGCCGGCCACGCGTTGAACAGCATCTTTCTGGACAGCCTGGAAGTCGATCTCGAACGGCTGCAGCGAATCAACCGGACGCTCGAAATCATTCCCCAGGAGATACTCGAGCGTTCGCGCTATCCCTTGCGTCGCGTCGAATTCAGGGTGATCAGCCCCAGTGTAGACCTCGAGAAGATTGCGCTGGAGTACGCCGACGAGCTGCCGCGAACGATACGGATGCTGCTGCGGACGATAGGAGGGCTGAGGCGCAACGCTTCCGTTCTGCTTTCTTATCTGCTGTTCGAGCGCGGCTATTGCCGTGCGCTCATACGCCTGGGTTACCAGGACACCATGTCACGTAAGGAAGAGCTCACCACGTTTCTGGCACACACCGCAGTCGTTTAGCCGTTTCCTTGCCACGCCCCGAGTTCGCCGGTATAAAGAACCGATCATGAGCCGGGCTTTTGTCAAGGAAAGCGACGACGATCTCGCGGCCGGGGAGCTTCCGGAGCGGCCGCTTTCCGCGCATGTGAACTACGTGACGCCCAAAGGGCTCGAGCTGTTGCAGACACGCGTTCGCGAGCTCACGCTTCGGCACGAAAACCTGAAGCGACAGTCGGAGGAGGACTCCGAGGCGCGGCAGAAGCTCCGCGAAACCGACCGCGATCTGCGTTACTTCAACGCTCAGCTGGACCGCGCCACGCTGGTGGACACGGCCAATCAGCCGCGTGATCGCGTGCATTTCGGTGCGATCGTCAAAATTGAAGATGAAGAAGGTAACGAGCAGGAATTCAGTCTCGTCGGCGACGACGAAGCAGACGTGTCCTCGGGCAGGATCAGCTGGGCATCGCCGCTCGCTCGCGCCATGATCGGTTCGAAAGTAGGCGATACCGTCGTCTGGCGCCGACCCGCAGGCGAGACGCAAGTCTACATCGTCGACATTCGGTATCCCTGAAGCAGGCAGTTGAAATTCCTTTCTCTACTTGCAGTTCTGCTGCTCGAGCAGCTGCGGCCTTTGCGCGCGGGCAACCGGGTGCACGCGGCCTTCGAGCGCTATGTAACGATGCTCGAGCGGCAGTTGAACGCCGGCCAGTATCGTCAGGGTGTCGTCGCGTGGCTGCTTGCGGTCGGGCCGGTCGTGCTCGCTACGGTCCTCATCTACTACGTGCTTTACGCAGTCAGCCCGCCATTTGCGTGGATCTGGAACATCGTGATCCTCTACATCACGATGGGCTTTCGCCAATTCAGCCACTACTTCACCGAAATCATCCGTGCGCTGAGGGAAGGCGACATCGAGAGCGCGCGTACCATACTTGGACGCTGGCGCGGGCAAAGCGCCGAGGAATTCACGGCTTCTGAAATCGCGCGCGTCTCGATCGAGCTTGCGCTTGTCGGCTCTCATCGCCATGTGTTTGGACCGATCGCCTGTTTTCTCGTGCTCGGGCCTGCAGGGCCTATGCTCTACCGCATCTCCGCGATACTCGCCGAAAAATGGGGCCGAAGCCGCGACCCCGAGTTCGGCGATTTCGGCGTTTTCGCGCAGAAGTTCTTCTTCTGGCTCGACTGGCTTCCCGCGCGCCTGACCGCCGCAAGCTTCGCCGTCGTCGGCAATTTCGAAGATGCGGTTTACTGCTGGCGCACGCAGGCGCTCGCGTGGGCGCGCGGCGCGCACGGGCTCATTCTCGCCAGTGGCGGGGGTGCGATCGGCGTGCGTCTCGGCAACCCGGTGCATCAGGGTGGCAGCATGCAGTTTCGCCCCGAGCTTGGCATCGGTGAGGAAGCGGACATCGACTACATGCAAAGCGCGGTGGGGTTGATCTGGCGCGCGCTCGTGCTATGGATGTTCCTCGTGTTCATCGTCACGGTCGCCCATTCCCTCGGCTGATAGCACTTAGCGGCGCTAGCCGCTTAAGCGGGCCTCGCGCCCGAAGTGGAGCGGAGGAGCGGCGTGGGTTCATGCTGGCGGCTATCGCCGCTATCTGTAACGTTAATGATAGCTGGCGTCGCCTCGTACCTTCCCGCGAAACACCCAGTACGACCATCCCGTGTACGTGAAAATGATCGGGATCAGGAAGAGTGTTCCTATCAAAAGGAACGCTTGCGCCTGCGGCGCGCCCGCCGCTTCCCAGAGCGTGATCGTATGCGGAACGATGTACGGGAACAGGCTTACGGCGAGCCCGGAATAGCACATGAAGAAGAGGCCCATGGCGGCGATAAACGGTGCGACATCGTTGCCGCGCTTCAGCGAGCGCCATAACCAGATCGCGAGTAACGCCGTCACGGCAGGCACCGGTGAGAGCCACAGCATGTTCGGCCACGAAAACCAGCGCCGGGCGATATGCTCGTGCATGAGCGGCGTCCATACGCTCACCATCACGATGAAGGCAAGTACGCCGAATAGCGCGATCCGCGCTTTGGCGCGCGCCCAATCGTGCAACGCGCCTTCGGTTTTCATGACGACCCACGTCGATCCGAGCAGCGCATAGCCGAACACAAGCCCCACGCCGACTGCGATCACGAAAGGATGCACCCAGTCGAACGCGGAGCCGGCGAACTGCCGCCCCGATACTTCGAATCCGAGGACGAACTTTCCAAGGATGCAGCCCTGTGCGAACGTCGCGATGAGTGATCCTAGAAAGAACGCGCGGCCCCAGTGCACACTGCTGCTTCGCGCGGTCGGACGAAACTCGAATGCGACGCCACGAAAAACGAGCCCGAGCAGCATTGCGAGCACCGGGAAGTACAGCGCGGGGAAAATGATCGCGAAGGCGGTCGGGAACGCAGTAAACATACCGATCCCGCCCATCACCAGCCACGTCTCATTCCCATCCCACACCGGTGCGACCGAAGCCATCATCGTGTCCCGCGCCGCCTCGTCGGGGGCAAAAGGAAACAGAATGCCGACGCCCAGATCGAAGCCGTCGAGCAACACGTACATGAACACGCTGACAGCAAGTATCACGGTCCAGATCGGGACGAGATCGAGCGCCATGGTTCAGTCACTCCTCGCTAGTCGCAGCCGAAAGCGGCCGCGCCGGCCGATGGTCGAGCCGTAATACCGGCAGGTCGTCCGGAAGACCGCGCTGGACCAGTCGCACCAGATAATAGACGCCGGCGCCGAAAATGACCGCATAGACGAGGCCGTACAGCACAAGTGAAGCCATCACATCGGCGCCGCTCAAGCTCGGCGTCACCGCTTCGGCCGTTCGCAGATGCCGGTAAACGACCCACGGCTGGCGGCCGACTTCCGTAGTGATCCAGCCTGCGGTTACGGCAATGTACCCCACCGGTATGGTCCACACCGCCACGCGCAGAAAGGCGCGGCATGAATACAGTTTGCGGCGGCCCAGGAGCACCCATGACCACAGCGTCATGCCGAGCATGATGAGCCACATGCCGACCATTGTTCGGAAAGCAAAGAACACGGGTGTTACGGGCGGCCGCTCCTGTCTGGGCGCCGCTTTCAATCCTTCCACATGACCGTTCCAGTCGTGCGTCAGGTAGAAGCTCGCGAGCTTAGGTATGGAAATCTCGAACCGATTGGTTTCCGCTGCGGCGTCCGGGATGGCGAACAGCACCGCCGGCTGGTCGGGGCCGCTCTCCCATATGGCTTCCATTGCAGCGAGCTTGGTGGGCTGATGGCGCAGCGTATTGAGGCCGTGCAGATCGCCGAGCACGACCTGTGCCGGCACGAGGACTGAGGCGAGCATCACGCCCATGCCGATCATGATTTTCGCTTCTTCGACGTGTCGATCGCGTCTCAGGTACCACGCAGCAACACCGATCACGGTGAATGCGGTTGTGAGATAGACGGCGACCACGGTATGCACGAGTCGAAACGGAAATGACGGATTGAATATCACGCTCATCCAGGATGTCGGAATGAACTGTCCATTGACGATCTCGAAACCGGCAGGCGTTTGCATCCAGCTGTTTGCCGCAAGTATCCAGAAGGCGGAAAAGAGGGTCCCGGCCGCAACGATCACGGCGGATGCGAAATGTGCCCATTGCGGGACGAGTCTGCGCCCAAAAAGGAGAATGCCGAGGAACGCGGCTTCGAGGAAAAATGCGGTCAGCGCCTCGTAACCCATGAGCGGTGCGACGACCGCGGCAGTGACCTCGGAGTACCGGCTCCAGTTCGTGCCGAACTGGAACGGCATGACAATGCCGGACACGACGCCCATGCCGAACGAGACCGCGAACACCTTGACCCAGAACGCCGAAATCCGCAGATACGCGGGACGGCGGGTCCAGAGGTAGAGTCCTTCGAGAACTGCGATGTACGATGCAAGCCCGATCGTGAACGCCGGGAGCAGGAAGTGGAAGGCAATCAGAAAAGCAAACTGGATGCGCGAGAGGAATACCGGATCGAGTTCCATGCTGCTCCCAATCAGTCACACGGTAAGCTATGCCCATGCCGCGCGTTTGCGCGCAAGCTCCCCTGCAAGACGCCGGTACGATGCGAGCCTTTGCTCGGCTATCTCACCGCGCGAAGCCGCGGCCTGCACCGCACAGTCGGGCTCGCCCGTGTGCCGGCAGTCGCGAAAACGGCAGTGTCCCAGCGCAGGACGGAACTCTCTGAACGCCTGGGCCGCGTCAGCCGGTTCGAGGTGATGCAAGCCGAATTCCTGCAAGCCTGGAGAATCGATGATATGGCTCGTCGCGTCGAGACCGTAAAGCTCGGCGTGAGTCGTGGTGTGACGGCCGGTGCCGAGCGCGGTCGAGATTTCAGCAACACGCGCAGCCGCGTCCGGTACGAGCCGGTTGATGATGGTCGATTTCCCCATGCCGGACTGACCGACGAGCACGCTGACGTGATTCGCCAAAAGGGACCGCAACGGCGAGAGATCGAGCTTGGCTGCGAGCGGCACGACGGAATATCCGAGCCGCCGGTAAAGCTCCAACGCGTCCGACGCAGCCTCCGCGTTCGGCAGGTCCATTTTGTTGAGCGCGATCACCGCGCCGATCTCCGCGTGCTCCGCGCCCACCAGGCAACGGTTCACCAGGTCCTCGCTGAAGCGCGGTTGAACCGCCACGACGATCACGATCTGACTGACGTTCGCGGCAATCAGTTTCTGCCGGTTCGCATCGGACCGGTAGAACAGCGTGCGTCTGGGATCGATTGCTTCGATCACGCCCACACCTCCGCCGCTTTTCGCGATTCGAACTCTGTCGCCGCACGCCACATCGCTTCTCTTGCCGCGCGTCATGCAATCGATTTCATCGCCCGCTTCGAGCTTCACGCGGTAGCGGCGGCCATAAGCCGCTGTTACCAGACCCGCTTCGCGCGGCGGAGAGGTATCTTCCCGTGGTGCTTTTTTGCCGCCTTTGCGCGCCATCAGCGCCGCGCGCTTGTACGCTTCATAGCTCGAAGAGCTTGTCTAACTTGGCAGCGCAGATGAAGTCATTCTCCGAAAGGCCGTTGATGGCATGAGTGATATAAGCCACGAGGCAGCTGTTGAAGCCCACCTTCATGTCTGGATGATGGTCTTCACGATGCGAAATCCACGCCGCGGCGTTGACGAACGCCATCGTCTGGTAATAGTTCTTGAACGAGTAGGTCTTCGTAATGGCGCCGCCTGTCAGCGTCCAGCCGTTCAGCTGCTTCAGCAGGTTTTCCACTTCCAGCGGCTGGAGCGGATCGACCCCGCCTTCGCAAGGCTTGCATTTACCGTGCGCGAGGTCGCTCATGCGTAGCCTCCATCATTTGAACTTGTAGAACTGCTCGTTGAGATAAGCGGCGATGTGCTCGGCGTCTTCGGGAAAAAGGCTCGCGCCCGTGCGGTCGATGCACGAGCGCACCATTTTTTCAAGCGCCGGCGCGCTCGTGATCCTGCGATCCGGACGCGTGAATATGCGATTGCCATCACCCTTCATCATTTTGTCGTGGCAGGCGTTGCACTTCGCTTCGTCGAAAAGCCGCTTTCCAGCGGCGGGATCCGTTTTCTTAAAATTCTCGGCGCTGAAAGCATGCTGGGCGCTTAACATTACGGCTAGCGCGAGCAGTACAGCACCGTGTTTCATACGCCTTGCCTGGCTTCCTGGAGGCGCGCGATCCTCGCAAGGGCCGGCGGGTGGGAGTCGTAAAACGCGGAATGGAGCGGGTCCGGCGTCAAAGTCGATGCGTTGTCCTTGTACAGCTTGACGAGCGCCGACACGAGATCGCGGGCGGAGGCGTTTTTCGCGGCGTAATGGTCGGCCTCGAACTCGTGCTTGCGCGAATAGCTGGAAAGCAATGGCTGCAGCAGAAAGGTGAAGCTCGGCACGACCAGAAAAAAAAGCACGAGCGCAATCGCCGTCGAGCGCGCCTCCACGTTGAGGCCGGCGTAAAACCAGTCCTGTTGCATCACGAAGTCAAGCAGCCAGAGAAACACGAGACTGCCGAGAAAGATCCAGACGATGCGCTTGACGACGTGGCGCAACCGGAAGTGCCCCAGCTCGTGTGCGAGCACGGCCTCCACCTCCGGGGGCGTCAACCGCGAAAGGAGCGTATCGAAGAAGACGATGCGCTTGGATTTTCCGAAACCGGTGAAATACGCGTTGCCATGACTGCTGCGGCGCGAGCCGTCCATCACCACCAAGCCTTTTACTTTGAAGCCGCAGCGGTGAAGGAGCTGTTCGACGCGTTGTTTGAGATCCGGATCCTGCATCGGTGAGAACCGGTTGAACAATGGCGCAATCCATGTCGGATACGCTGCCAGCATGATCAGGTTGAAGACGATCCACACGCACCACGCGTACAGCCACCAATATGCGCCTGCGGCCTGCATGAGCCACAGCACGCACGCAGCCAGCGGCAGGCCCAGCGCTGCGGCCAGCGCCGCATTCTTTGCGAAATCGATCCAGTACAGCCTAGCGGTCATCTTATTGAAACCGAACCGCTCCTCGATTCGAAATGTGCGGTAGAGGCCGAGGGGCAGTTCGACGAGCGTGGTGACGATCGACACGAGCCCAATGAGCGCGAGGCCGCGCGCGATCTCCCCATCGAACCAGCTGGACGCCGCCTCGTACATGCGTTGGACGCCACCACCAAAGGTGAGCCAAACCACGAGCGCCGTGTCGATGACTATCGAAAGGAGCGCGAGGCGCGTCTTCGCGGACGTGTAGTCCGCAGCACGCTGATGCGCGTCGAGGCTCACGTCACTGGAAAATTGCGCCGGCACCGCATTGCGATGCGCCTGGACGTGCGAAATGTTGCGCACGCCCAGCCAGAGCCGCAACACCGTGGCGAAGCTGAGCACGAGAAGGAAAGCAAAACCGAAGGTCGGCACGTCAGGTCGTATTGGACTGTGACACAATGATTGGAAGTGAAGCAGCGTGAGTAATTATGGCACAAGACCCTCGGCACCTCATCTGGATCGATATGGAGATGAGCGGCCTCAACCCGGATACCGACCGGGTACTGGAAGTCGCGATCGTCGTCACGGACAGTCAACTGCACACGGTAGCGCAAGCACCGGTGCTCGTCGTGCACCAGGACGACGACGTGCTCGCGCGCATGGACGACTGGAACAAATCGACTCACGCCAAATCGGGGCTCATCGATCGCGTGAAAGCCTCGAAGCTGACCGAAGCGCAGGTCGAAGAACGTATGCTCGCTTTCGTGACGGAGCACGTGCCGCCGAGGACGTCACCGATGTGCGGCAATTCCGTGCACCAGGACCGGCGTTTTCTGGTTCGCTACATGCCTAAGCTCGAAGAGTATTTCCTATACAGAAATCTCGACGTGAGCACTTTGAAGGAGCTCGTCCGGCGATGGAGACCGGATCTCGTGAGCGGTCTTACGAAGCTGGGCAAGCACGAAGCGCTTGCCGATGTTCAGGAGTCGATAGACGAGCTCCGGTATTACCGCGACTATTTTCTGAGAGTCTGAGCTGCGTGATGTCGTGACTCGTGAATCGTAAACCGCAAATCTGAACGGCGTGATGGGTGACTCGTGATGCGTGAACCATAAACCGGTCGAGCTGTCGCCTCTACCGAATACCGAATACCGAATACCGAATACCGAATACCGAATACCGAATACCGAATACCGAATACCGAATACCGAATACCGAATCACGGTCATACATCACTCCAACCTCAACTCTCCATCGAACTTCACGTTCAGGTCCAGCTTGCCTACGCTCAGCGTCATGTGTGCGGGCAGGGATTCGTTACCCTTGAGGGTGCCGTCCTCGATCGCTTTACGCACTGCTTTCTCGATCGCGAGCTGCGAGTTGACGCCCACCGTCTTCAGAAATTTGCGGATGCTCATATTGAATGCTTCGTCGTTCATATCGTACTCCAGTCACCATTTGCTTTTGGTGTAGTTGATGAGCCCGTTCGTCGAGCTGTCGTGCGTCGTAACCCGAGTGTCTTGAGCGAGCTCCGGCAGGATGCGATCGGCGAGCCGCTTGCCAAGCTCGACACCCCACTGGTCGAACGCATTCACACCCCAGATCACACTCTGCGCAAAAACTTTGTGCTCGTAAAGCGCGATCAGCGCCCCGAGCGCGTGCGGCGTCAGAGCGTCCAGCAGCAGCGTGCTGGTCGGGCGGTTGCCGGGGAAAACTTTGTGTGGCAGCAGCCGTTCGAGCTCCTCCGAAGATAAACCCTGCGCCTGCAATTCCACACGTGCTTCGTCTGCCGTCTTGCCCCGCATCAGCGCCTCGGTTTGGGCGTAACAGTTGGCAAGCAGGATCGAGTGGTGCTCGGGTAGATGATGATGCGGCTTGCAGCACGCGATGAAATCCGCAGGCACCAGCTGCGTACCCTGGTGCAACATTTGAAAGAACGCATGTTGCCCGTTGGTGCCGGGCGCGCCCCACACGACCGGGCAAGTCGAATAATCGACGATTTCGCCGTCGCGGGTCACGCGCTTCCCATTGCTCTCCATCTCGAGCTGTTGCAGGTAATCCGGTAGCCGCTTGAGCCGCATGTCATACGGGAGTACGGCGTGCGTAGCGGTGCCGTGGAAGTCGCCGTACCACACGCCGAGCAGCGCCATGAGCACAGGCAGATTGTGCGCGAGTGGTGCGCTCTCGAAGTGCTCGTCCATGCCGCGCGCGCCGTCGCACATGGATTCGTATTCATCCATGCCCACCGCGATTGCGATCGGCAGGCCGACCGCGGACCACAGCGAATAGCGGCCTCCCACCCAATCCCAGAATTCGAAAATACGCTCCTTGCCGACCCCGAATGCCTGTGCTGCCTGCGAGTTCGCCGTCACCGCGGCAAAATGTTCTCCAGTGCGCGGTCCAACCGCTTTCGCAAGCCAAGCCCGTACGCTATTCGCGTTCGTCAGCGTTTCCTGCGTCGTGAACGTTTTGGATGCGATGATCGCGAGGGTCGCGTGCGGATCCAGATTCGCAAGCACCGCTTGCACGTGCGCACCGTCGATGTTCGACATGAAATGGACGCGTGGCTGACCTGCAGCGTAGGGTGCGAGCGCTTCCACGGCGAGCGCCGGCCCCAGATCGGAGCCGCCGATGCCGATGTTTACGACATCGCTGATGGGCCGGCCGGTAGCGCCTTTGACCGCACCCGAGCGCAGCGCTTCGGAAAATCGCCGCATCTGGGCGCGGACCTGGGCGACGTCCTGCGTGACATCGTGACCGTCAAGCATCACGGGTGCGTTTGCACGCAGCGCCGTGTGCAATACCGGGCGATTTTCGGTGGTGTTGATGCGTTCGCCCGACATCAAGCGCCGGATCCAATCACGCATGCAGCGTGCGTCCGCGAGCGCCACGAGCAGCCGCACCGTCTCGTCGGTCAGATAGTGTTTGGAATAATCGAGCAGGAGCTCGCCATGAGCGATGGAATAGCGCGCGAAGCGGTTCGCATCCGAGGCGAAGAGCTCACGCAGATCGAACACGGTTCCGCGTCGATGCTCGACCAGTGCGCGCCACTCGGGCAATCGTGTCAAGGTGGAAGACATGCTCGATTGTAGAATACCTGCACCAAGGAGTAACTCATGTGTGGCGCGCTCAGAACACGGTTCACCTGTCACGTGGTAACGATGGAGTCTTCCTGAGCGATGTCGGTTTTCGGCGCGTTCGGACAAGCACTGCGCGACCTCCTGCAGCCGCGTGTGCTCGCCGTGCTCCTACTGCCGATGCTCGGCTCGATTGCGATCTGGTCGGTGCTCGCATGGATATTCTGGGCGCCCTGGACCGACGGGTTCCAGGCTCTGATCGATGCAACTGCAGCCGGCCGCTGGCTGATCTCGCATGTCGGCAGTTGGGTGCTGGGCAGCATGTCCGCGCTGTTCGTGATCGCACTGCTGATGCCTGCCGTGCTCGTCACCGCGATCCTGATCACCGAGCTCGTTGCGATGCCTGTGATCGTATCGGTCGTTGCAAGGATCTATCCCGGGCTCGAAAGGCGGGGCGAAGGAACAGTGCTGGGCAGCGTTACGAATGCGAGCGTGGCGGTAACGGTGTTTGCACTGTTGTGGATCGTCACGCTGCCGCTCTGGCTGACCGGCATCGGCGCCGTCGTGCTGCCGGCGCTGAACTCCGCTTATCTGAACCAGCGGCTGTTCCGTTATGACGCTCTTGCCGAGCATGCGACGCGCGAGGAGTACCGCGTCCTCGTCACGGCCACCAAGGGCCGCCTGTATGCGCTGGGTTTATTGCTCGCGTTGCTGTACTACGTGCCGATCCTCAACCTGGTTGCGCCGGTGGTATCGGGGCTTGCTTATACGCACTTTTGTCTGAGCGAGCTCGAGCGCTTGCGTCGTCAGTCGTGAGCGGTCGAGGGTCAGCCGCCACTCAGGCAAAAAGAAAGCGCCCCGCATGCGGGGCGCTCCTGATATGTCACCACCCGACGCTCGGAGCACCTACATTCTTTCGAATACCGCTGCGATGCCTTGCCCGCCTCCGATGCACATCGTCACGAGCGCATACCGGCCTCCGATGCGCTGCAGTTCGTAAAGGGCCTTCACGGTCAGCACAGCGCCGGTGGCGCCGATCGGATGACCGAGGCCTACCGCACCGCCGTTCGGGTTGGTTTTCTTTGGATCGAACTTGAGATCGCACGAGACTGCAAGCGCCTGCACGGCGAAAGCTTCGTTCGATTCGATGACGTCCATGTCTTCCACGGCGAGCCCGGCTTTCTTGAGCGCTCTCTGTACCGCGGTGACCGGACCGATACCCATAATCTTCGGATCGACGCCAGTGAGCCCGTACGAGACGAGCCGCGCCATCGGTTTGAGGCCCGCTTTCTCGGCCGCTCCTTTTTCCATCAGTACCACCGCGGCAGCGCCGTCGTTGATGCCTGACGCATTGCCGGCGGTTACGGTGCCCTCTTTCTTGAAGACGGCGCGCAGTTTGGCCATGCCCTCCAGCGTCGCATCGGCACGCGGATGCTCGTCGCGATCGAAGACCACGGTGCCTTTGCGCGTTTTGAGCTCGATCGGAACGATCTGCTCCTTGAAATGGCCTTTATCGATCGCGTTCACCGCGCGGCGATGGCTTTCCACAGCGAACTCGTCCTGCTGCTCGCGGTTGATCTTCCATTTCTCCGCGATGTTTTCCGCAGTAATGCCCATGTGCCCCGTATCGAACGGATCAGTGAGCGCGCCGACCATCATGTCGATCGCGCCGCCGTCGTTCATGCGCTGACCCCAGCGCAGCGAGGGCATCAGGTAGCCGCCTCGGCTCATCGACTCGGTGCCGCCGCCTACCGCGACATCGGCATCTCCGAGCTGGATAGCTTGTGAAGCACTCACGATAGCCTGCAGGCCGCTGCCGCACAGGCGGTTCACCGTCAGCGCTGTCGTCTCCTGTGGCAGCCCGCCTTTGATGCAAGCCACGCGTGAGATGTACATGTCTTTCGCTTCGGTGTGTATGACGTTACCGAGAACGAGCTGGTTGACCTGTTTCGGATCGATTTTCGAGCGCTTGACCGCTTCTTTGATCACCGTTGCAGCGAGCTCGCTCGGAGGCACGTCTTTCAGAGCGCCGCCGTAATCGCCGATTGCCGTGCGCACGCCGCTGAGGACTACCACTTCGCGTTCGGTGCTCATGAGTTTCTCCTTAAGACGGATCTGACTGATGTTTGATGTTATTTGATGGTGCTGACGCTGCAGACTGCGGGGGAGCCAGTTTACGCCACCCCGGGGCGGCTAAGCAAAGCCGCCCCGGCGGATGGTTTACCGCTTACGGCTCGCGACTTACGGGTGTCCTAATGCCGGGTCGCCGCTGCCTGGCCCGGGTGAGCTGCTGCGAAAAGCTGCTCTGCATCGACGCTGTCATAGCGATAGGTGCGATTGCAGAACTCGCACGTCACTTCGACGTCTTCACGTTCTGCGAGGATCGCGCGCACTTCAGCAAGTCCCAGCATCTTGAGCATAGCCGCGACGCGTTCGCCTGAGCAGGAGCAGCGGAACGACACGGGCCGCGGCTCGAACAGCCGGATGTCCTCCGCGTGATACAGGCGATGTACCAGGTTTTGCGCCGGCAGCTGCAGCAGCTCGGGCTCGGTGATCGTCTCTGCGAGCTTCGTCGCCCGATTCCAGCTGTCCTCGTCCGGCTCTTCGCGAGCCGGCAACTTCTGCAGGAGCAGCCCCGCCGCGCGCTCCTCGCCCGCCACCAGCCACAGGCGGGTGTCGAGCTGCTCGGAAGTCTGCATATAATGTTCTAGCGACGCTGCGACACCGGCCGGATCGACCTCAACGACCCCCTGGTAAGTCTGCCCGCCGTCTGCGGGCACGAGCGTAATCACGAAGCGCCCCTCGCCGACCAGCTTGCCGAGCCCGGCGTCGGCCTCCAAAGCGCCGTCCCATTTTGCCGTAGCGCGCAAGGTCTGCTCGCTGGTGCACTCGACCACGATCAGCTTGACGGGTCCTTTGCCTTGCAGCTGGAGAATGATGGAGCCGTCGAATTTGAGCGTAGCCGCGAGCAGCGCGCCGGCCGCCATGAGCTCCCCCAGCACGGTGCGGAGCACGGTCGGATACTCGTGCCGCTCCAGAACCGCGCGCCAAGTAGCGTCCAAATGCGCGACTTCACCGCGTATGGGCGCATCTTCGAACAGAAATCGTTGCAGGCTGTCGTTCATATCGTCCCAGATTTAATCGAGCCCGATTTGACCGTACTTGTCCCTGATAATTCCACGCGGTAATTTCCGACCATATCCATTCCATCGATTGACCCAGGAATCCGCGTTCACGATGCGCGTACGCGTTGGTTACTCCCCTCCCCGTCGTTGGGGAGGGGTTGGGGGAGGGGCTAGTTCTCCGCCCAAGGGCCCCATCGAGGGGCCCTCCGCGGCGTTGCGGAGGGGTCGGGGGAGGGGCTACTTTACCGACGCCACCGCCTTTGCCGCCGCAAAGCGACGGTAAAGCCGGTATCGCTCGGCCTTGTCCCCGGGACGGTTGCCTTCCCAGATCCTGATCCAGTTTCCCGCTGGCTTTTTCTCATCCTGCGGTGTGCCTTGCACCAGCATCAGGTCGCAGTCCCGGCGGCGGTTATCCGCCTCTTCGCGATAGGTCACGATGCCCCCGAAATAGTGCAGCATCGCGCGCTGCGCTTCTCCGAGATCGCGACTCGACACGCAGCGATAGGTCGGCGGCATTGCCGCTTCCATGCTGACGATCATGCTCCGATAGCTGTTACCCGTATCGAACCACCTGATGAACAGAATGCCGAGTAAGGCCCAGGCGACCGTTACACCGACGCCCCATACGATCGCCGGACGGTGCGGATGACGCTTGAAACGCGCCAGCACTAAAAACCAGGCGATCGTGTAAAGCGCGCCCAGCGTAAAGGCGAGCCCCTTGAAACCGGGGACGTAGGCAGGCTGCAGCCGCTGCAGATGTTCGTGAAGCCGCGGCGGAACGCCAAGCTCCATCCCCGACCAATATACCCAGGCGACGAGTATGAAGAACGTAAATCCCATGACGCTGAACCAGTACCACGCATTTGCTGCACCTCGCCGCAGCGCGGCGGCCCCCGGCGTTGCGAGGAGCGTCAGCGGCAGCAATAGCGGCAGCGCGTGTATCTCACGTTTGTCGGTCGCAGCGGATACTGCCAGCAGGGTCAATACAAGTCCGGTGAGCGGCAGCGCCTGCGCCGGCTTGATCCCACCCCGCCTGAATGCGCGCCACAGGGTCCACAGCGCGAGCGGCCAGACCGGCCAGGCGTACCAAGGCAGTATGCCGAGGTAATAGAGTCCGGAATTCATGCCTCGGTAGACACGAGTGACTGATTCCGCACGCAGCCATTCGTCGAACAACGCAGGCGAGTACGTGTGCAGCAGGAGCGGCCAGATGGTCAGCCATGGCAGCGCGGCAAGCACCGCCACGCCGAACGCGAGTGCGTACGCTCGTGTGCGCCACGCGCTATGGACCAGAGGCAGCAGGGCGGCGATCAGCGCGATCGTAACCGTCTCGGGGATGCCTTGGGAGAGGAAGACGATGCCCATGCCGATTCCGAGCCACACGCCGCCGATCGGCCCTCGCAGCGCGCGCGCGCAACCATAGTACGCAATCGCGAAGCCGGCGAGACCCGCCACGTCCGGGATGAGCTGGTGACTGCGAACTACGAGGCCGAGGCAACCCAGCAGCAGGGCGACGGCAAGCGCGGCATAGCCCGGCCCGTTCAGCTCGCGTGCGGCAAGTCCGCAGAACAGCAACGTGAGCGCGACATAAAAACCGGTGGCGAGGCGCGCTGCATCGTGCAGCGGCAGCACGGGCGAGAAAAGCAGTGCGGTTGCGGCCGCCGTCAGATAGTAAAGCGGAGGCTCCCTGAGGAACGGCTCGCCGGCGAGCGCTGGGGCAATCCACGAACCGCCCTGGACCATTTCGTAGATCACACCGAAGGTATGCGCCTCGTCCACCTTCCAGGGATCGTGAGCCAGCAAACCCGGCATCAGCCACGCGAGGGACAGCAGAGCGATCAACAAATTGCGCCGGGACATCACGACCGGAACGGCACGACAGCGTGGGTCATCGGGCTCTTCTTGTTAGGGTCACAGCGATTATCGCACTACGTTAGCGCACGCTGCGCGAGTTCAGTGCGGCACGCCCCGAAATCGTGCACTGCAGGGGTCACGGTGACGAAGACGTAAAGGCGTGAGCGTCTGCCATAGGGCGCGATTTCCCAGCAAGAACAGGTTTGTCATCGCGCGCGTCGTCGTGGCATGCGTGCTGGTATACATCGTGCAAAAGCGGCGGTGAATAACGAGGAGGCACGGGAATGTCCGCTTTCAAGAGTGCATTTGATGCCACTGTAAAACTCAGCTCCGGCTGCGGGTGTGGGCGGCACGCGACTCCGAATGAGCATGCTTCCGATGCAAGCGTCATTGCCCTTGCCGCTGCCAGCAATACACACGCGTCAAACCCGCGCACAGCCGACCCCGTCCGCAACGCGCGGGCCGATATGGCCGATGACAATCTCTCCCATGAAGACCTGGGGAGCCGCCTCATCGAGAACGCCGTCATGCGCGCGCTTTTTCCCCACGATGCGACCCGGCGCCGCTTCATCAAGGCGGTGGGCAGCAGCACAGCGCTGGCCGCAGTGTCTTCTCTCTTCCCGCTCGCAGCAGCGAAGGACGCGTTCGCCCAAAGCGGCAAAATCGAAAAGCCGAATCTAAAAGTAGGTTTCATTCCGATCACGTGTGCCACGCCGATCATCATGTCCCAGCCCATGGGCTTTTACGGCCGCCAGGGGCTGAACGTCGATGTGGTGAAGACCGCAGGCTGGGCCGTGATACGCGACAAGACGATCAACAAGGAATACGACGCGGCCCACATGCTGTCGCCAATGCCGCTCGCGATCACGTTAGGCGTCGGTGCGAAACCGATACCGTACACCATGCCCGCGGTCGAGAACATCAACGGCCAGGCGATCACGCTCGCCATGAAGCACAAGGACAAGCGCGACCCGAAGCAGTGGAAGGGCTTCAAGTTCGCGGTGCCATTCGACTTCTCGATGCACAATTATCTCCTGCGCTACTTTGTCGCGGAGCATGGTCTCGATCCCGATAAGGATATCCAGATCCGCGCCGTGCCGCCGCCGGAGATGGTCGCGAATCTCCGTGCTGACAATATCGACGGGTTTCTCGCCCCGGATCCAGTCAATCAGCGCGCTGTATACGACGGCGTGGGATTCATCCACATCCTGTCCAAGGAAATCTGGGACGGACACCCGTGCTGCGCATTTGCGGCGAGCAAGGAATTCGTCACCCAGTATCCAGGCACGTACCGCGCGCTGCTGAAGGCGATCATGGACGCCACTGCATTCGCGAGCAAATCCGAGAACCGCAAGCAGATTGCGGAGGCGATCGCGCCGGCCAACTACCTCAACCAACCTGTCACCGTCGTCGAGCAGGTTCTCACCGGGACCTTCGCTGACGGCCTTGGCAATATCCGCAAGGAACCGAATCGCATCGATTTCGATCCGTTCCCGTGGCAATCGTTTGCTGTCTGGATCATGACGCAGATGAAGCGCTGGGGACAGCTCAAGGGTGACGTCGACTATGCCAAAGTCGCGCGGGAGGTTTTCCTCGCCACGGACGCGGCGAAGCTCATGAAGGAAGCCGGGATGAAGCCGCCGACCACGACCACCAAGAAGTTCGCGGTCATGGGCAAGGAGTTCGATCCGGCAAAGCCGGACGCCTATCTCGCAAGTTTCGCGATCAGGAAGACCGCGTGAGATGAAAGGCCGAAAACAAGGAGCGCCCCGGCAAGCGGGGGTTGGCGTCTGGGGCGCGCCGCTTCTTTCGCTCGTCATCCTGCTCGTCTTCCTAAGCCTCTGGCAAGCGGGTACGGCACCCGAAGCGGGGAATCAGGTGGTGAACGACGAATATGCAAAGCTTGTCGGTAGCGCCGCAGCGACCGGACAGAAATCGTCGCTGCCCACACCCGGGGAGGTCGGCCGCAAACTTTGGGAGCACCTGAACGATCCCTTCTACGACAAGGGCCCCAACGACAAAGGCATCGGCATCCAGCTCGCGTATTCGATCGCGCGTGTCGCGCTCGGCTATTTGCTCGCCGCATTGGTGGCGATTCCCGTCGGATTCCTGATCGGCATGTCGCCGATCGTTTACCGCGCGCTCGATCCCTTCATACAGGTACTGAAGCCGATTTCGCCCCTTGCCTGGATGCCGCTTGCGCTCTTCACGCTCAAGGACAGCTCCGTCTCTGCGATTTTCGTGATCTTTATCTGCTCGATGTGGCCGATGCTGATCAATACGGCTTTCGGTGTTGCAAGTGTGCGGCGAGAGTGGTTGAACGTCGCGAAGACGCTCGAAGTCGGTCCACTGCGGAAAGCGTTTCGAGTGATCCTCCCCGCTGCCGCACCGACCATCATGACGGGCATGCGCATTTCGATCGGCATCGCGTGGCTCGTCATCGTCGCGGCTGAAATGCTCGTCGGCGGTACGGGTATCGGTTATTTCGTCTGGAACGAGTGGAACAATCTGTCGATCGCGAACATCATCAGTGGCATTCTCGCCATCGGCCTTGTCGGCATGCTGCTTGATCTCGCGCTCGCGAAGCTGACGAAGCTCGTCACGTTTCCGGAGTAACAGCAGGGATGGAATCGAACCGCATCATCCCCACGGTATGCGTCTCCGCGAAGGCAGGCGAACGAGCGCACCGAAGGAAGGAGGTAACGGAGGAAAACTTCGGTTTCCTCTGTTCGTTCTCCGCCCGGACCGAGGCCCGGTGGGCCTCATGACCGATCCCTTCATCCGCATCGAAGGCATCGCGAAGCGCTTCATCGAGCGCGGCGGCGCGCAAACGACGGTCTTCGAAGATCTCCATTTCTCGGTCGAGGCCGGGGAGTTCGTGTGTCTCATCGGGCATTCGGGTTGCGGCAAGACCACGATACTGAACGTGCTTGCGGGGCTCGACGAAGCCTCGGAGGGATACGTCTTCGTGGCCGGTCGCGAAGTGAAGGGCCCAAGCCTGGACCGCGCAGTCATTTTTCAAAGCCACGCGTTGATGCCGTGGCTCACGGTCATGGGGAACATCGCTTTTGCGGTGAGCTCGCGCTGGGCCGACTGGAGCCGTGAGCGGGTGCGCACGCACTGCCAGAAGTACATCGATCTCGTGAATCTTACGGGCGCGGAGAAGAAGAGACCTGCAGAGCTCTCGGGCGGTATGAAACAGCGCGTGGGCATTGCACGAGCCCTCGCGATCGAGCCCAAGATGCTGCTGATGGACGAGCCATTTTCGGCGCTCGACGCGTTGACGCGCGGTGTTCTGCAGGAGGAAGTACTGCGTATCTGCGCCGAAACGAAGCAGACCGTCTTCATGATCACGCACGACGTGGATGAGGCGATTTTCCTCGCAGACAAGATCGTGCTGATGACGAACGGCCCGCACGCACAGATCGCGGAGATCGTCGTCAACACGCTGCCGCGTAATCGCACACGTCACGACCTGCACAAGCATCCTCACTACTACCGCATTCGTAACCACCTCATCGAGTTTCTCGTTGATCGTTCGCGCGCTTTCAGTGCGACCAGCGCCGCAACGGGTTACGACCGACGCAGTCCTCCGCTCGTCACTCCGGGCCTCAACCCGGCGGAAGGCGAAGGCGCGGAAAAGATATCAGCAGAGCGGCCCGCAGCGCCCACGCTCGTGGCCGTGCGATAACCCCACAGAGAAGGAGACGCAGGATGAGAAAATCCGATGCACCCGAAGCCCTGCTTGCAGCAGCAAGCTATGCCAAACCGATGACACGCTCGGACGTGACGGAAATGATCGTCATGGCGCGGATCAAGAACGGCCTAACCTGGGCGAAGCTCGCGAAAGCGATCGGCCACAGCAAGGAGTGGACGACTGCGGCGCTCCTCGGGCAGATGCAAATGACGAAGGAGCAGGCGGGTAAGGCCGGTAAGCTGCTCGGCCTCCCGCCTGATGCGGTGTTACTACTGCAGCAGGTGCCGTACAAAGGTTCGCTGCCGTCGGCGGTTCCTACGGATCCGCTGATCTACCGCTGGTACGAAATCGTGAACGTGTATGGAACGACGATCAAAGAGTTGATACACGAAGAATTCGGCGACGGCATCATGAGCGCCATCGATTTCAAGATGGATATCGTGCGCGAGCCGGATCCAAAAGGCGATCGCGTGAAAGTGCTGCTGTCGGGCAAGTTTCTGCCGTACAAAACATATTAAAACCGACGCACCTGCGCCGTTTCAATTCGCGAGTTCGAACGCGCGATGCGCCGCCGCTCAACTCGCCGGCCGCGAACGAGCACTGCGCTGGTGTACGTCGTGTTGTCACAGGACACGCTTGAGAGTACCGTCCTACGCTTCATAACCAATAGATAGGGGAACCATGAACAAGGTTGCGCGAGTCTTTGTGTCTGTCATCGTCGCGTCATCGGCGACGGCCGCCCTCGGGCAATCCGTCGCACTCCCGGGCAAGAAAATGCAGGGCAAGTTTCATCTGCTTCCCGCCACGCTCGAAACAACGCAGTGGGGCTGGTTCAACAATGCCCAGCCACCCGTGCTAACAGTCGAATCGGGCGATACGATAATGATGGAGACGATGATGCATTCGCACAACCAGGTCGTCCCCGGTGCGACTATCGAGGCCATCAAGAAGCTGCGCACTGATCATCCGGGACGCGGGCCGCATACGCTCACCGGACCTATCTATGTGAATGGCGCTGAGCCCGGCGACGTTTTAAAGGTGAAAATCAACAAGATCGTTCCGCGGGCGTACGCGACGAATTTCAACGTACCCGGGATGTTCGGTGAATTCCCGAAGGAGTATCAGGACGGGCAGGTCAAATATCTGTACCTCGACTGGGATCGCAAGGTCACCGAATTTCTGCCGGGCGTTTTGATTCCGATCAAGCCATTTCCGGGCACGATCGGCGTCGCGCGCAAGGAACCGGGACAGTACAGCAGCGTGCCGCCCGGCGAATACGCCGGCAATATGGATATCCGTGATCTCACCGAAGGCACAGTCCTTTATGTACCGGTGTTCGTACCCGGGGCATTGTTGTGGTCAGGGGACTCGCATGCGGCGCAAGGGAACGGGGAAGTGAACCTCACTGCTGTCGAAACGGCCTACCGTGAGCTGAACGTGACGGTGGAAGTTCTCAAGGACATGAAGCTCGACATGCCCCGCATCGAGACGCCGAAGTCATGGATCACGATGGGGTTCGATCAGGATCTGAACAAGGCACTCGACCAGGTCAAGGCGCAGACCGGCCGTTTTCTGTCCGAACAACGAAAGCTTTCCCCTGATGAAGGCGCAAAGCTGATGGCGAAAGTGTCTGATTGCAGGATCTCTCAGGTCGTGAACATCAAGAAGGGCATTCACTGTCTGAGTCCGAAGAGCGCTTCCACGAAGGAAGACATGGAGCGTCCCACCAAGGAGACGGCCCGCTACTACGTGACGCACGCGAAGGACGCCGATTTGAACAAAGCGATGGACACCGCTTCGATGAGCATGATCAAGTGGCTGGAATCGAGCAAAGGCATCGCGCGTCTCGACGCGTACGGCCTCGCGAGCGCCGCGATGGATTGCCGTCTGGGCGACGTGTCCGGTGCCGAAAAGAACGTGCATTGCCTGATGCCAAAGAGTCTGTGGGTCGCGAACGCTGGAAAGTAGCTCCTCCCTCGGCTGGGAGATAGCCGCGGAAAAGTAGCTCCTTCCCCTACCCCTCCTCAACGACGAGGAGGGCCCCGACGGGGCCCGTGGGCAGATGACTAGCTCCTCCCCCTACCCCTCCTCAACGACGAGGAGGGGAGTAACCGACGCGGACAAGGAGGCGTGTGCAAAGCTCGGAGAAGATAGCTCCTCCCCACCCCTCCTCAACGACGAGGAGGGGAGTGACCGACGCGAAACACTAAAGTGGCCAAGAGTCTCAACGCATTACGACACCTCGCGCGGGCCATCATCGTGGCAGTGCTCGTGCTGTGGAGCCCAGTAGCCGCGCTCGCTGTGGTTTCCATAGTCGCGACGACAACCGACTTGAAGAGTCTTGCGGAGGCTGTCGGCGGCGGGCGAGTTAGTGTTGTTGCGCTCGTGCCACCGAACACGGATGCGGAGGAGTATCAACCTAGACCGCATGATCTGAATCGCCTGAAGGACGCCCGTCTCGTGCTGCGCGTCGGTGTCGATTACGATTTGTGGCTGGACCGGCTTGTTCAGCAGAGTGGAAACCGTGCGATCGCGCGCGGGGGGCCGGGTTACGTCGACTGCTCGTTCGGTATCGCGTTGCTCGATGTGCGCGGTGTACAGGTCGGTCCTGCCGGCGGTCACGCACACGGCAGCGGCAACCCGCATTACTGGCTCGATCCAGTCAATGCCGAAATGATGACTGCAGTGATTCTGGAGGCACTGGTGCGCAACGACGCGCCCAATGCGAAATACTACGAGACGCAGCGCGCGCGCTTTCTCGAGCGGCTTGCGGAGCGCGTTCGGCAGTGGGAAAAAACGCTCGCAGTCGTACACGGCAAACCTCTGCTTGCCTATCACAATACCTGGGCGTATTTTGCGCGGCGTTTCAGGTTGAACTTCGTCGGCTATATCGAGCCGCGGCCGGGCCTCCCGCCGAGGCCCTCTCAACTCGCCGCGCTGATCAGGGTCGTGCAATCCCAGCGTGTGAGCGTTATCGTGCGGCAGCCACACGAGCCCGCGGCAAGCGTGGATTTTCTGTCGGCGAAGACCGGTGCGCGAGTCGTGATTCTTGCGAGCTCCGTGGGCGCGGTGTCGGCCGCCAGCGAGTATGTTGGGCTGCTTGACTACAACGTGCGCACGCTTGCGGCTGCGTTCCGCGAAGGGCTGTGAACGGTGTCTGACGCGCTCGCATTGCTGTGGCTGCCGTTCGTCCTGTCGATCGTGCTGGTCGCCATACACACCTTTCTTGGCCTGCAGGTTCTCGCGCGAAACGTCGTATTCGTCGATCTAGCACTCGCTCAGATAGCTGCGCTCGGCGCCACGGTCGCATTCATGCTCGGCCATCCGGTCAGCAGCTCGGGTTCGTACGCCTACTCACTCGCATTCACGCTGGCTGCCGCAGTCGTTCTCGCTTCGACACGGAGCTGGTCGCAGCGCGTTCCGCAGGAAGCGCTGGTCGGCGTGATTTATGTCGTCGCTGCAGCCGCAGCCTTCCTTGTCGTCGAAAAAGCGCCGCAAGGTACGGAACATATCAAGCAGCTTCTGACCGGGAATATCCTTACGACGGGTGCGCACGATCTCGCATTCGTAACGCCCCTTTACGCTCTCGTCGGATGCGGCCTATGGGCTGCGCGCGCGCGTCTTGCTCGGTCCGGCGAGGGTTCATCGAAGTGGCTCTGGGATTTCTTTTTTTACGCCTGTTTCGGCGTCGTCGTTACCAGCTCGGTTGCACTTGCGGGGGTGCTGCTCGTCTTTTCATTTCTGATCATCCCAGCGGCAATTGGCATGCTGTACGCAGACGGTGTGCGCCGGCTTTTCATTGGATGGGCCGTCGGCGTGTTGGCAAGTTGCGTCGGGCTCACCGCCTCATACGTATGGGATCTGCCGACGGGGAGCACGATGGTTTGCACGTTTGGCGCCACCCTGGCGATTGCCGGAATCGTGTGGCCGTTGCGTTCTCGTGATACGGCAGCCATTGTCGCGCGGGGCGCTCGAGTCGGCGTTGCGCTCGCGCTGGCCGCGTCGGCCGCGTGGATTGCGATCGCACCGCGCGAGGATCAGCCGCTGCTCGATGCGCTCGAGCTCGTGTCGCCGGTGGTGCGCGAAATGTATCTGTCGCGCAATGAAATGCAGATTTATACGGACGCCGATGAATATGCGCAGCGTTACAGCCGGGAAGCTGACAGGCTCAATGACAAGGAGGCGCAGAGCCGCTGGCAAGGCGAGCCGCTCTCGGACTCGGATGTGCGACGGATCTCATCTTTTCTGCAGTCGTACAACGAAATGCGCAGGGGCGAGGAGTTCGTCAAGCGCGAGGTTCGCGCCCGCGCGCGCACCCGTGTGCGCTGGGTGCTCGGCGCTGTGCTCCTCGTCGCGGCGTGCGCGGTATTTCCCTGGCGGCTGCTGAATATCCCGGTTGACGGTGCTCGCCGCCCCTTGCGGGTCAGACCGCAGGCCGCGCCGTCAGACAGCTAGCGCTATCGGCCCGCGCATTTGCAGGCAGGCTGGATGTGACAGGCATCCATGGCAATCTGTCCCGGCGCGCACGTCGCGCTTTCGCCTGGGCGGCATGTGATGCTGCACGCAGCGCAGGGCCCGACTGCCGGGGCCTTGCATGAGGCGCCGGTTTCTACCTTCGACTTCGCACTCTTCCTTTTCGATTTTTCGTACGCCATCGAAGGACCACACATCAGGAATGCGGCTACGGCTGCTATGCAGTACGACTTCATCATTGTCGGCTCCTTGGTCGAGCATTCATCGCCGCTCCTTCAGCGTCCGCTCGATGTCCGCTGAAGGATCATCGCTCTTGGGCTCCGTTCCCCGCGTTCCTGCTTTGTCGTTCTCCACTGCGGGAGGCTCGGGTTGCCGGCCTGTCTCTTCAAGCTCGATTTGTATTTTCGCCGGGTCCATCACAGTCGGTTTACTGATAAAGCTCGTGACGAGTCCGGGCCAGAATATAAGGATAGCGACAAGGAGTAGTTGCATGCCTACCCAAGGGACGGCGCCCCAGTAGATGTCGGAGCTTTTCACTTCTTTAGGCGCCACGCTGCGCAGATAGAACAGTGCAAATCCGAAAGGCGGATGCATGAAGGACGTCTGCATGTTGGCGCCAAGCAGAACGCCGAACCAGATCAGATCGATACCGAGTTTGGCGGCGACAGGCGCGAGCAGGGGGATCACGATGAACGCGATCTCGAAGAAATCGAGGAAGAAGGCGAGAAAAAAAATGAACACGTTCACGGCGATGAGGAACCCGACGGGGCCTCCCGGCAACGACAGCAGCATGTTCTCGATCCACAGGTCGCCGTCGACACCCCGAAACACGAGCCCGAACACCGTGGAGCCGATCAGGATGAAGATCACCATGGAAGTGATGCGCATGGTCGAGCTCATGCCCTGCCACAGCAGGTCCCAGGTGAGACGCCGGTGCAGTGCCGCCAGCGCGATTGCACCCACTGCACCCATCGCACCGCCTTCCGTCGATGTCGCTACGCCCAGCAATATGGTTCCAAGTACGAGAAAGATCAGAAGGAGCGAGGGGATCATGCCCCACAGGACGCGCTTTACGAGCGGCCATCCATGCAGTGTTCGCGCTTCTTTCGGAAGCGCCGGGACGTCTCCCGGTTTTACGATCGAGACGATCAGGACGAAAGCGCAAAAGAGCAGCACCTGAACGATAGACGGCCCGATTGCCCCGGCGTACATGTCGCCGACCGATTTGCCGAGCTGATCGGCGAGCACGATCAGAACGAGGGAGGGCGGTATCAACTGCGTGATCGTTCCCGATGCCGCGATCACCCCGGTCGCCATCCGCATGTTGTAGCCATATCGGATCATGACGGGGAGCGAAATGAGACCCATGGCGATGACTGAAGCAGCGACGGTTCCGGTGATCGCACCGAGGAGTGCGCCGACCAGTATCACCGCGTAAGCAAGGCCGCCGCGTATAGGGCCGAAAAGCTGGCCCGTGGCTTCGAGGAGGTCTTCTGCGAGTCCGCAACGCTCGAGCACGGCACCCATGAACGTGAAAAACGGTATCGAAAGGAGCAGATCGTTCGACATGATGCCGAACACGCGGTCGGGCAGCGCGTGCAACAGGCTCAACTGGAAGTAACCGAGCTCGATCCCGATGAAACCAAAAAAAAGTCCTACAGCCGCGAGCGAGAATGCAACCGGATAGCCGATCAGCATGAACAGGATCAGGCCGCCGAACATGAGCGGGGCCATGATGTCCCGCGAGATCACTGCAGAGGCCTTTCGTAGCGTGAGTCGAGCTGCAGGTGCCCGGTCAGATTGGCGATTCGTTTGATGATCTCGGACACGCCTTGCAACGTGAGCAGCAGAAACCCGAGCGGGATCAGGATTTTGACGGGCCAGCGGATGAGTCCGCCCGCGTTACCCGATATCTCTCCTATATCGTACGAGTTGATGAAGAGCGGCCAGGACATCCAGCCGATCATCACGCTCATCGGCAGCAGGAAGAAAATGGCGCCAAGCAAATCGACCCACACGCGCGTGCGGCCGCTGTAACGACTGTACAGCACGTCCACTCGCACGTGCTCGTTGAGCTCGAGCGTGTAAGCACCGCCGAGCATCACCATGCCGGCGAACAGGTACCACTGGATCTCGAGCCATGCGTTCGAGCTCAGGTTGAATCCGTAACGCATCAGCGCATTGCCTGCGCTGATCACGCACGCAATCAGCACCAGCCAGATCGCAATGACGCCGATCTTCTGGTTGAGCGTGTCGATCGCTTTCGATAGCCGCAGGAGCGCTCGCATACTCGTGGTTTCCCGCTATTTATCCGTCCGCGGCGCTCTGCCGCGGCGCGCGTGCAGTGCGGAGTGTACCCGCGCTTGCGATCTTTAGTGTATCGGGGCCTCACTGCTAAGAAACGTCAAGGCGCCTTCAAGCGCCGGCGACACGGGGGAATTCGCTTGCTTCGGCGTACAATCGCGTTTTCCCCGAAGGCATCTCCGATGTTGTCATCCACACGCGGCCGCCGCGGTATGGCGGTTGCGCCGCATGCGCTTGCTGCTCAGTCTGCGCTCGACATTCTGCGCGAAGGCGGGAATGCACTCGAAGCGATGATCGCTGCAGCGGCGACCATCGCGGTTGTATACCCGCACATGAATTCGATCGGCGGCGACAGTTTCTGGATGATTCACATTCCGGGCCAGACCCCCGGCGCCATCGATGCGTGCGGCGCTGCCGCCCAACGCGCATCGATAGACTGGTACCGTCAGCACGGCGTTATAGACGCGATCCCGTTTCGCGGCGGGCTTGCAGCGAACACGGTCGCCGGCACGGTGTCCGGCTGGGGCGCCGCCCAATCGCTGTCCCGCCGTGCTTTGCGAGGGCGCATACCGCTGTCGCGATTACTGGCCGACGCAATCTACTACGCGGACCAGGGCGTCCCACTTACGCTCAGTCAAGCTGCGAATACCGCTAAAAAAGCAGGAGAGCTGCGCGCCCTGCCCGGGTATGCAAAGACGTTTCTCGATCGCGGCAAGGTGCCTAAGACGGGTTCTTTGTTCGTGCAGAAACGTCTCGCATCGACGTTGAAGCGCATCGCCGAAGCCGGAGCCGACGACTACTACCGTGGCGACCTTGCCCGCTCAATCGCCAAGGATCTGGCTCAAATCGGCAGCCCCGTCACTCTTGCTGACCTCAACGCCCATCGGGCACGCTTGACCGATCCGCTGCGCATCAAACACAGCACGGGAACCCTGTACAACACCCGGCCGCCGACGCAGGGGTTGGTGTCGCTGCTCATGCTCGGAATCCTCGATCAGTTGCAGGTGAAAAGGACGGGTCCCATGAGCCCGGAGTATGTGCATCTGTGCGTTGAAGCGGCCAAGCAGGCTTTCGCGGTGCGTGACCGCTATATCGAAGATCCACGCTACATGAGCATCGATGCACAACGCCTGCTCGATCGGGGTTTCGTGCGCAAGCTCGCCTCGAAGATACGGCGCAGGCACGCAGCCCCGTGGGGTGAGCCGGGAAGAACAGGCAATGGCCCGGGCGATACGGTATGGCTCGGCGTCATCGACGACGCTGGGCGCGCGGTATCGTTCATTCAGAGCATTTACCACGAGTTCGGCTGTGGCGCCGTGCTCGATAAGACCGGCATCAACTGGCAGAACCGCGGCTGCAGTTTTTCGCTCGACCAGTTTGCGATCAATGCGCTGGTCCCCGGCAAGAAGCCGTTCCATACGCTCAATCCTGCGCTCGCGGTACTCAAGGATGGCCGAACGATGGTATACGGTTCAATGGGGGGGGACGGACAGCCGCAGAACCAGGCCGCCGTGTTCACGCGCATCGTCAATTTCGGCATGGATCCCCAGGCGGCGGTGAATGCGCCCCGCTGGCTGCTCGGGAGGACGTGGGGGCAGTCGACCGAGTCGCTCAAGCTGGAATCGCGATTCGAGATGGGGCTTGCACACTCGCTCATGGAGTGGGGGCACGAAGTCGAGATCCTCGATCCGTACGATGAGACGGTGGGTCACGCCGGTGCGATTGTGCGCCACAAAAGCGGCGCGCTCGAAGGCGGGGCGGATCCGCGCAGCGACGGAGGCGTCGCGGCTTATTGACCGCCCGACGTCAAAACGAGCAACGCACACGAAGCGGTGGTGGGCGGCGCGCTGCGATTTCGAGGCAAGTCTACAGGGAGCGCTGTCGTCTGTTGACGTCGAACGTCATTCTGGCGAAAGTCACCGCAAGGATGTGAATCCAGAAAGCGAAGGCCGAGCATGAGTGTGTTGGAAACAGTAGACGTCGTCGTGGTCGGTAGCGGCAACGCGGCATCCTGTGCTGCGCTGGCGGCTAAAGAGGCGGGTTCAGCGGTGCTGATGGTGGACGCGGCGTCGGTTGACGATCGCGGCGGCAACACGGCCTACGCCGGGGGCCAGATGCGTGTCGCGTTTGATGGCATTGACGATCTCACCCGGGTGATTGCAGACCTCACCGACGAAGAGATCCGCAACACGGATTTCGGCGTGTACTCCCGCGCCGATTTCTTCGACGACATGGCGCGAGTGACACAGTACCGCTGCCATCCTGAGCTCGTCGAATATGTCATCGAGAACAGCCTCGAGACCCTCGTGTGGCTGCGAAGCAAAGGCGTGAGATTCGAAGCGGCTTTCGGACGGCAGGCGTCGAAGGTGGACGGCAAGATGAAGTTCTGGGGCGGGCTGCCGTGCATTGTATGGGGTGGCGGCGCGGGCCTGATCGAGGCGCTGCACGCGAAAGCTTCAAAGGACGGCATCCGTATACTCTACGACACGCCCGCGGTGGGGCTTCTTCGCGACTCGAGACGCATCACCGGTATCACCACGCTGCACAAGGGCGAGATGCGTGAGGTTCGCGCGAAAGCGGTCGTGCTCGCGTGCGGCGGTTTCGAGGCAAACGCGGAAATGCGGACACGCTATCTCGGCATCAACTGGGACTTGGCCAAAGTGCGCGGCACGCGTTTCAATACCGGAGCGGGGCTGCGCATGGCGCTCGAAGCGGGCGCAAGATCGTATGGACACTGGTCGTGCGCGCACGCGAGCTTCTGGGAGCTCAATGCCCCCGAGTACGGCGACCCGGTGGTGAAAGGCGCTTACCAGAAGCTCAGCTATCCTTTCGGCGTGATGGTGAATGCGAACGGCGATCGTTTCATCGATGAAGGCGAAGACTATCAGACGCTCACCTACGCCCGTTTCGGGCGTGAAGTGCTGGCACAGCCGGGACTGTTTGCGTGGCAGGTTTTCGATCAGCGTGCGATCCCGATGCTGCGGGATACTTACCGCATCCGTCAGGTGACGAAAGCGCAGGGCGCAACGCTGGAAGAGCTCGCGTCGAAAATGGAAGGTGTCAATGCCGGGCGTTTTCTCGACACGATTGAGGCATTCAATCGCGCCGCGCCCACCTCGGATGCGCCTCTCAATGCGAGCGTGAAAGACGGCCTCGCGACTCAGGGCCTCGCGCTGCCCAAGTCGAACTGGGCGCGGCCGGTGGATCGTGGACCGTTCGAGGCCTTCGCGGTCACCGCCGGAATTACCTTCACTTTCGGCGGCTTGAAGATCACGACCAAGGCCGAAGTCGAGGACGATGCCGGTACCCCGATCCCGGGCCTGTTTACCGCGGGTGAGATGGTTGGGGGTCTCTTCTATCATAACTACCCGAGCGGCACGGGATTGACGTGCGGCGCGGTATTCGGTCGCACCGCGGGCCGCAGCGCCGCGGCGTTCGCGCGCAGCGTGTGAGGGAGAATCATGTCGTCGGTGTTTCAATCCGTATTTCGATGCGGCCGGGCACTATCGAGCAACGACGAGCGGATCAGTAAGTTATGGAACCTTACAGTCGCCTGACTGCCGTCGCAGTCCCGCTCGACGACGCAAACATCGATACCGGGCGCATATTTCCCTCCCGCTTTTTGCGCAAGCCGCGCTCAGCGGGCTATCACAATTTCCTGTTTCGAGACGCGCGCTTCGACGAGACGGGCAACGAGCGGCCCGACTTCATCATGAATCGCGCGCCGTACCGCGCTGCGAGAATCGTCGTCGCCGGTGCGAACTTTGCCTGCGGCTCTTCGCGCGAGCCTGCGGTGTATGCGTTGGTCGACGCGGGTTTCCGCTGCGTCATCGCGCCGAGCCTCGGCGACATTTTTTTCAGCAACTGCTTCCGCAACGGGCTCCTTCCAGTGGTGCTCCCCGCGCATGACGTAATCGAGCTGCGTCGCCAGTTGCACGCGCAGCCCGGCGCGCATATGACCGTCGATCTGGATGCGCAGCACGTGCACGGTCCGGACGGAGGCGTATACCCCTTCGAGATCGACGCGACGCGCAAGCTCAGGCTTGCGCAAGGCCTTGACGACGCTGCGCTCGCACGAGCTTACCTCGCTGAGATCGAGCGGTTCGAGCGAGAGCATCTCGCGGCGTGGCCCTGGGCAGCGGTTCGCGCAAAGGCCACATGATCACGCAGTCTCTTCTCTTACGCGCAACGATGGGCGTCGTGCATGCCGACACACGTGAATAGACCTCTGACTCTCTTCGAGAAGATCTGGAATCGCCACGTCGTGACGGCATCCGCGGACGGCGAGTCGCTCCTCTACGTCGACCGCAATCTCGTGCATGAAGGATCGTTCCTCGCGTTCGACTTGCTCAGGCACGCCGGCTCGCGCGTGCGAAAGCCGAGCGGCACTCTCGCGTTTGTCGATCATTTTGCGCCGACGCGCCGAGTCGAAGGCGACAGGGCGGCCGCGATATTCGATGCGGACGGCCGCCACGTCATCATGGAGCTCGAGAAGAATGCGCAAGCGCACAGTCTTGAGTTTTTCGGCCTCGCCGACGAGCTCCAGGGCATCATGCACGTCGTAGGGCCCGAGCTCGGCCTGGTGCTGCCGGGCCTCGTCATCACCGGAAACGACTCGCACACCTGCACGAACGGCGCGTTTAGCGCATTCGCGTTCGGCATCGGCCAGTCCGAGATCAAGCAGGTCTTGGAGACGCAGACCGTGTGGCGCAGCAAGCCGAAAACGATGCGCGTGTGTATCGCCGGTGGACTGCCGCCGCGCGTGTTCAGCAAGGACGCCGCCCTCGCGCTGATCGGCCGTTTGGGCGCGGGCGCAGGCACGGGCTACGTGATCGAATACGCCGGTTCGTGTGTTGCGGCCATGAGCATGGAAGCGCGCATGAGCTTGTGCAACATGTCCATCGAAGCGGGCGCGCGCTCTGGAATGGTCGGGCCCGACGCGACGACATTCGATTACCTGTCGCGCTGTCCGCGCGCGCCCAAAGCCGGCGACTGGAACGACGCTTTGGAGGCGTGGAAGGGCCTTGCCACAGAAGTCGGCGCTCAGTTCGATCGCGAAGTCAGCCTCGATGGGAATAAGCTCGTGCCGATGGTGACCTGGGGCACGAGCCTCGATCAGTCCGCCGGTATCGAGGGCACGGTTCCGCGGCCGGCCGATGTAGAAGATGCGGACAAACGTGCAGTGCTCGAGCGCGCGATTTCGTATATGGGCCTGTCGCCCGGAACGGCGCTGCGGGGAATACCGATCGATCGTGCGTTCATCGGCTCGTGCACGAATGCGCGCGTCGAAGACCTGCGCGCCGCTGCCGAGATATTGAAAAGCAGCCGCGTGCGCGTTCCGACGTTGATCTCACCCGGCTCGATGTCGGTAAAACGGCAGGCCGAGTCGGAAGGGCTGGACCGCATATTCGTGAGCGCCGGTGCCGAGTGGGGCGATGCGAGCTGCTCGATGTGCGTAGGTTCCAACGGCGACCTCGTCGCCTCGGGCCAGCGCTGCGCCTCGAGCTCGCCTCGGAACTTCGAAGGGCGCCAGGGCATAGGCGCTCGCACGCACGTCATGAGTCCTGCGATGGTCGCTGCTGCTGCAGTGGCAGGCGCTCTAGTCGATGTGCGAGCGTTTTAGATTTATGTTGCGGGCGGGGAGCAAATCTGGCTCGCGCCCAAGGGCGTGTGAGAGTCATTCCGCGCTGGCCTACTCGCACGAGCGCAACTCGGTGATATGCGCGAGGTCTGGGCGGTGTGTTTTGATCAACGGTCGATGATGGATGTGTCCTCTCGTCAAAGCTCGCTACAGAGCCGCGGCGACGGCTTTGCCGAGGTCCGACGTAGAAGCCTTGCCGCCTAGATCCGGCGTTTTAGGTCCTTCCTGCAGCACGTTCTCGATGGCTTTGAGCACTGCAGCGCCCGCTTCCGGGCAACCGAGGTGATCGAGCATCATGGCCCCCGACCAGATCTGCCCGACCGGATTTGCGATCTTGCGTCCATAGATATCGGGCGCAGAGCCGTGCACCGGCTCGAACAGCGATGGATACGCGCGTTCCGGATTGATGTTAGCCGACGGCGCAATGCCGATCGTTCCCGTCGCTGCAGGTCCGAGGTCGGAAAGGATGTCACCGAACAGATTCGAGCCCACCACGACATCGAACCAGTCGGGATGCATTACGAAATGCGCGCACAGGATATCGATGTGAAACCAGTCGGTCTTCACTTCCGGGTATTCGGCGGCCATCGCCTTGACGCGCTCGTCCCAGTACGGCATTGAAATCGAAATTCCATTCGACTTGGTTGCCGAAGTCAGGTGTTTTTTCGGACGTGTCATAGCGAGCTCGTACGCGTATTTGAGTATGCGGTCGACGCCGTGCCGCGAGAACACCGCCTGCTGCGTCACGAACTCGCGGTCCGTTCCTGCGTACATGCGCCCGCCGACTGACGAGTATTCCCCCTCGCTGTTCTCGCGCACGACCCAGAAGTCGATCTCTCCCGGTTTACGGTTGGCCAGCGGACATTTCATCCCGGGCATCAGGCGCACCGGACGCAGGTTCACGTACTGGTCGTAGCCGCGACGAAACGGAATCAGCAAACCCCACAGTGAAATGTGATCGGGCACCGTAGCGGGCCAACCGGCTGCGCCGAAGAACACTGCATCGTGCTCCTCGAGCTGGTCGAGCGCGTCCTCCGGCATCATGCGTCCGTGCTTCTGATAGTAATCGCAGCTCCAGTCGAATTCGTCGAACTTCCACTCGATGCCAAACTTGCGGCCGGCCGTTTCGAGCACGCGCAAGCCTTCTGGCATGACTTCCTTGCCGATGCCGTCGCCAGGAATGACTGCGATACGAAATTGTTTCATGTCAGAAGCTCCGAAAAGCGTTTACCACGAAGGACACAAAGGACACCAGTCGACACACATCAAGGGCTGTAACAAGAGCGCGAGCTCGGAAGCAACACTTGGTCATTCGTCGTCGAAACGGTTATTGCAGTCCTTTGTGGCCTTCGTGACCTTTGTGGTTGATTGGTTTTGATTTCATAAAAAGCAAAGGGCAGCCGAGGCTGCCCTTCATCCTGCCGAACGTCGGCTGTTTTAAGCGGCTTCTTGCGGCTTGGCCGCGGGCTTGCTTGCGTATTTCTGACGGAATTTCTCGACACGGCCTGCGGTGTCGACCATCTTCTGCTTACCCGTGTAGAACGGATGACACGCGGAGCAGACCTCGATATGCAGGTCCTTGCCGAGGGTCGAGCGCGTGGTCCACGAGTTGCCGCAGCTGCACGTGATCGTAATGTTTCTATAGTCGGGGTGGATTTTCGCTTTCATGGCGATATCTCTGCTTGCGGCTTAACGCCGCTGGAAACGGAAAGCTGCGCATTATCGATGATTCTGCGACGGACGGCAACCCGCGATATTTCCTGCGACCGACCGACGGGAATTTCCAGTTCAATCGCTGGCCGTACTAACGAAGCAACGGCCGCTGTCCGGGCGCCCCACCCTCCAGCAATGCACAACACGCCCGGATCCGCTCCTCGCCGATGGCTTCGGGCACGACGCGGAAGTGCGAGTGACCGGCCAGCACGTCGAGGGCGACGATGTAGATCCCGCCCGCGCGCGTGTCGAGCGCGATGTGCCCGATGTCGATGCCGTTGCCGTGAAGCACGTGATGGCCGGGCACCGCGTCAATGCGGAAATAGGCGCCCGGCGATGTGCTCCCGACGAGCCGGCCGTTCAAATAAAGCACCGAATCGGTGTCGTAGTAGTTGAACGGGCTGCGATAAACGTAAATGCTGGACGCGTCGGGATGCGTCACGAACGTCTTGGCCGCCGCATCACGATCGGGACTTGCGTGAGGCGTCCACGAGCACGCTGAAAGAAGCGCAACGAGCAGCGTGGTTAACGCCGCGGCAATGCGCAACACGTCTGCGTTACTACCCGGCAGCAGGTACGGCTCGAGCCATGGCTGCGCGCGCTCGCGCTTCACTCATGACCGAGAAGAACGAATGCGGATTGGTTGCACGCCAGCTTCCAGACACTGTGTGCTGGATGAAATAGACTCGGTCGGGTTGCACGTCGAACGTCATCGCGCCGTTATCCTCGCCGTAACCTGAGATGCGATGTCGTCCAGGTGGCAATTCCAGACGGAAGTAAGTGCCTGCGAAGGTCGCTCCGATGATTTGATCGTCCAGTACCAACTGGGCGGTCAGGTAGCTCATGTCGGGTCGCGTCCGCACGATGTACACGACGGCTTTACCCGGAGTGCTTTCTATTCGGGGCGCCGCAGCGGACTGAGGCGCAGGCGCCATCGGGGCGCATGCAGTCAGCCCTGCGATCGTTGCAATGGCAACTATCCACATTTTCAACATGATCATCGACCTCCTACGAGTTCCGCGCGCAGGATTGCGCCGCGGCCATACGGTTCAGGAATAGGGCGGAAAAAGGATTGGCCGAAGCCAGTGAAACCGCGAGTGTACGATTGCTGCACGAAATACATCCGGTCGGGAGCGGCGTCGAGCGTCATCGAACCGGCATCTCCGGCAAAACCTCTGATCTGATGGCGCCCGGGCTCGACCACCCACCGAAAATACGTCCCGGGGTAGGTCGTTCCCATCATAGTGTCGTCCAGCATCACCGTGGCGGCCTCGCGTGAAATGTCGGGCAGATCGCGAACCATGTAGATCACAGCCTTACCGGGCACCGGCTCGAAGCGCTTGGCCTGGATGTCCTGCGGGCTGGGCGGCAGCGGTGCGCAACCCGCGAGCGCGAACGCCAGCAACAAGATGCGAAACATCGGGTACACCGCCATTATTCCGGGGCGCGATGCCGGACCCATGCCCGAACGTTATCTAATACCACGATTGGACAGTTCGATCCTTCGGAGAGTTCGATCCCTATGCCGGAGGACGGCAGACGTCGAGCTTCTTGAGGTGGGGCATAAGCGCCTCACGCTCCTCCCGTTCCTGGTTGTTCCGAGAGAAGGCGACGACCTGTCGCCATTCGGCAGGCGTCATGTTCTTGTTGAGCGTCTCCAGCATGCAGCCGCAGAAAGCCTCCACTTTGGCTTCCGGGTCACCTTGCTGCTTACCGCCGTCACGGCAGGCACTTTGTGCGGCGCGCTTGTAGTCCGCGATCTGGGCTTCCGTGACCGTGGACGTGGTTATCTGAGCCCATGCCGAACCGGCCATGGTGCACGTAAGCAGTACCGCGAAAGTGCGAAGCTTCATTCGTATCCTCAAGGTAAGACAGAAAGGGTCCAGCTGCATCCGACCACGGCCCGGCTGGGACGTTCCGGCGCAGAGATGTCGACCAGACACAAAGCGATTTGAGCAGGGGGCTTGGAGGCCCCCAGATCCGAGCCCAAGCGACCCCGCATGGCGTCAAAGAATTAGGACACCGCAGCGTGGAGAAGGGGCCCGGATTCCGGGGATCGACCGCACAAGCGGCCACAGACGAAACATGAACGCTCAAACGTCCGCGCTCATATGCAGGCGTGATTAGCCTCGACCCATGGAGTCAAAGGAGCGCGTGGGAGGGCGGAGCAGGGGCCCCTTTGGGGATGCGACCCCGGACGCGCGCATCGATTTCGGAACAGAAGCGAGAACGGCTGGACGCCCGGCGGCGATTCTATAATCGATCATCCTCGACGCATCGAGTCAAAGAAGTAGGATGCCGCAGCTTGGAGGAGGGGCCCCGGTTTCCGGGGATCCGACCGCGGAGGTGGCCACAGACTTCGGACCAAACACGTGAACGCTCAAACGTCCGCTTTCTTATACATGTGATTAGCCCCGACGCATCGAGTCGAAGAAGTCGGCGTTGTTCTTCGTCGCCTTCACCTTGTCCAGCAGAAACTCGGTCGCCTCGAGCTCGTCCATCGGATAGAGCAGCTTGCGCAGCACCCAGATCTTTTGCAGCACGTCCTGCTTGATGAGCAGCTCTTCGCGCCGTGTGCCCGAGCGGTTGACGTTGAGCGCAGGGAAGATGCGTTTTTCGTACATGCGCCGGTCAAGATGGACTTCCATGTTGCCGGTGCCTTTGAATTCTTCGTAAATCACGTCGTCCATGCGCGAGCCGGTGTCGATCAGCGCCGTAGCGAGTATCGTCAGCGAGCCGCCTTCCTCGACATTGCGGGCCGCCCCGAAGAAGCGCTTCGGACGCTGCAATGCGTTGGCATCCACGCCGCCCGTCAGCACTTTGCCGGACGCTGGCACGACCGTGTTGTAGGCGCGGGCGAGCCGCGTGATGGAGTCGAGCAGAATCACGACGTCTTTCTTGTGTTCCACCAGACGCTTGGCTTTCTCGATGACCATCTCGGCGACCTGCACGTGACGCGAGGCGGGCTCATCGAACGTCGAGGAAAGCACTTCGCCTTTCACCGAGCGCTGCATTTCGGTGACCTCTTCGGGCCGCTCGTCGATCAGCAGCACGATCAGGACGACTTCCGGGTGGTTCGCCGTAATCGCGTGCGCGATGTGCTGCATCAGCACCGTCTTACCGGCTTTCGGCGGCGAAACGATCAGTCCGCGTTGGCCTTTGCCGATCGGGGCGATGATGTCGATGATGCGGCCGGTGAAGTTTTCTTCGGCCTTGATGTCGCGTTCGAGTTTGAGGTGTTCGGTGGGGTGGTAGGGCGTGAGGTTTTCGAAGAGGATCTTGTGCTTCGAGTTCTCGGGCGCCTCGCCGTTGACTTTGTCGACCTTGACCAAGGCGAAATAGCGCTCGCCATCCTTCGGCGTTCGGATCTCACCTTCGATCGTGTCGCCGGTGTGCAGATTGAATCGGCGTATCTGCGACGGTGAAACGTAGATATCGTCCGTGCCTGCGAGGTAAGACGTATCGGGCGACCGCAGGAAGCCAAAGCCGTCCGGCAGCACTTCCAGCGTGCCGCCGCCGTATATCGATTCGCCTTTTTTCGCCTGGTTCTTGAGCAGCGCGAAAATCAGCTCCTGCTTGCGCAACCGGTTCGCGCCGTCGACTTCGTTCTTGACGGCCATGTCGACGAGCTCGCCGACGTGGAGATTTTTTAGATCGGATAAGTGCATGGACTGATCGCGCGATACGCGGTTAAAACCAGGGAAAAGGATGCGGGAGGACCTGCGCCCGCGCCTGAACTGCTCGATTCTTATTTATGGGGGAGCGGCCTAAGGAAGTACAGGCGCTGGCAGGAAGGTTAGCTAAGTTAAATATGACTGTCAATAAATGCCGTCAGCTGCGACTTCGAGAGCGCGCCGACTTTGGTGGCTTCGACGGCGCCATTCTTGAATATCATCAGCGTCGGTATGCCGCGAATGCCATACTTGGGCGGCGTGCCCTGATTCTCATCGATGTTGAGCTTTGCTACTTTCAAGCGGCCGGAATATTCCTTGGCCACTTCGTCGAGAATGGGCGCGATCATTTTGCAGGGACCACACCACTCCGCCCAGTAATCCACGAGGACCGGCGTAGAACATTGCAGGACCTCGGGTTCGAACGAGTCATCGGTTACGTAGATCATATGTTCAGCCATGTGTGCGCCTTGATGATTTAGCAAACTTGCCAGTGAGAAGGGTCGCGGGGAACTCGGGATCAGCGATTATCGTAACCAAATTCGCCCCCCTTGGGAAGCGCGCGAACCGGTGCGATGACGACGATATCACGTTGTTTCTGCTAACATAGGTCCTTTTCGCTGCGTTTCAAGCCCAGCGCTCAAACAAGGAAAATCATGACCTACGTTGTCACCGAGACCTGCATCAAATGCAAGTACACCGATTGCGTTGATGTGTGCCCGGTCGACTGCTTCCGCGAAGGTCCCAACATGCTGGTGATCGATCCGGACGAGTGCATCGATTGCACGCTGTGCGTGGCCGAATGTCCGGTCGAAGCGATCTTTGCCGAGGACGACGTGCCAGACAGCCAGCGTGAGTTCACACAGCTCAACGCCGAGCTCGCCAAGGTCTGGAAGCCGATCATCGAGAAGAAGGATGCGCCCCCGGATGCTGACGAGTGGGCACAGACGAAAGAAAAGAAACAGCTGCTAGAGAAGTAGCGCAACTGCACCGTTCGCGTGCATCCGCGTCAGCCGAGCTTACTGTTTGACGCCGATTCAGCCCTAACGGGGTTTGGCAGCGGGCTTGCTGACCTGGACACGCTCGGCGGCGAGTTTGTCTTGGGCGTCGGCTCTGGCACTCAGGTTTACCTCGGCCCCGGGCACCAGCGCTGAGCGGTCCGCATCAACGAGCTCCGAGATCGGCAGGTTCTGCGGCACCACGATCCTCTGTGAGCCGCCTTTGTACGTGAGAACCAGCTCGCGGCCTTCCGTGGCCTGAACCGTTGCCGACACGGTCGCATTGGTCATTGTGGATCCGGGTTGAAAGTCCGAAGGGCGATGACCCTCATTCGACGGCGCCGGAAAGCGCCGGACCTCCGCCGCGACGAGCGTTCCGTCGGCGCGTTTCATGGCGGCCACACCCACGAAATCGTTTGGTTTGATGTCGCTGAGCGCGATGGGTGAGGTGGAGACGATCGTTGTTTTCGGCGTCAGCTGAATCTCCGAGATCGTTCCTTCACGTGACTTGACCGTGAGCATGTCGCCGCGCAGCGCGGCAATCGAGCCGCGCACGCGAACAGGGTTTTGCGCTTCGGCTGAAGCGGCGGAAAAAAGAACGACGCTGAGAAGCAGTGCGGTGATAGTCGTGTCCATCTGAGCCTTTGAAAAAATAATGGTGAGGGTGATTTGCGCCTGCTCTATTGCGGCGGCCGGACACCGTCCCGGCTCACTTGTATTCTCTGAACGGTCATCAGCCCATCGGCGCCAACCTGGGCAATGCTGAAGATATATTCGCCGCGCTTCAGGTACGAGCGGTCGACCGGTGTGTTAGTCACGATCGGCGTGCCTTGCGGCACCAGTATCTTCTGCGAGCCGCCTTTGTATTGCAGCGTGACATACTGGCCGCCTGCCGACTCCACCGAAGCGACGTTGGCGTTTGTCATCATCGATTCCGGCTCGAGATCCCACGGGCCGTGACCTTCCGGCGTCGTCGGTGCGAGCGTGTGGATTTCCACTGCGACACGTGCCCCGTCCGGGCCTGAGCGGGTGGTGGCGCCCACATAGTCGCCCGCTTTGAGATCGCTCAGCGTCATCGCTTTCGCGGCAACGATGGTGGCGTTATCGGCGAGCTTCAGCTTGAGATCTTTACCGTCGCGCGATTTGACCGACAGAACCGACCCGTCAAAATCGTTGATCGTACCGCGCACGCGCAAGGTCGATTGCGCATGGACCGAGACAGTTGCCATGCCGAACAGACCCAAAAGGATCCATCGCTTGACGTTTGTGTATACCATGGTCGCGCTCCTTCGGGTTGCGATGCGGCACGGAAACGTACTGATTACAGCAGCTCTGTTCGAATTATTCCCGCTGCATGAGTGTGTATCAGTGTTGGCCGCCGGCGCAACCCCCAGCTATTCCGTATCGGCGCTACACTCTTTTTGACGTCAGCTTGCGGCGCATTGCGCCGCACTTAGCGAATCGGAGCACCCATGAAATCCTACTGGATCGTTACGCGCGACCACGAAGCTACCCTGGAGCGGCGCGAGGTCGCGCAGCCGCAGCCCAAACCGGGCGAAGTGGTGGTGAAAGTCCACGCGAGCGCGTTGAACCGCGGAGAGCTCATTGTCGGAGGCGTGGTGCACGGCGGTCCTGAGAAGATCGGCGGCAATGAAGCATCGGGCCTTATCCACGCGGTCGGCGCGGGCGTGACCGGAATCAATCCCGGCGACCGCGTCATGGGGCGCGCGCGGGGGGCTTTCGCTGAATATGCGCTGATGGACGCACACCAGGTTCTGCCGGTGCCGGCCAAACTCACCTGGGAGCAGGCGGCTGCGACGCCGCTCAGCTTTATCACGGCCTACGAAGCCGTAGTCATGTACGGCAGGTTACGAGAAGGAGAGTGGCTGCTCGTCACCGGGGCCTCATCCGGCGCTGGCGTCTGCAGCATACAGATAGCCCAGGTTCTTGGCGCACACACGATCGGAACGTCGGGATCGGCCGAGAAGCTCGAGAAGCTGAAAGCGGTTGGCCTCGACGTCGGCATCAAGACACGCGCGCCCGATTTTGCGCCGAGAGTGCGGGAAGTGACGGAAGGCGCCGGGGCCAATCTGGCTGTGAATCTGGTTGGCGGATCAGTTTTCCCGGAATGCTTGCGTGCTCTCGCGCGCAAAGGCCGCGTGGCGGTGGTCGGTTACGTCGACGGCGAGCATCACGCCGACATCGATCTGTCCGCCGTCCATGCCAACCGGTTCGAAATTTTCGGCATTTCGAATGCAAAGCTGAAGCCGGAAGAACGCGCTGAAGCGACACGCGGTTTCAGACGCGACATTCTGCCGGCCATCGAGAGCGGACGCATTACACCCGTCGTCGACCGCGTCTTCAGCTTCGATGAGCTTCCTGCTGCGAAGGCGCACATGGAGTCGAATGCGATGGTGGGCAAGATCGTTGTGAAGATCGCGTAAAGTTCTACGCCGCGCCTTCGCTTACGCTCCGCGCGAAGGCGAGGTAGGCGGCCACAATAAAAAGGCAACAGCAGCATAGAAAGGTCGCCAAGGACGCGAAGGACGCAAAGGACGCAATTAAGAACATGCTCTTAAGCTGCGGGGACTCGGACGCAAAGCACTGCATTCCCGCGCTTCGATACGCAATTGAATCAGTTGGCGACCTTGCTTTTCTCCTTTGCGGCGTCAATGCTTTTTTTCTTCGGCCGCGTGAGCGCAGAACCGCCGCCGAGTAGGATCGCGCACGTCCAGAATATCGGCGCAAGCCCGAGCGCAGCACCCACCGCGCCGAAAACAGGCGGGATCACCACGTGTGCGCCATAGCTCACTGTGAGCCGCATCGCGATTGCTTCCGCTGAACGGTCAGGCGGCGCTGCGTTGAATGCGAGAATCATCGAGAGGGGCTGCCCGCAGCCGAGACCCAACCCGAGGACGAACGATGCCAATCCCAGAACCAGCGGCTGCTTCGCGAACGGCACCGCTATGAATGCGAGTGCAGACACGACGAGTGCACCCGCCATCATGGCATGCTCTCCCCAGCGCGCCGTGACAGGGGGTATCGCAAGACGCGTCACGAACGCGGCAATACCGAACGCGCCCATGATGAGCCCGATCGACGTCGCGCTGAAGCCGAGACTGTGTGTGTAGACCGGCATGTACAGATTGAATAGATCGAGCCCCGCCATCACCGTACCGTTTGCGAGCAGCGCATTGCGCAAATCGGACAGTGCGAGCAGGTCCTTTGCGCTGCGGTTGACTTTCCTGTCGACGTTGCGGATCGTGTTCGGTATGCGGTTGCGTCGAGCAAACAGGAGCATGAGGCAAGCGCAATTGATTGCGGCGAGCACAGCGAACGTCAATGGATGCCTGAATGCGTCGATGCAAAGGCCGACCAGGACGGGGCCCACGATCGCGGCCGAGGATTCCGCGAGGCTGTAATAACTGAAATTGCGCGTGCGAGACTCAGCGGACGACAGCACGCCGACGAGGTTTTGAGTCGCAACAACGAACAGCATGGTCGTGCATCCACCGAGCGCAGCCGAAAGATAGAGCGCAGTCAGGCCCGGGAACGCGAAGGGAAGCAGGAGACTTACCGTAAAGCCGGCAAGTCCGCAGTACATGAGAACGCGGTTGTCGAAGCGGTCTGCGAGTCGGCCGGCATAGATCGACAACACAAAGGGAAACACCCCCCATATCGCGAAGAGCATGCCCGTTTGCAACGGCCCTGCGCCGAGCTCGACGGCAAAGAGCGTCGCGAGAATTCGATAGCCCTTGGTGCTGACGAACGAGATCGAGCAGAGAACGAGGAGCAGGACGATCGGCATGGAGAGTTGCGATTATAGTTGTGATGCAGATCGACGAGCACCGCGTGAGCCATTGCACTTGGCGCGAGAACGCTTCGTCTAGCGTGCGGCTCCTCATCACCGTGCTAGGATAGCGCCGTGGCACTCCCTCCCGGTTTCATCCCTCCGCCTCGCGGCGATGTCGCACAGCTCCTCCGCCTCGCCCGCTTTCTCAGGCCTTATCGCGGCCGCATAGCTACGGCACTCGTCGCTCTCGTGGTCGCCGCAGGCTGCGTGCTTGGGCTCGGCCAGGGTCTGCGGCACGTGATCGATGCCGGGTTCGGCAGCGGCGATCCTCACCTGCTCAATGCAGCGTTGATCGGTGTCGTCGTCGTGTCGGTGATTCTCGCCGCAGCCACATGGACACGTTTCTATCTGATGATGAGCGTTGGCGAGCGGGTGATCGCGGATCTGAGGCAAGCTGCTTTCGCGCATGTCGTAAGCCTTTCGCCTGCATTCTTCGATTCGGTTCGCACCGGTGAGATTGCGTCCCGGCTCACGAACGATACCGAGCAGATACGCCAGGTGATCGGCTTCGGTTTGTCCATGTTCCTGCGCAACGGGCTGATGATGATCGGCGCGCTGGTACTGCTGTTTCTCACGAGCATCAAGCTCGCCGCGATGATCGTTCTCGGCGTGCCAGCGACGATCATTCCCATCCTTGTCATGGGCCGGCACGTCAGACACCTGTCGCGCGTGAATCAGGACCGCGTCGCAGATGTCTCCGCACACATCGACGAGTCATTGCACGAGATCCGCACCGTACAGGCCTATGGGCACGAAGCAAGCACACGGGAGCAGTTCGACTCGGCGACTGAAGCCGCGTACGCGGCCGGCGTACACCGCATACGCATCAAAGCGTGGTTGATCTCGCTCGTCATGCTGATCGGCTTCTGCGCGATCGGCGTGATCATGTGGATCGGCGGTTACGATGTTTTCGCCGGCCGCATCACCGCGGGACAGCTTTCAGCTTTCGTGTTCTACGCGGCTATGGTCGCGAGTGGAGCGGGCACCGTGTCGGAAGTATGGGGAGAGATCCAGCGTGCTGCAGGCGCGACCGAACGTCTCATGGAGCTACTCGATACCCGTCCGGTGCTGACCACCGCGGCACCGGTGATCACGCTGCCCCCGCGCGTCTCAGGCTCGATTCGTTTTGACGAGGTCACGTTCTCCTATCCCACGCGTCCCGAAAACGTTGCAGTCGGTCCCATCTCCTTCGACGTTCGCCCTGGCGAACGGGTCGCACTGGTCGGTCCTTCGGGTGCAGGTAAATCGACGCTTTTCGGCTTGATTCTCCGCTTCTACGATCCCAACGCGGGCCGCATCCTCTTGGACGGTGCAGATTTACGCCACTGCGAACCGCAGCAACTAAGACGCGCAGTCGCGCTCGTACCGCAAGACCCCGTCATATTCGCGACCAGCGTGACCGATAACGTGCGCTTCGGCCGGCCGGGAGCTTCGATGGACGAGGTGAGGTCTGCGTGCGTTGCAGCGCACGCGCTCGAATTCATCGAGCACCTGCCGCAGGGCTTCGAGACTGATCTCGGCGAACGCGGGGTGAAGCTTTCGGGAGGACAGCGTCAGCGCATTGCAATTGCGCGCGCGTTGCTCGCCGACCGGCCCATCCTGCTGCTCGATGAAGCGACGAGCTCGCTCGACGCTGAAAGCGAGCGCCACGTCGCGCAGGCGCTCGAGCAGCTTGCGCGGGGGCGCACGACGCTCGTGATCGCGCATCGGCTCGCGACGGTTCGCAACGCCGATCGCATCATCGTGCTGGAGCGCGGGCGAATACATGCGGTGGGCACCCATCAGGCGCTATTACGTGAAAACGGGCTTTACGCTCACCTTGCGCGGCTGCAGTTCATGGAAGGCGAAGCGGCTTAGCAAATCGTCTCCCTTGAACTACGCATTTCGAGCGATAGACGCCGCAGGCCGTACTCGATAGTCACGTTGAGATAGCTCCGCAAGGGTGCGGAACCTATGCCAAAAACCAAAGCCATCGGTCAGACGCCAGCCCCGCCCGGGGGCGAAGAGGTGGCTGTGCGCTCTGCAGTCTGGCGTTGGTTCGACGCAAACATTCTCGCCCTCGGCCGCGACATGCGGCTGTCTTATCTGCCACCGCTGATGGTGTACATGGCCGCGGGGATCTCGGGCCTGACGGGGATCGTCGGGACGTTTTTCGTCAAGGAGTATCTCGGGCTTTCGGCTGCATTCCTGGCCGCGCTCGCTTTCTGGGGCGGTATCCCCTGGGCGCTCAAGATGCCGATCGGGCATATCGTCGACTTGATCTGGCGCTACAAAAGCTGGCTCGTGTATCTCGGCGCGGGCCTCATCGCAGCCAGTCTGCTGATCATGATTGCGCTGATCACCGATCGCGCAGCGATGACCGCGATCATGCCCGCAGATAGGTGGTACGTGCTGAGCTTTCTCCTGGCCCCGATCGGCTTCGTCATTCAGGATACGGTCGCCGATGCGATGACTGTCGAAGCCGTGCCGCGCGTGGACGAGCACGGCAAGCCGATCGATCCCGAGCGGCGCAAGCTGATGCACACCACCATGCAGACGCTGGGGCGCGTCGCGATCATCGGCGGCACTGTGCTCGTAGGCGTGATCAACCTCTACGTGTTCGCAGGCGCCAAGGAACTGGCTCCCGCCGAAATGGCGGCGACCTACGCGCGGGTCTACACCATGGCGCTCGCGATCCCGCTGATCTCGGTGCTCGGTGTTGTCGTTGCGAGCGTATTGAAAGCGCGCGAAAGAAAGCATCTCATCGCACAGGGCATCAGTGCCGCCGATGCGCGCAAAGTCACCTCCGAAGGCAAAGAACGACCTCGAGCGAATTGGTGGATACTCGCCGGCGGTCTCGTCTTCGTGATATTCACGGTCGCGGTGGGATTTGCCAGCCTGGGCTACGGGGAGGAAATCATCTTCGCCGGGTCTTTCGCGATCGTCTCGTTTCTGGTCCTCCGTCTCACGCGCGAGCTCGACGCGGTATCGCGCGAGACGTTAATCGGGACCGCCATCGTGATTTTCGTGTTCCGTGCGGTACCCACAACCGGCGCCGGCATCGAGTGGTGGATGATCGACGTCTTGCACTTCGACCAGCATTTTTTCGCGGTGCTCTCTCTTATAGGCAGCGCACTCACACTCGCGGGCATGTTTGTATTCAGGCGCTTCATGGCCGATCATTCGATTACTTACGTCGTTGGATTCCTGACGATCTGTGGCACTGTGTTGTCGCTGCCTTTGATCGGAATGTACTTCGGATTGCACGAGTGGACGGCACGTGTGACCGGCGGTGTCGTAGATGCACACTTCATTGCGCTCGTCGACACCGCGCTCGAATCACCGCTCGGACAGATCGCCATGATCCCGATGCTCGCATGGATAGCGCGCTCTGCGCCGGACAATCTGAAAGCGACCTATTTCGCCGTCATGGCATCGTTCACGAACCTTGCGCTATCGCTCGCGCAGCTCGGCACCAAGTACTTGAACAACATGTTCGTCGTTACGCGCGAAGTCAAGGACGCTGCAAGCGGCGCGGTTCAGTTGCCCGCCGATTACAGTCAGCTGGGAACGCTTTTGGTCGCGCAGACGCTGCTTGGGCTCGCCCTGCCGTTCGCGGCGATACTGATCGCAAGATTATTCAGACTGCGCACGGCGTAGCGCAATGGCGAGCAACAAGAAGGGCCGGGTTGCGAATCGCCGTCCAGCCAAGCGCGCAGGAGTGAGGCAGGCGAAGGCGCGCCCGAGCCCGGATCGCGAAGCATTGGCCGCGCTCGATGCTGCTCGAGAAGACGTCACGCTCGAGATTGAAGGCGAACGACTGAAGCTCACGCATCTCGACAAGTTGCTCTGGCCGCCCGACGAACGCGCTGGCCTGCAGGGCTACACGCGACGCGACTACGTGCGCTATCTCTTGCGGGTAGGCCCGTACATGTTGCCCCACGTGCGCGATCGCCCGCTCACCTTGATACGCATGCCGGAAGGCATCGCTGGACGTCGTTTCGTGCATTTTCATTACGAGCAGCGGCTGCCGTCCTTCGTTGATACCCTTATGATCTACTCCGAAAAGAACGATCGCGCCGAAGAGTTCTTGCTGTGTAACAACATGGCGACGCTGCTGTGGCTTGCTCACATCGGTGATCTGGAGCTGCATGTCTGGCACTCGCGCGCGAGCACAGCACCCGACGCCAAAGGCGCCAGCACCGACTTCTTGACGTCTGCTGAGAGCCTGCGCCGCTCGATACTGAACTATCCCGATTACGTCGTATTCGATCTCGATCCGTATATCTATTCGGGCAAGGAACCAGCCGGGGCACAGCCGGAGTTCAACGTCGAGGCATTCGAGCGGGGCAAGGCAGTTGCATACCGCCTCAAAGCGCTGCTTGATTCCATGAAGCTGAAAACGTATGTGAAAACGTCGGCGAAAACAGGCTTGCACGTCCTCGTGCCGATCGTCCGCAAACTGGATTACGACGGCATACGGGCATTTGCCGAGACGATCGCGCGTCACCTGGTCCGGCAATACCCAGACGACATCTCGATCGACTGGAACGTAACGCGCCGCACGGGAAAGGTATTCCTGGACTACAACATGAACGTGCGTGTGAAGACGCTGAGCGCGCCCTATTCGGTGCGCGGATTGCCCGGTGCGCCCGTGTCGATGCCGCTGACGTGGTCGGCTCTCGAAACGACGCATCCGCTCGATTACACGATGGCCGACGTGGCGGACATCGTCGCAAAGCGCGGCGACATGTGGGGCGATATTCTCGATGCAAAACAGGATGTCGCGAAAGCGCTCGGTGCTTAGGGGCCGGGCTGCAGCACGGTACCCATGCGCAGCAGATTGTGTATCCCCGTCGCGGCGATCGCCGCGTGCCCGGCGCCCACCGCGATCTGGTTCAAATCGTTGGCAACATCCCCCGCGGCGTATACCCCCGGCACGGTGGTGCGCAGCCGGTCATCGACGATGATCTGACCGACTCCGTCACACGCCGCGCCGAGCGTTCGTGCGAGGTCGGAGCGCACCCTGCAACCGAGCGCCGAGTAGAGCGTGTCGAAGCGGTAGATTGTGCCGCTTCGAGTCTGCAGCCCCACGATCGCGCCTTCTTGAGTGCACACTTCGGCGAGGGACTCGTCGACGATCACGATCCCACATTGCTGGAGCGATGTGCGGTCTGAGTCGCCGATTTCATGCGGTGTGCCTAGCGTGAATAACGTAAGCTTGTCCGTGTAATGCCGGAGAAAACGCGCCTCGTTCACGCCTTTCATGCCGCGGCCGATGATCGCCACCTGTTTATCGATGACTTCATAGCCGTCGCAAATCGGACAATGCCGGATGAGACCCGAGCGAATGGCATCGTTGATGTTGGGCAGACTCGGTTCCACATCCATGGAACCTGTCGCGAGAATAATAGTGCGCGCCGCGATGGATTCATTGCCGACCTGTGCCCGGAACATGCCGTCAGGCATACGTTGAAGTGCATCGACGTTCCCGGCGGTCAATGCGGCGCCATAACGCCGAGCCTGCTCGCGAAGCCGCAGGAGGAGCTCGCGTCCGCTGATGCCGTCCGGAAATCCCGGGTAGTTGTGCGAAGTTGGAATGAGCGAAGCGCGGCTGGCGCCAGCATCGATCACGCGGACGCTGCGACGAAAGCGCCCGAGATAAACCGCGCCTGTCAGGCCGGCCGGACCTCCGCCGACGATCAAGCAGTCGAGCATGCCTCAGCTCGGCTGGCGCGGACGCAGGCATCGCGACCGTGATTTTTTGTTGAGAGAGGGGCAGACACGAAGGCCCCGGTCGCAATTGGCGTGCCGGCTAGCGTCAGTGTCCGGGTGCGGCATGGCGCTGCTGCTCGGACTGATCTACCGCACTGGCTTAAGTCTGCTGATCGGAAAAGAGTCCGACGGGGCGCGGACCATACGGCGCCTGCCGCTTCAGCAGCGTGGGTGAGCGCGGAAAAGCGTTATCGGGCATGCGATCGACCATGTAAGCCATTACGCGATCGCGATCGTCGACCGAAAGGTCGGCGACGTTGAAATCGAATGCACGCTGGTGCGCATCGAGCACGACGATATGCCAATCGCGCCCTCCGCCACGCCGTTCGAGGTAGATATCCGTCGCGTCTTTCCAGCGCACACTGTGCTGGTCTGCAAGAAAAGCGTAAACGCTTCCAGCTTCATTCGTGATCGTCGCATTGAACGTCGCGAAGTAGAGCCCGGCCCAGGCAGCCACGGCAGTCGCTATGGTCAGCGTCCAGCGACGCCGTATGCGCTTGCTGCCAAATACGGTGAGAGCCAGAAGCACCGCTGCGCCGAGCAGGAGCATCACGCCGATCCACAGGGGATAAGACAGGACGAGTCGGTCTGCGTTTTGCGCGACCTGCATGAGGGAAGACATGAGCGGCGCATGATAGCATCGGCATCATCGTACGCGCCAAGCCGCGAACCGTGGAATATGTAAATGCGCACGATCTCATAAAGCGCGCGCGATTCCGATTTGCGACTCTTCCGGAGCAGAGCAGCTCACGATCGACAACACGAGTTTCCATGCCTGACGCCGTATTCGACACCCACTTCCACATTATAGATCCGCGCTTCCCGGTCATGGAAAACCAGGGTTTCCTGCCGCCCACCTTTACGGTGGAGGATTATCGCGCGCGGACGGCCGGGCTCGGCATCAGCGGTGGCACCGTCATCGCGGGCTCTTTCCAGGGCATACAGACCGAGTACATGTACGATGCGCTCGAGAAGCTCGGGCCCACGTTCGTGGGTGTCATCCAGATTGCGGCAACCGTGAGCGATGAGGAAATACTGAGACTCAATGCAGCTGGTGTACGCGCGGTCAGATTCAATCTGTATCGAGGCGGGTCGGCTGGCATCGCGGATCTCGATCGCCTCGCGCGTCGCGTTCACGATGTCGCCAGCTGGCATGCGGAGCTTTACGTCGATGTTGCGACGATCGAGCCGATCTTTGATACGCTTGCAAGCTTGCCGAAAATTAGTATCGATCACCTCGGGATGACGCAAGCGGGCTTGCCAAAGCTGCTGGCGCTCGCCGAACGCGGAGCAAAAGTGAAAGCGACGGGTTTTGGCCGCACAGAGGTCGATGTGACCGCTGTGCTGCGCGAGCTTGCGGCTGTGAACCCGGATTGCCTGATGTTCGGGAGCGATCTTCCTTCGCAACGGGCGCGACGCCCGTTCATGCCGTCCGACATGGAGCTTATCCGTCATACGCTGGGTGCGGATCTGGCGCGCAAAGCATTCCGGGACAATGCGGTCGCGTTTTACCGGCCGCGTGAGCTTCCGGCGCGTTAGACGATGGCCAGGACTCCACACGATTCAAGCAGGAAGCCCAAAAATGGCCGCGCGCACGAAGTCGTGTTGCACGGCGGAATGGCAAAAACGCTAGGCGTGCACCTGGTGAGTGTCAGTAAGAAGCGCGTCGTCGCCGAGATGCCGGTCGGTCCTAAGCATCTCAATCGTTCGCTCCGGGTCAATGGAGGTGCGCTGATGGCGTTTGCCGATGTGCTGGGCGCGACCGGCACGGTGGCGAATCTGCCCCCCGGTCACCGCACTACGACGCTCGAGTCCAAGACAAACTTCTTCGCCGCCGGTGAAGGTCCAGTACTCCAGGCGGTGTCCAAGCCGCTGCATATCGGCCGCACTACGATGGTCTGGCAGACGACGATACGCAATTCAGACCGCAGACTCGTGGCTGTCGTCACTCAGACGCAGATGGTTTTGCCGGGTGAGCGCGTACCAGACGTCAGCGGTCAGCTCTCAGGCGTTGGCCGCAAACGCTAGAGCAGCGCAATCACGGTTCTTCGACGCCGACACGATGCACGTACACCATCTGACCGCCCAGCCAACCTGAGACGGCGAGCAGGCCGATCGCCACGACCGACAATATCAAGGGCGCACCCGCTACGCTTGCGCCCTGTATCCGCGTACCGATGTTGATGGCATAGAGCAGGATGATCGTTGCATTCAGCGCCATGTGAGTCAGTGCAAGCCGTTTCGGCTGAGCGGTCAGCGAGAGCATGTCGATGAAACCGGGAACAGCCGCTAGCAGAGCGCCGACCAAGCCGCCGATCATGGTCCAGAAGCTCAGCGTAAACCACAGACTCACGCCGCTGCCGAGCACGAACGTCAGATCGCATACGAACGAGAATATCCACAGGCCGATAGGGATTGGTACGAGCATCGGATGGATCGGATGTTTCGCGACGCTGGCCGGAGTACGCATGCAGGGCTCTCCTCTCGAGATCTGAAGTGCAGCTGTAGAATTGGGACGCCTGCTGCACCGGACCGTATCACCGCATCATACTTTACCTGCGATGCTGGAAAGTGCGGTTCAGCGAAGGCCGCAAGGGGCTGCGGTCACATGCGGCCAGACACGCCGAGCAATTCCAGTACCGTGCCGATTGCTCGCCGCGAGCTTCTCACGCTGTCCGGGTGAGATGCGATCACCTCGGCGTGGCGGCGGGCCAGATCTGGGCGAGAATATCAAGGCGACTGAGATAAGAGCCGACAACCAAGGAGCACAGATGATCAGAAAACTAAGAACGCAGCGCGACGACCAGCAATGGATGCTCGACCTTGCCCTCAATATGCGAGGACGTGTGCAGAACTTCGAGCGCGACGACGTCGAAGTGCCGCAAGGCAAGCGCGCGCGCAACTATCGTATGTTGCCGAAGGTCTGGCGCGAAGCGGGTGAGCGTCACGAATCTCTGGCAAAGCGCGCGCAGGCGCGCGGTGCCAACGCGACTGCAACTGCACATTACGACCACGCTGTCGAAGCGTATCGCATGGCACAACACCCGATTTACTTCGACAATCATCCGGTCAAAAAATATCTGTATCGCAAGCTTTCGGAGATGGTCGACCGCCGTTCCGAGGTGGCAGACTACCCGATCGAGCGCGTGGAAGTGCCGTTCGACGGCGGCAAGACGATCTCGTGCCTGCTGCATCTCTTGCCGGATCGTCGCAAGGCGCCCGTGGTGATCTACGTACCGGGAATGGATCAGAGCAAGGAGGTGTTCCCGAAAGCAGCGCACAACATCGCGCTGTCGCGTGGCTTTCACGTTCTCGCGATCGACGGGCCCGGACAGGGCAACAGCAACCTGCAGAAGATCCGTGCCGTCGGCGACAACTACGAGCGTGCCGGTGCGGCCGTGATCAGCTATCTGATGAAGAGACCCGAAGTGAATCGCCGCAAGATCGCGATATACGGCATCAGCATGGGAAGCTACTGGTCGCTGCGGCTGTCGAGCTACGATCACCGCGCGGCAGCGGTCGTGAGCTCGGTCGCGTGCTTCAATCCGAACAACACGATTTTCACGCAGTCCTCGCCGCGTTTTAAACAGATGTTCATGTACATGGCGGGATACGATGACGAAGAGCGATTCGACGAGGAAGTCGCGAAAGGGATGACGGTGCGTGGCTATCTGGACCAGATCACGTGCCCTACGCTGCTTGTCACGGGAGAGTTCGATCCGTTATGTCCGCTCGAGGATGCTGTCGAGGCTTTCAACGACCTGCGAGTGCCGAAGGAAATGTGGGTCATCGAAAATCAGTATCACCCGCTTTGGGGCATCCCGAACCTGGGCGGTCTCGATTGCCATGAATACGTGTTGGACTGGTTGGCGGGTGTCTTCAGCGGCAAGCAAGCGCCTTCGAAGAAGGGCCGGATCGCGTACGTCAGAGAGAATGGAGATGGCCCTTTCGGCAATTGCGAATGGGAGCCACCGATCAAACCGGGTCAAGCCTACTTTTAACTTGCTGCTCTGGGAATAACGAGAGGCGGGCAGATCAAGCGTACGGGGCGGGTCTCATCGGGCGCATCGGCATTTGCGAAAGCTCGTCGAGCAAACCTTCAACCAGCCTCTCCGCCATTGCAAACGCAGTCGCGAGCCCCGCAGTATTCTTGTTTCTCGCCTGAGTCTCGACGCTGACGACCGCGTTGAAAACTTCTGGGGCTTCGAACGGCGCGACGGCGCCTTTGAGCGAGTGGGCTTCCGCGTATGCGTGTTCCAGATCGTTGCTCGCCAGCGCTGCATTCAATGAAGCAAGTATCTGCGGGACCGTGCGCAAGAAGATCTGCGCAACCTCCGCGAGCAGCGCTTCGTCTCCCGCAAGACGGGTGAGCGTCATCTCGACGTTGAGAAGACCGGAGCTTGTCTGCTGAGCATCGAAGGCCGTGGCCTGGTCTCCGCTTAGCAAAAACGCGCGGTTCACGAGTTGTTTCTGGCTTGAACGCAGGAACAGCATATGATTCATGCGCGACTGCAGCTCAGTGAACTCGAACGGCTTGTTCATGAAGTCGTTGAAGCCATTCTGAAGCGCGCTGTGGCGTATCGTGCGGTCAGCGCTGGCGCTTACCATCATCAAAGGAGTCGCTGCCCTGCCTTCCAGAGCACATAGACGGCGCGTAAATTCGATGCCATTCAAAACGGGCATCATGTAATCGACGATGACGACGTCCGGCACATTCGGCCTACACCATGCGAGAGCAGCGGTAGGGTCGGTGAAGGCCCGCACGCTGCAATCCGGCAGCTTTGCCACGAGCTGCTTGAGCACGGTGAGGCTCACCAGCTCGTCGTCTACGATGATGATTTCCATTGATCGGTCCTGATTCAGACACATTGCTGCGGGCACGAACTATCGTGTTCCGCACTCGGCGCGCGTTAGGAAGTTTGTCTCACGGTCTCTGGGTGCACAGGGCTGGGACTGCATGCAAGTCCTCGAAGCGAACGACGACGCAGAAAAGATGAAGTAGAGACAAATTCCCGCGCACTCAAATTCAAACAGGCGGATAGTTCGAACCTTCGCGGGTCATCGCGTCCTAGGCAGATGGGTACTCTGCCGCTTGCGCCAGCGTAACGGGCCTGCACAGATAGTGCAGTAGAAACCCCGACGGGAAACCGGCGGGGTTTTCTTTTTGTGGCGTCGCTTCGGTCATATCTTCGGCAAGCATGACCGAGCGCCTACGAACTGTTGCGATTCCCCTCTCGCCCTTGTGTCCGGAGGGCTCCACGAGCGAGCAGGTACTCAGAGACTGAACGAGCGTTGTCAAGCCACGCTACAGCGAGTGCGTGCAAGCTCCGCGTAAGCTTGAAGACTCATGATCGGCCATCATCCGAGAAGGACCTATCATGAGCACTGCGCGACCCGGAGGGAACACACTCAATGATCGGCGCCTCAATAAGATGAGCGCCAGCGAAAAGCTCGCCTTCATCGGCAAAGCGCTCGTATTCTTCATTTCCGGCGGATTCATCTTCCCGACATTGTGGGTTGATTGACTGCGCAATGTGTTGACCGATCAAAGCGTTGCGCATGTTGCCGCCTTCGGCCCATGGCATTCGGGCTTTGGTTGTGGTCGCGTCCGCAGACACAACGCTCGGTCATCCGGCACTTGCTGCATTCCACCCGCCGCCCAGAGCCTTATAAAGACTCACGGCCGCTTCGAGCCGATTACGCCGCAACTGCGCGAGCTGGTCCTGCGCATTGAAGAGCGTGCGCTGCGCGTCGAGTACCGTTAAGAGATCGTCCGCCCCTTCGCGATAGCGGACCTCAGCGAGTCGCAATGCTTCGCGCGATTGAGTCTGAACCTCCTGCTGCAGCGTTTCCTGCTGTGCTTGGTGACTCGCTGCCACGAGGGCGTCTTCCACATCTTTGAAGGCGGCAAGAATCGCCTTGCGATAGTTTTCCACCAGCTCCCGCTCGCGCGACTCCGCGATACTTTTCTGACCGCGCAAACGGCCGCCGTCGAAGATCGGCTGCAACAGCGAAAGCGCGAGACCGATCGTGCTGCTGGCGCCGCCGCTTGCGAAACTCAAGAGCGCAGCGCTCGCGGTGCCGGCAGACCCAGTCAGCTGAATGCTCGGCAGCATCGCGGCACGCGCGGCGGCGAGATCTGCATTGGCACCTGTGAGTTGCGCTTCGGCGCTCGCAAGATCGGGCCGGCGCACGAGAAGTTCCGCAGGGAGCCCAGCATTGATTGCAGGCACAGCCAAATCGGCTACTCCCGTTGCCTTGACGTCGAATCCCTCGGGCACGCGCCCGATCAGTACCGCGAGCGCTGCAAGGGTCTGACGTTCCTGCTGCTCGAGCGGAAGGAGCGCAGCGCGTTGGGACAGCACCGTCGCTTCCTGGCGCGCGGAGTCGAGCGACGATGCGGCGCCGTTGCGCACACGGGCTGAAACGAGATCGCGCACGTTCTCGGCGATTGCAAGGTTCTCGCGTGCTATGGCGAGTCTGCTGCGCAAGGAAAGCACTTCGAAATAGCTCGTCGCAACACCCGAGATCAGCGTCAAGTGCGCGGTATCACGATCGTATGCCGTCGCCTGCAGTGAGCTCTGTGCCGCGCGCACGCCTGAACGATTACGTCCCCACAGATCGAGCTCGTAACTCGCGCTGAGCGTCGCGCTGCTTGCGTTGGATGTGAAAGACGAGCCGTTTCCGCTCGTGCTGCGGCTCGAAGTGCCAACGCCGAGGTCTATTGTCGGGAAAAGCGATGCACCCGCGATACGCACCTGTGCTTCCGCTTGCCGCACGCGCTCGGAGGCAATTGCAAGGTCCGCGCTACCGGCGAGTGCTTGTTCCACCAGCTGCTTTAACTCCGCCGAGCCGAACGTTCCCCACCAGTCTGGAGATACCGATGCGCCGTTGCTCGGTGCCGGTTCGTTCCAGGCGGACGCTGCCGCGACATCCGGCTTGAGCATCGGGCTCGTCGTGGCACAGCCGGCGAGCGCCAGCGCGACAGCAACGCATATCCATTTGCGCGTCGTTGTAGCAGACGATCTTTCGTGAGTTCCAGATGTGCTCATACGTTTCTCCAATTTGTGATTCGTTGTGCTCGAGTCTCTCGACCGACCGACGGAGCGAGGTAACGGCGGGAACCTGTTCGTTAACCGCCCGAGGGCCGAAGGGACTCACTCTGAAGCGAGCGCTACTACGGGATCGAGTCCCGCGGCTTTGCGCGCCGGCATGTAACCGAAAATAAGACCCGTGGCGAATGCGCAGCCAAAAGCGAGCGCGACCGGAAAAATCGAAAATTTCACCGGTGTGCCGAGCGCGCCGATCAGGGCGGCCGCGCCGAGTCCGCCCGCAACGCCGATCAATCCGCCCAGCGCAGACACCGCCATCGCTTCGGTCAGAAACTGCTGCATGATGTCGCGCATGCGAGCTCCCGTTGCCATACGCACGCCGATTTCGCGAGTGCGCTCGGTAACGTTGACGAGCATGATATTCATGACGCCGATCCCGCCGACGAGCAACGAAATTGCGGCGATCGATCCGAGCAGGATCGTGAGCGTGTTCTGAGTGGCCGTCGCTGTCTCGAGCAGAGACGCCATGTTGCGTATCTGGAAATCGGCCGTACGATGGCGTACTTCGAGCAGCTTCGAAACGGCGTCCTGCGTCTCGTCGATGCGTGCAACGTCGTCGACGGCGACAGTTATGTTGCGCAGGAAGCGCTGGCCGAAAAGGCGCAAACCGCCGGTGGTGTAGGGCACGAAAACCACATCGTCCTGATCTGCGCCCTGCGGGGACGCACCGCGGTCCCCCATTACCCCGATGACCTGGAAAAGCACGTTGTTCAGTACGACGTGCCTGCCGATCGGGTCGCTGCCGTCGGGGAAAAGGTTGCTCACCACTGTGGTGCCGAGTACGACCACGGGCGCATAGCTGCGAACATCCGCGCGAGAAAAGAATATGCCGCGCGCCACTGGCCAGTTGCGCGCAAGCGGAAACTCAGCGCTGGTGGACGTCGCCTGCGTCTGGTAGTCCATGTTTCCAAAGCGGGCCGTGACATTGCCGCCCAGTTCCGGCACCGCAGCGAGTACGTTGGGCACGGCGGCGATTGCTTCAGCGTCGTCGGGGGTCATGGTTGCGATGCTTCCGCCCATGCCGCCGCGGTTCCCCGCAACGGGCCGGATCAGCAGAAGGTTCGTACCCATGCCGCTGATGCGGTCAACGACCGCCTGCTTCGCACCGTCTCCGACTGCGAGCATGGCAATGACGGAGCCCACCCCGATAACGATGCCGAGCAGCGTTAGCGCAGTGCGGAACAGGTTGGACCGCAGCGCGCGGCCTGCTGCTTTTGCTGCTTCCACGAGCGCGCCCAAAGGCGAACGGGTGTCATGACCGTGCGGTCGCTCCGCTATGGGCCCGCCAGCGCGTGCTCCCGGTCCAGGATCGCTGACGATCACACCGTCGCGGATCTCGATGACGCGGTGCGCGTGTTGCGCTACTTCCTGGGAGTGCGTAATGACGATGACCGTGTGGCCTTTGCGCGACAGCTCGTTCAGCAGCGCCATGACTTCGACCCCGCTCCTGCTGTCGAGGGCGCCGGTGGGTTCGTCAGCCAGAATGATTTGCCCGCCATTCATCAGCGCGCGGGCGATCGAGACCCGCTGCTGTTGACCACCGGAGAGCTGGTTCGGCTTGTGCTCGAGGCGGTCGGCGAGGCCGAGCGTGCGCAGGAGTGCTTCGGCACGCTCGCGGCGCTTTGCCGGCGCAGTACCCGCGTAGATTGCAGGGATCTCCACATTCTGAGTCGCCGTTGCGCCGCCGATCAGGTTGTAGCTCTGGAAGACGAAGCCAAATGCTTCGCGTCGCAGGCGTGCAAGCTCGTCGCGACCGAAGCTAGACACGTCCTCACCCATGAAGCGATAGGAACCGGTCGTTGGGCGATCCAGGCAGCCGAGGATATTCATCAGCGTGGACTTGCCCGAACCCGATGCGCCGACGATCGCGACGAACTCGCCGGGGTAAAGGGCGAGGTCGATGCCGTGCAGGACTTCCACCGCAAGATCGCCGGTGCGATATGTCTTGGTTACGCCAGCGAGCTCAATCAGCGACGCCGTATTTGCCCGCTCGAGGACTGCCGGCGCTGAGGCGTTGAGTTCCGTATCGATTTTCATATGCGTGGCTGCATTTTGGGTGCGTTGTTGTTGCCCGATTTGGCCGCTGACGCAGGCTTAGGCGTTGCCGAGCCCGTCACTACTTGTTCACCAGGCTCAAGGCCCGAAACGATTTGCGCTGAAACGCGGCTTATGACTCCGACGCGCACTTCGCGATCTTCGAGGGTCCCATCCGGCTTGACCACGCGGACCATCGCACGCCCGTTGCCCAAACGCGTTCTCGCGTCGAGCGCGCTTTGGCCGGTGCGGCCGGATGAGCTGCCCTTCGGGGCCGCCCCCGGGTTACTCGTACCTTTTGCATCCGCTGCGTTTCCGCGGCGACGCTCACCTGAACCCGTGCCGGCGGGCTGCAATGCGGTGATCGGCACCTGCACGGCATCCTTCGCCTGCGCCGTCACGAAAAATACTTGCGCCGTCATCTGCGTCATGAGCACGCGATCCGGATTTTCGACATCGAACAATGCGTTGTAGAGAACGACGTTATTGACAGTCTGGGGCGTAGGCTCGATCTGCCGCACTTTTCCATACCAGCGGTTGTTCTGATTGCCCAGCGTCGTGAAATACACGTCCATACCGACGCGCAGCTTCGATACATCGGCCTCGGAGACCTGCGACTGAACGGTCATCGTGGAAAGGTCAGCTATGCGCAGGACGATCGGAGCCTGTTGATTGGCGTTCAGCGTTTGGCCCTGTTTGGCGCTTTGCGAAACGACGGTGCCCGACATCGGCGCGTATATCTTGGTGTAGCTCAAGCTGGCCTCATCGCCGCGAAGCGAAGAACGCGTCTGGTCGGCTTGAGCTTTCAGCACGTCGATCTGCGCCTTCGCCGAGCGGAGCGCCGCTGCTGCGGTGTCGAGGGCATCTTGCGTAGTCGCCTTTTCGTTCATCAGATTGGTCTGCCGCTTGAACTGCTGTTCGGCGAGCGCGAGCTGCGCCTGGCGATCGGCAAGCTGGGCCTCCTGGGTGCGCAGCTGCGCGCGGTCGGCGTCGACTTTGGAGAGATAAACGGTTGGATCGATTTCGGCCAGGAGCTGTCCCGACTTCACCGCAGAGCCGATTTCAACGTGCAGCTTTTTGATCTGCCCGGACACTTGCGTGCCGACATCGACGTAGTCGCGGGGCTGCAGTATCCCGGTCGCGGTGACCGTGTCTTCCAGATCCCCGCGCTGAGCCACCGCCGTCGCGTATTGCGCCGGGTGTTCACCTGCGCCGTTCCATGCGTTCCAGCCGTAGTAACTTCCGGCGCCAATTGCGAGCGCCACCGCGAGGGCGATCGACGCGCGCGCTGCGCGGCTCCGTTTGGCAAACGGAACATGCTGCGGGAGGCGCGACTGGGGTGCCGGTGTCAGCTGGTTCTCGTCGATGCGGTCCATGGTCTGTCCTGTCTTATGGGTGTCCATGGCTTGCAGTTTGATGTTTGAACGCGCACGGAATGTGGACGCAATGTGGAAGTTTTGTAACGGTCTGCGCAGGTGCGCGGCCGGTTTGACCGTGTCTCCGGTCCTCGGGAAACCCAGCCCCGACATGGAGTTTGAAACCGACTGCTCTTCGCTCCAGAATCGCGCGCTTCTCGCGTGCATAATTCTTGCGCGATTGCCGTTTAGGCTATGAGCCGTGAACAAGTCCCGTTTCGACAAACTGCACGTCAAGCTCTTCCTGGTGATCGCCGGGGCGATCGCGGCGCTGACGCTTGCCGCGTACTACGTATTCACGGCGAGCTTCGAGCGTGGGTTCATGCAGTACCTGAACCGCGCCGACGAGGTGCGGCTCGACTCGATGATCGACCGCCTTTCTATTGAGTACGCACGTGAGCGGAGCTGGTCGTGGATCGCCAATGATCATCAGCGATGGATCGATATGTCTCGTGATGCCCTCGGACTGCCTGGACCGTCCGAACAAACAAAAGGACAGGTGCAGGAACGGGCACTGCCGCGACGGGATACGCCGCTTACGATCGATCCGCGCCTGATGCTTTTCGACCGCGACCGCAAACAACTGATCGGCAGGCTGGAGGCCGTTTCACTCGCGGTGTTCAAGCCCATTTCTTTGGAAGGCGATACGGTGGGATATCTCGGTTACGTGCCGCGGCCGGACGTCATCGCATCGATCGAGCGCGTGTACTTGCAGCGACAGCGCGTCGCTTTTGGATCGATCGCACTCGGCATGATCTGCGCCGCATTGCTCCTCGCAGCAGGTCTGGCATATTGGCTCACGCGACGCATCCGCCTTCTCACGCGCGGCACGCACGCGTTGATCGGGGGCGACTATGACACACGCGTCAATGCCCGGGGCAACGACGAGCTTGCGCAGCTCGCACGCGACTTCAACACCCTGGCGACGACGCTCAGCAAGACGCAGCACGCACGTCGACAATGGATCGCCGATATCGCCCATGAGCTGCGCACGCCGCTTGCGATACTCCGCGCTGAAATCGAATCGCTCGAAGATGGTGTGCGTCCTCTCGACAAGACCGCGCTCGACTCACTGTCGTATGAGACGTCGAGGCTTTCGCGGCTGGTAGAAGACCTCCACACGTTGTCGCTGTCGGATCTGGGGGCCTTGAGCTATTACAAGGAGCCCACCGATATCGCGGAAGTGATCAGCGATGTCGTTGATGCACAACGTCGCGCGATCGAGGACAAGGGTTTGCAGGCGAAAATGAACCTCGCTGAAGGACTCCGCGTGTTCGCGGACGAGACTCGCCTGTCTCAGGTATTCGCGAATCTGCTGCAAAACAATCTGCGCTACACCGACGCGCCCGGCGACATTCATATCACCTCGCGGCGCAATGCCAAAGAGGTGCTGGTGCACTGGGAAGATAGCGGTCCGGGGGTGCCCGAGGAAGATCTGCCCCGCCTGACGCAGCGCCTCTATCGCGTCGAAGGCTCCCGCAGCCGCGCAGGCGGGGGTTCGGGATTAGGGCTCGCGATCGCGAAAGCCATCATCGAAGGACACGGGGGTAGACTCACTGCGCGTGCGAGCCCGCGGGGCGGCCTCGCAATCGACATCGCGCTGCCCGTCTACGACGGAAACAATGGCCATGGCTGACCGAATACTGGTAGTCGAAGACGAGGAAAAGCTGGCCGCTTTGCTCCACGACTATCTTGTACAGGAAGGATTCGAGGCCTCCGTTCTGCACCGGGGCGACCAGGTCGAAGACTGGGTGCGCACGCACGAGACCGATCTCGTGCTGCTCGACCTCATGCTGCCCGGAAAAAGCGGGCTCGAGGTGTGCAAGGCGCTGCGTGCCGGAACTGGCGTATCGATTATCATCGTCACGGCGCGGGTCGACGAAATCGACAGGCTGCTGGGGCTGGAGCTTGGAGCCGATGATTACATCTGCAAACCGTTCAGCCCCCGGGAAGTGGTAGCGCGGGTCAAAGCGGTTCTGCGTCGGGTGAAGCGCGGCGATACCCCGCAAGACAGTGGCCTCACGATGGACGACTCAGGTTATAGGGCGGCACTTTCCGGAAAGGACCTCGGTCTGACGGCTGTCGAGTTCGAGCTCCTCAAGGTGCTGGTAGCGCATCCTGGACGTATCTATACGCGTGAACAGCTGATGGATGCGATGTATCGCGATCAGCGCGTCGTATCGGACCGCACGGTCGACAGTCACGTGAAGAAAATCAGAAAAAAGATTTCGGCCGTGCTGCCGGATCGGGAGATCGTTCATTCCGTGTACGGCGTCGGCTACAAATACGAGTGGTGATCCCGCGATGCGTGTGCTCCTCGTCGAAGACGACGCGATGATAGGCGCCAGTGTGCAGAAGGGCTTGCGCCAGGACACGTTCTCGGTCGACTGGGTGCGCGACGGGCGCAGCGCGGAGACCGCATTGGCGACTCATACCTATGATGCCTTGTTGCTCGACCTCGGATTGCCGGAAAAGAGTGGGGCCGAGGTGCTCAAGACATTACGCCGGAGCGGCAGCGAGATTCCCGTGCTGATCATCACGGCGCGGGACGCCATCAGCGACCGCGTCGCCGGCCTGAACAGCGGCGCTGACGATTACATTGCAAAGCCTTTCGATCTCGACGAGCTCGCTGCCCGCATTCGTGCCGTTGTGCGCCGCCGTGCCGGGCGTGCCGACAGCGTAATACGCGCTGGCGACGTGACGTTCGATCCGGCATCTCACCGTGTGACGTTACGCGGAAAAGAGCTCGTGCTATCGGCGCGGGAGCTCGCGCTCCTCGAAGCGCTTCTGCACCGCCGCGGCGCGATACTTTCCCGCGCGCAGCTCGAGGAGAGTATTTACGGCTGGGGTGAAGAAGTGGGTAGCAATGCGGTCGAAGTGTACGTGCACTCTCTGCGTAAAAAGCTGGGCGCAGATTTCATCAAGACCGTGCGCGGTGTTGGCTACCTCGTGCCGCAAGACCGGTGAAATCGATCCGGCGTGAGCTGCTCGGAGGGCTGCTCGGGTCTGTCCTTCTTGCGGCAGCTATTGCGGGCGCTGCAGTCTATTACAAAGCTCAGGATGAAGCCGGGGCCCTATTGGACTACCAGCTGCGGCAGATGGCGCTCTCGCTGCGCGATCAGGCGTTATATGGAAACGGCGCGATCGGTCCACCCTCTCTGGGCGACGACTTCGATTTTGCAATCGAAATCCAGACGCGGGACGGTTCACGGATTCAGTACTCGCAATCGCGCGTGCGCTTTCCAGAGAACACGGGCGCCGGTCATGCGACATTCAATGCAGCAGACGGCGCATGGCGTATCTACACGCTGCAGCAGCTAGACTTCAGTGTCAGAGTGGCGCAACCGATGTCTGTACGCAATGAGCTCGCTGCGAAGGCAGCTTTGCGCACGCTCACTCCCTTCATTTTGCTCGTGCCATTGCTCGGCTTGCTGGTGTGGTTCGCGGTCACACGCGGCTTGCGACCCTTGAGCGTGGTCGCCGATGCAGTGAAGGCGCGGAGTCCGTCGTCACTGCACGCGCTCGACGAGCGGAGCGTGCCGCAGGAGATCAGGCCGGTCACCTCTGCACTGAACGACCTGCTTGCGCGTCTGACGCGAGCGCTCGAGACGCAACGCGCGTTCATCGCGGACGCAGCGCATGCGCTACGCACGCCGCTTACCGCGCTGCGCCTTCAGATTCAGCTTGCAGAGCGTGCGTCGGATCCCGAAGAGCGGTGCGCGGCATTCGCCACCCTGAAACAGGGCGTCGACCGCACGACCCATCTCGTAGAGCAGCTGCTGACGCTTGCACGGCACGAGCCCGAGGCGGCTGACCGCCCTATGACCGAAATCGATCTCGGTGAGCTGGCGGCGGACGTGGTCGCCGCCTATGCACAACTTGCCGAAGACCAGAATATCGACCTTGGACTCACGCAACGTGATCGTCATGTCGTTGTCCATGGCGAGCGCGACGCCTTGCGCACGTTACTTTCGAACGTCGTGGACAACGCGCTGCGCTACACAGGCCGCAGCGGCCGAGTCGACGTCGCCGCCTTGAAAACGCCGCAAGGCCCTGCGCTCGAAGTCACCGACAATGGTCCTGGCATACCGCCGGATGAGCGCGCGCGTGTATTCGACCGGTTCTACCGTCGTCCCGGGACGGATGTTCCCGGCAGCGGGCTCGGGCTCGCGATCGTCCAGCGTATCGCAGAGCGCCATGGCGCCAAGGTGAGCATCGACTCCGGTCCTGCGGGCCGCGGCCTCACTGCACGGATCGTTTTCGGCGCACCCGATTGATCTCGTGTGCTGGTGTTTGCGGGGTGCGCCTATCTTTAAGGCGTCCTTAAGGAAGCATCGTCAGCATGGCGGCTATTGCGCGGCGCCTCGCGCGTTTCTTCACTGGAGAGATTGCCTTGAAACTGAAACTCATCGTAAGGAGCCTGGTGGCAGCAGGATTCGTCACTGCGCTTGGGCTCGGTGTGAATTTCTATGAACCGATCGCCGCGCACGCACGCACGGCTGACGTAGCTCAAACTGCACCGACTGCAGCGGCGCAGCCGGCCGTTGCGCTGCCCGATTTTGCGAAACTCGTTGAGCAAAACGGTCCCGCAGTCGTGAATATCAGTGTTACCGGGAACATGAAAACGAGCGCGGCAGTGCCCGATCTCGGTTTGAGCCCGGATGATCCCATGTTCGAGTTCTTCCGGCGCTTCCAGGGTCCTCAAGGCCAGCGCGGTATGCAGCCGCAACCGCAGACGCCTACTCACGGTATCGGTTCCGGCTTCATCGTGAGCGCGGATGGCCTCGTGCTGACTAACGCGCACGTGGTGCAAGACGCTTCAGAGGTGAACGTCAAGCTCACGGACCGGCGCGAGTACAAAGCTAAAGTGCTCGGAGTCGATGCCCAAAGCGACATTGCTGTGCTGAAGATCGAGGCAAAAAACCTGCCGACCGTCCGACTGGGCAAAGCTGACGACGTCCGGGTTGGCGAGTGGGTCGTCGCAATCGGTTCGCCGTTCGGCTTCGAAAACACAGTCACATCCGGTATCGTCAGTGCGAAAGCACGTGCTCTTCCCGACGGCTCGTCCGTTCCGTTTCTTCAAACCGATGTCGCGGTGAACCCCGGCAATTCCGGGGGGCCGCTCTTCAACCTGAAAGGCGAAGTGATCGGGATCAATTCGCAGATTTACAGCCGCAGTGGGGGCTACCAGGGTGTGTCGTTCGCCATTCCGATCGAAACGGCCGTAAACGTGAAGGACCAGCTCGTGCAGCACGGCAAGGTTACGCGCGGCCGGCTGGGCGTCACGATACAGGAGGTGAATCAGTCGCTCGCAGGCTCTTTCGGTCTTCCGAAAGCGGGCGGCGCGCTCGTCTCATCGGTCGAGGATGGAAGTCCCGCAGCGAAGGCGGGTCTCAAGCCCGGTGACGTGGTGTTGAAGATCGATGGGATCGAAATTGGAAGCTCACTCGATCTCTCGAGCCGCGTGTCTACCATGAAGCCCGGGACAGCTGCGAAGCTAGAGGTCTGGCGCGACCGGAAACCGCGCGACGTTACGGTGAGCGTCGGTGAAGCTCCTGGAGCGAAAGTGGCCTCATCCGGGAAGGCTGATCTTGCCGGCACGCGCCTCGGCGTGGCTGTGCGGGGCCTCAGTGCGGACGAGCAAAAAGAAGCGTCGATTCAAGGCGGACTGATGGTAGAGCAGGTTGCCGGGGCAGCCGCCCGGGCAGGCATTCGTGCGGGCGATATTATCCTTGCCGTGAATGGAAAATCGATCAAAAGCGCCGATGAGCTCAAAGCGGCGACGAAGGAAGCCAAGACGATGGCACTGCTGGTGAAGCGCAACGATGCGCGGATCTTTGTGCCCGTCGAGCTGGGCTGAAGCGCTAATCGTTGAGGTTCAGCAAAGGCCGGCGCGTGAGTGCCGGCCTTTTTTTCGTTATTTTAAAGCGCGGGCGGTCCCGACATCCAGGCTGGTCGTGGCTGGACGCGCATCGGAAGGACTGACCTGTGCGCGCGCGGTATCCTCCACAACTTCCCAGTGATCCTTCTGCCAGCGGAATAGCTGCGGACTGACTGCGCGAACAGCTTTGCGTGACTCGTTGATCGCTATTTGGCGCAGCGTACGAATGTCATCACTGGTCAGGGCGGACCCGAAAATGACGGTGTTCGAAGCGGGAACGCTGACTATGAGGTCACCGGGACGCGCTTTGGCGACCTCCGCCCACTCGGCGTGCATGAGAAGACGACTCGGCTCGAACTCGTCCTCGGTCAGGACCTGAAAACGAGTGCCGCGGAGAGGTAACGCCCTTTCGAGTATCGGCGCTTTCGCCTCGCGCGTGTTCTTCAATGCCAGATCGTAAGCGGCGGGCTCCTCGAGCTTGAGTATGCGTAGCGTGTCAGCGGTGGCGTAGCGCGTGAATGAAGGCCCGCTGATCGCAAGTATGATCCACAGCTCGCCTACGTACTGCTTTGCTACGGCCGGAAGCATCCCGTTCTGCTTGTGAGCTTCGCTCAGCGCGTGAACCCACGCGGCGGGTCTAAGCACCACCCGCAGCATGTCCCGTTCGATGGGCCGGGTAACCTCGCCGAAAACCTGGAATGCTGCTTCGACGAGCTTCTCGGCCTCTTCGGCGCATCGACCTTCGAGAGCAACACAGTGACTGTGCAGGTCGGACAGGTTGGCATCCACGGACATACCGGAAGGTGCCCCGAGCTTGATGGCGAGAGGTCCGACTATCGTGATCCGTACGGGCAAGCCCTCCGGACGCATATCTTTCATGCGTTCAGCGACGTAGGAGGTGAATTCAGCGCGCTCGACCGGGACGGCCTGTGCAATGGCTACGGCCGGTACGGCGAGCAGCGAAAAGGCAAGCAGAAGGTTCAGCGGCCGAATTAACATAGTGTTGCGACAGAAAGGCTGGCGAAAATCACCAATCGTCGCTTCCTCCGTTTTCAACACATGACACATGTCATCGTAGCCAAGGGTGGTTCGGGTCCGGCGGTATTAGTTCACGGTGTCAGCGGGATCGCAGTGTTCCTTAAAGCACGGTTGAGCACGTTAGCAAGTATGATACCGCTGTCTTTGAGGAAATAGTGCCTCCTTAGAACAGGGCACGAGGACCAGAAGTTCCAGGCCAGCGGCCCTACCCACTGGACCCGCATTCACGCGTGTGCCGCGGCGGCCGCTAAGCTGCTTGGGCGCTCGGCATAACCGTCCGGTGGTGCGCTTTAAGCGGCACCGCGTGTCCCCGTTGCTGCGACGGTAACGGGCGGTTTCATCTGCGGCTATCACAACAGTTCACCTTCCGCTGTCGTGTCGACGCGAACCCGCACGGAGGCACGCCACCCCATCGGCATAGCGCTTGCTGCAGTGTCCCCCGCTCGGGTGGGCATTGGAGGTCGCATGGACCAATGGTTGTTTCTCCGCGTGACAGCGGAGGACGGCACAGGCTGGCGCTGGGAAAGGCACAACGACGAAGGCGAAGTCGTTGAAGCCGGAACCCGTACGTTTGCGGATTACTCGCAAGCGCTCGGCGACGCGATGCGGCACGGGTACCTGAGCGACGTCAAGACATTGCCTTGAAGGCGTGCGGATGCGGCCGCTCGCGCGCGCCGGTCAGATCGACGTTTCCGGGTGCGCGATGCATCCGCTGATTCCAAAGAGGGCGTTCCGACATCTGTAGCACTGAGATGGCGCAATTTCTCGGGAAGCCACACGCGGCGGAATGGCGGGCTTCTTGGCCACATCAACGCGCCGGCTTAAACGTTGATAGGGAATGTCTGCTTCTGCGAGGTATCGCTGCAATCAGATCTTGAACGCTTCCATCGTCTCGGGCGCAAAAAGCGTTTCAGGTTCGAGACGATGCTTCGAGAGGCCCTGCTCGTGGTGGTAGCGGAGGAACGTGTCCAGCCCCGCGCGGTTTCGCCCGAAGCCGTACGGCCACCAGTCATGGCCCATGTCGCGCCGCACGTCCTCGATCTCTGCAATCATCCAAGGCAGCATCGTGCGCAGCGCCGCTGTTTCGTACAGTTCGTCATACGCAATCTTCTGCGACTGCACAAAAGCTTTGTATAGCGACATCGCGATCCATGGGTTTCGTTCATACACCTCACGCTTTATCGCGATCGCGTGCATGATCGGGAAGATTCTGGTCTTGCGGTAATAAGCGCGCTCAACGTCGATATAAGGTTCGAACAGGCGCTTCACCTTGTCCGGCTGCGTATGCAACGTAGAAGGCATGCGCGGGCTGTGCAGCGCGTCGATCTCGCCTGCTGCCAGCATCTGCGACAGTGTCTTTTCGGGGCCGATGGGGCGCACCTTGATCTGCGGCGGGAGGTCAAGCTTGAGCTTTTCCTCGCGTCCCGGCTCCTCCTGGCCCCCGGTGAAGTATTCGCAGCTCTCTACGTTCACCCCGTACTCGTCCTGCAATATTCCGCGTATCCATACCGGCGCAGTCATTTGATACTCGGGCGTACCGATGCGCTTTCCAGCGAGATCCTCAGGCTCGCGTATGCCACTCTTCGTCGAAACGAATATGCAGGAATGGCGGAACATGCGCGAAGGAAACACGGGTATTGCGACGAACGGTCTCGGCTCGCGAAACAACGATACGGTATACGACGACAGGGACAGCTCGGCGACATCGAACTCTCGGTTGCGCAGCATCCGGAAGAACGTTTCCTCGACCGGCAGATCGAGGAAATTGAGGTCAATGCCATCGGGCTGTACGCGACCGTCGGCGAGCGCGCGCATGCGGTCGTAGGCCCAGCAGGAGAGAGTCAGGCGCAATTTGGACATCGTTTTAGAGCCTCATCTCAAGGACGCAGCAGAGCGAGTTCCGCGAAGACTAACCTTTAGGTTGCGTGCGAGCCCAAAATCAACAGCGAAAACAAAAGTAGCCGCGTCACACCGTCAAGGGATCCGTATTCAACGGCGCGAAGAGACCATGTCGCGCATGGTCTTTGAAGTGCTTGTCGCGAGGAAGCACGATCGAGCAGGAGCGCACGTGCTGCTCGCCCGGGTCCAGACCGGGCAGTCGTTGACCGAGGCGATTGTCCTCTGCGGCTTTCAGCAGCATCCGGCGCGTGCGCACGATGCCCAGGTCCGTCGGACACAGGTTCTCGCGCGCGCGGTCCTGTATCGGCCCCATCGATTCCTGCAGTGACGCGTCCTGCATGCCTATGCCCTCGATGCCTGAATAATGAATACCTGCCTTCTGGGCTCCGCGATCGATGAGGTAATCATTGGTCTTGTTCGCGAGCGGAATGAACGTTCCGGGCACGTATTTCACGTGTATTCCCGCGCCGTCGTTCATGGCAGTGCGTTCCGCATCGGTGAGCGCGCGCGCAGGGTGGTAATTGATGCTCCATGCCCAGCAGTTTTGATCGTCTATCGGCACCCACGCATGGGCGCCGAGCGGGTGTCCTGCGCGAGGCGGAATGATCGTGTACCACGGCATGATCCACGGGGTGATGCGCCAATAGTACTTGTCCTCTTCTGCATTCCTGCGAGCGCCGATGAGCAGTCCGCCTTCGAAGTCGACGACGTCGAAGTGAGGCATCTTGTCGCCTTCGTTGTACTCGTTGCCTTTACTGCCGACAAACAGCGGGTCACGCTTCAATGCGCCTGAGTGCAGAAAGCTCACGTGTGACGAATCGATCCCGCCTTCCAGCGCCTGCAGATAATTGGATTCCTGCAGACGTTTCGACACGAAACGGCGCTCCGGCGACACCTTCACCCATTCGAGCGCGGGGGGCTCGGGCTCGAGCTCCGGCGGGCCCATGTAGGTCCAGATGAGACCCGCGGCCTCGATGCATGGATACGATTTCAGCTTCATGCGCTTGCGCATGGGACCGTTCGCGCCTTCGGAAGGTAAATCGACGCACTGGCCGGTGATGTCGTACTTCCAGCCGTGGTAAGGGCAGCGCAGCCCGCATTCTTCGTTGCGTCCGAACCAGAGCGACACGCCGCGATGCGCGCAGAATTCGTCGATAAGACCGATGCGGCCCTGAGTGTCTCGAAACGCGACGAGTCGCTCGCCGAGCAGCTTAGTGCGCACCGGCGGACAATCCGGCTCGGGCAGCTCACTACCGTGCAGCGCCGGAATCCAGTACCTACGGAATAGCGCCCCCAGGATCGTCCCCGGGCCGGTCTGCGTTAGTGCGTCGTTCTGCTCCTGGGTAATCATCGATCCTCCTGCCGAAGTAAAGGTGAACGGGACATTCACCCCTCGACCGCAACGGCGCTGTGCTGCGTCAGCAGCCCGCCGCCCGCTGCGTCGTTGTGGTTATCGCGAAAAGTTGACCATACAATAGTTCGCGCGGTCAATTGGCGACTATAGGAAGCAATGGGACCCTCGGCCCTGACAGAATGCAACCGATGCGCCCTGCATCCGCTGCCCGCAGGACTACTCTGCTGCACTGCGGCGCGATCGATGCGAGCGCTTCGGCTTCTTTGTATGTGTGTAGCAGTGCTGTGCGCGCCGGCCGCTGCGCAAACGTGGCCTGCGAAGCCCGTCCGAGTGATCGCACCGTTCACGCCTGGCGGCGCGGCCGACACGCTCGGCCGCATCGTGGGCGGAAAACTCACCGAAAGCCTCGGCCAGAATTTCGTGATCGAGAATCGTGCCGGTGCCGGCGGCGTCATCGGATCGGATCTCGTGGCGAAAAGCGCACCCGACGGTTACACGTTCGTGATATCCGGAGTGGCCTCGCACGTGGTGGCGCCTGCAATCGGAAAAGTGCCCTTCGATGCGCTCAGGGATTTCGCTCACATTGCCCTGATCGGCGGTCCGCCAGCCGTATTTGCAGTGCATCCGTCGATGCCGGCAAAAGATTTGAAAGCGTTTCTCGCACTCGCGAAGTCGCAGCCCGGCCAGCTCACGTATGGCTCGCCCGGCAACGGCACCCAAGGTCAGTTGGTCGCCGAGTTGTTCAAGCGCAGCACCGGGATCGATATCAGGCACGTACCCTACAAAGGCGCGAGTCTCGCGGTCATCGATGTCATGGCTGGACACATTCACTCGATTTCGACCACACTGAGCACGGCAAGCGCGCAGATTCGGGCCGGCCGCCTCAGAGCGCTCGCGGTGAGCTCTGCTGAGCGGCTACCCGACTATGCGCAAGTGCCGACCTTCCGCGAGCTAGGCTATCCGCAGTTGGTCGCCATCGTCTGGTTCGGACTTTCCGGTCCTGCCGGAGTGCCGGCAGACATCGTGAATCGGCTCAACAGCGAAGTGCGGCGGATCGTGCAGATGAACGATGTGCGCGAGCGTTTCCGGGTGGATGGCATCGAGCCTGCGGCGCTGGACGTGAAAGCATTCAACGCATTCATGGCCGCTGAAATCGAGCGCTGGACACCGGTCGTCCGTGCATCGGGAGCGCGGCTGGATTGAGGGGCTGAACTCAGAAATCGATGAACGCCGAAGTGAGGAACACTGAAATGCGATGGACGGCAAGGTCCGCCGTGTTGCCGCGAGTCGCCATCGCGCTCGGCGACCCGGCCGGCATCGGGCCGGAAATTGCGCTGAAGGCGGCACTCGACCCCGTGGTGCGTGCGATGTGCCGCCCGGTCTTGTTCGGAGACCGGCGTGCCCTCGAAGCACATGCTCGATGCTGTGGCATGTCCGTTCGCATCGAATCCATCACGAACGCACGCGATGTCCAGATCAACTGCGATGACATCGCGCTTGTGAATCGTGACCAATTTGCGGAAGGACAATTGCGGCTCGGTCAGCTTGCTGCCGCGCATGGAGAGTCCGCGCTCGATTCGGCACGTGCCGCGATCAGCGCGGCTCTGGCGGGAGAGGTGGAGGCTGTGGTGGCCGCGCCGCAGACGGAGAGCGCGATCAAGCTTACGGGTATCGAGTTTGACGGTTATCCGACGTTCGTCGCGCGATGCACAGGAACGCCGGCGGAGGACGCGTTCCTCATGCTGTGTTTCGACCGCGAAGGTCGCGAGACGCGTATCGTTCACACAACCTTGCACGTCAGCCTGCGCAGAGCACTCGATCTCGTCACGCAGCCGCGCGTGGAGCATGTGATCCGTGCCGCGGATGCCGCGCTGCGGCGCATCGGTATCGCCTCGCCTCGTATCTCCGTGGCCGGAGTCAATCCACACGCGAGTGAGTCGGGCCTCTTCGGCGATGAGGAAGAGCACATCATCGCCCCCGCGATAGCAGCAGTGAAGGCAAGTGGCATCGACGCCGCAGGACCGTTTGGTGCGGACACGATGCTTCACATGTCCGGATACGACGCATTCATCGTGATGTACCACGACCAGGGACATATCGCTGCGAAGGCGATGGCGCGCAATCGCACGGCGGGCCTGACGATCGGCACGCCGGTGCTGTTTTCGTCGGTTGCACACGGTAGCGCGCTCGATATCGCGGGGAAGAATCAGGCCGACTCCAGCGCCATGGTAGAAGCCATACGACGCCTGGTCGGTGGGACACTGCAAAAATGATGAATGCGAATGATGAATGAGCAATCAGCAGCTTCCTTTGATTTGAGGTCCGTATCCGGCTTGAGACAGGCCGTACGGGCTCTTAGTGCCTGGCAGCCGTATTCCGTATTCATCATTCATCATTCGGAATTGCTATGACTGATCCCACTCCCTACCGACGGCCGTACAGACAGACGCAGCCGGAGTATTTCTATCCACCCTACAGGTCGACGGCCAAGCGTGCGCCCACCCGGCCGCTGGTCATGCCGCCGCAAACCATTTCAGAAGTGACGGGCCCCCTCTTCGGGCACGAAGACGTGAAGCCGGAAGAGGCCGACCTCACTGCGCAGCACGCCGGGGAGCCGCTCGGCGAGCGCATGATCGTGACGGGCCGCGTGCTCGAAGAGACCGGTCGGCCCGTGTGCAATGCGCTCGTCGAGATCTGGCAGGCGAACGCTGCCGGCCGTTACCGGCATGCAACAGATAACCACGACGCGCCTCTGGACCCGAACTTCACGGGTTGCGGGCGCGTGCTGACCGACGGCGACGGACGCTATCGCTTCAAGACCATCAAACCGGGCGCGTACCCGTGGCGTAATCATTACAACGCGTGGCGGCCTGCGCACGTTCATCTTTCGATCTTCGGGCGCGGCTTCATGCAGCGACTCGTCACGCAGTTTTACTTTCCAGGCGACCCGCTGCTGCCGTACGATCCGATGTTCATGAGCGTTCCCGACGAACGCGCCCGTCATAACCTAATCGCCGAGTTCGACTGGGAACACACGATTCCGGAGCATGCGATCGCATACCGCTTCGACATCGTGCTGCGCGGACGCGACGCTACACCGATGGGTGCATGACATGAGTCTGCTTCTGACCGCCGCGCAAACGGTCGGCCCGTTTGTCGCCATCAGCTTCGAGCACACCCAGGTGCAGGACGTCGCGCCGCCGGGCGTGAGCGGGGAACGCATCGTCATCCAGGGCCGCGTGCTGGATGGTGATGGCAAGCCGGTCGAGGATGCAGTGCTGGAGACGTGGCAAGCTAATGGCCATGGCAAATACTCCCATCCGGAAGACACACGCGAGAAACTGCTCGACCCTGCGTTCAAAGGATTCGGACGCGTTTTGAGCAACCGGCACGGCGTGTTTCGATTCAGCACGATCAAGCCGGGGCGCGTGCCCGGTCCCAACGACGTGCTGCAAGCGCCGCATCTCGTCGTGCTCGTTTTCATGCGCGGGCTTTTGAAACATCTCGTGACCCGTGTGTATTTTCCGGACGAAGCCGCAAATCGTGAGGATCCGGTGCTGGGACTCGTTCCAGCTGAGCGGCGGTCCACCCTCGTCGCAGCTAGGGTCGGAGACGGCCTGCTCGAATGGAACGTCGTGCTCCAGGGCCAGAACGAAACGGTGTTCTTCGATTACTAGCGTGTCCTCGAAAGAACTTGCGGAATGAATGATGTTCATGGTTCGACAGGCTCACCACGAACGACACGCTATTTCCAGAACGCTCCCACTAGTCGTGCGAGGCCGTGACCCTTTACCGCGCTGACGCGCGGGGCTTGCGGCGCTATGAGCCTTGCTGCGCGTCGAAGCCCTGCGCGAACAGGCCGCGGTCCAGCAGCAGCTGCCATAGGGCGAGCCAGGTCGGCCAGTCGTGACCACCCGGTATCGCGGCTACGCGATACCGCGGCAAGCATTCGCGGAGCAGCACGCTCGCTGAAATGAATCGGTCCTGTTCTCCATAGCCCAGATGAATGGGCGGCAGCGACGCCTGGGGACCGGATTCCCTCAGCCAATCCAGCACGTGCCGCTCGTCGTCGGTTGGAGCGAGTTCACCCGGCTGCCACATCTTCAATCCACCCGCGCGAACGACCTCGTGGAGCGTTCCGGGAGCACCGAGATACGGTGCCAGCACGACCACACCTTGAACATGTTCCCGGTGCGCCCGCGCACACATCAACGCGCCTAATCCGCCCAGCGAAATGCCCATCAGCCAGATGTCGCGATACCCCTGCTTCCGGGCGGGAACGACAATGTCTTCAGTGAGCCGCTCCACGACGTTGCGGTCGAGGTAATAGCCGTCATGAGCATCCGCCACCACAACCGAAACCGGCAGTCCGCGCTCGCGCAGTGCGACGATGAAACCAGCGCGGATGATATCTTCCGGCTTATGCATTGCGCCGGGCAGCATGATTAATAGCACATCGCGTGTGCTTTGCTGAGGCACCCTATCGTGGATCGTTCTCATCGGCAGTGTGCGATCGTGCGGCGTTCCGATTGCGTTGTGCGTGTCGACTGTCAGAAGGTCCGCTCCTGCTTATTGTTTGGCCGTGGCACCGGACGCGCTGTGCGCGATGAAAATCGCCGCGAACACGAGGCTTAGTACGGCACCGAGTCCGACTGTGCTGCCGATCGCATGCAGTATCGGCACCTGCGAAAACGAAAGCAGGCCGAAGCCGATCACCGTAGCGACATTGGCGAAGAGTACCGAGACGATGGTGCGTTCCCGGTCGTGACTATCGGGCGTCTGGCGGTCAAAGAAAAGCGAGTAGTTGGAACCGACAGCGACCACGAGCAACAATCCGACCACGTGAAAAATCGACAGCCTGCTGCCGCTCAGCAAGATCGCGCTCGCGGTAAACGCCACAGCGGCAGCGAGAGGCAAGGTAACGTCGACCACTCGGCGCGTCGAGCGCAAGGCGAGGAATAACAGCGCGACGATCGCGGCGGCGCCGAGCAGTGCGTTGCGCACCACTTCCCGGAGATACGCTTCGTAGAGCTCGTCCGCCGCGCGTTTGACATCGAGCACTACCACCGTCGTATCACGCGCCGCTCCTATTTCTCGGGTCAGCGCCGGCACATCTCGAACCCCTCGCAACGGCAGCATCGCGACCCAGCCGGTGCCTCGAGTCATAAGGAGCGAAGCGAGCTTCAGCGCGAGGCGCGTTCCATGCAGGCTTTCGCGCGTGACGGGAGGCATTGCTCTGGCTCTCTCGACGTCTTGCAGAAAAGGCTCGAACAAATCCGCCCGAAATGGAAGCCCGCGTGCGGCTTGCCGCAGGTTCTCGCGCAGATTGTCCTGCTGGGGTATTGCCGCCTGACGCGAACGTTGCATCGAGACACTCGGTAGGTAAAACGTCGGCGCATCGAAATCTTCCAGCACATCGCGGCCTTGCAGATCGTTCAGACGCGCAGCAATTTTCTCGCTTGCTTCGAGCACCGCCTGCTCATTTGCGCCGGTCACCACGACGATGTGCCGCACGTCGGGAGCTCCCATGTCTCGCCGCAACTGCTCGTCGAGTTTCTGCTCCGAGGCCGAAATCGGGCTCAGACTTGCGAGATCTTCACTCCAGATCGCACCACTACGTGCAGCCGCCGCCGCGACGCTCAGAGCAATGAGCAAAAGCGCCGGATAGCGCATCGCCGGGGCTCGGCGCACCAGTGCCATCACGCGCGGCGCGAGCGCCGTTACTGCGTGCGGGCTGAACCCCGGCGGCAGCAATGCGGGCAGGACAAAACGCGTCACCGTGACGGCCACGGTGAGCCCTACGATCGAAAACAAACCGAGCTGGGCGAGCCCCGTGAAGCCTGAGAACAGCATCGCGCTAAATCCGCAGATCGACGTCAACACGCCGAGGCGCAACGTCGGCCATATGCGATTCAAGGTCTCATGCGGCGGTAGACCCGGGGCGAGTTGGGTGAAGAGATAGATCGCGTAATCGACGCCTTCGCCTATGAGCGTAGCGCCAAAACCCAGGGTAATACCATGGACCGAGCCGAAGGCAACGCTGACTGCGGCAACCCCGGCCAGTGCACCGGTTGCAACTGGAAGCAGGCCCAGTATCAACACGCGCACGGATCGGTATAGCGCAAGCAGCAGCGCGGCAATGAGCACGGTTGCGATCAGCGAAATCCGGGTTGCGTCGCCTTTGATGCGCTCTCGAGAGCTGACAGAGAACACGCCCGGGCCCGTGAGCACGACTTTGGCGCTAGCGGCTTCGCGGGAATCGCTTACTGCTGTCGCAAACGCTGCGCGTATGGCGCGCGTGGCGTTCTCTTGCGCGTCGATGTCGTAGCCGGGCGCTTTGGTCTGTGCCAGCAATAGCGCACGCGTCCCGTCGCGCGAGAACCAGACGCCGTCGCGCATTTCCGGCCTGGCCTGTCCCGACAGACGCTCGACGAGCCCCATCAGTTCGCCCGTGGGGTCGTTCGGCAGTATCCGCTGTATGAATATTCCCGCTGGCGACCCGAGCAAACGCAGGCTTTCCTCGAGTCTCTCGCGCAGCCCCATAGCGGAAAAATGATCTGCCGTAACGGTGGGGCTCAACAGGTATCGGTAGCGCCACAGAAACTCGCGATCCTTTTCGTCGCCCGTGTCCTCGCCGTTATCAGCCGAAACGAATTGTCCATCGCCGCGTAGGTCTGCCGCGACGCGACGGCTCACGCCCGCGAGCGCAGGCGTAGGAGCGCCTTCCACGCCTATCAATATGAGGCGTGACACAACGCCATCGCGCAGTTGATCGACCAGAATCTGCTGGGCGGGTGAGGGCGAGCGCGGAAGAAAAGCAGAAAGATCGGTCGTGAAGTGGGTGCGGCTCACAATGGCCGCGCATGCGACAACGAACAGCAACCATGCGGCGACCGGCCAGCGCGAAGCTCGCGTCACCGGCCGTCCTCGATGATGGTCATCTCCGAGCGGTCACCTCCTGTTTCCATAACCTCGATCACGCGCAACGACTGATCGTGTCCAGTGATGCGTATCTGACTGACGAGTGCCTGCATTTTGCTGTCGCGAGGCTTGAGCAGCAGGCGCCACTCGCGCTGATCGCCTTCGAAACGCACCTCATAAAAGCGGTTGAGACTCTTCAGGTCCCCCGCGAGCGTCGAGCGTATGCTTTCTACGAAAGCCCACACCACGGGAAATTCCTGCAGCGCGAGGGTTCGCCGCTGCTTACGGACTTTGTCTTCGAACGTGAGCCGATCCTGCTCGAGCACGAGGCTGTCCGGTTTCGGCGTCAGCGTGTGCTTCTCCAGGTGCCCCGGCGCGGAATAGCTCAACGTGCCTCTCGACTCGAGGGGGTCGTTCAGGATACGCAGAAACTTGCGCTCGACGAACCTCGCTTTCGAGCTTTTCACCTGAGCGAGACTTTGCATGAGGTCTTCGAGACCCCACTTCGGAATCGGCGCACTCGCGGCTGAGCGTGCGCTCAAGGGCGCGAGACACAAAAAAGCGATCAGCGCGAGGCGTGTCAGTCGAATCATGATCCGCTCAGGTCCAGTAGTCATAGAAGTTGAACCAGTTATAGGGCGCCATCCGACAGTAGTGCTCGAGGCGCTGCACGTAGGTCCTGATCGCGTCATCGATGACCGCATCACGCTGCGTGCGTTCGACGTACTGCATGTCGACGAGTGGCTCGAAGTAAATGTCGTAGCGACGGCCCCCGCGATAAAGGCCGAACATCAGAACGACGGGTCGTTTCAGCATCGCGGCAATCCGAAACGGTCCAACCGGCATCCGCGCGGGCTTTCCGAAAAACGTGCACGCCACGGTTCCTTCGCCCGCAATGGTGCGGTCCGCGAGCATGCCCACGAGCTCACCCCTCGACAGCGCATTCTGTACCTTCAGCATGGAGTCGACTGTTCCAAGCGCGATCACGTCCAGCACAGCATCGGGATTGATAGCCGCCAGCACCGAGTTAATTTTCCGGGCGTTCTCTTCGTACATCACCATGCTGACACGCGCGCCGCCAGCCTGTCGTCCAAGCGCGCGGATCACCTCGAAACTGCCGAGATGGGCGCCGATGAGCAGACAACCTTCACCCCCCGCGCTCGCGTTGCGTATCACGTTTTCCCCGTGCACGTGGATATCGAAGCGGTGGTATTCGCCGTTCAGAAAGAAAACGCGGTCGAGGATGGTCGATGCAAAGGTATGGTAATGGCGGTACACATGCCGCAGGCGCGGTTTGCCCCCGAGCACCGCACGCAGGTATTGCCGCGACGCGGCGCGTGCGCTGACGGAGAACAGACTGAAGTAAAGACAGATCGGGTACAGCAGGACCCGTGCTGCGCGGCGCCCGAGCGTGAGCGCGATCCACACGATGACGCGAATGGCGAGCGTTTGCCCGCGCTCTGGCTGTGCGATCCACCGGGGGGGCGAAGCATCGCTCGTCAATGCTGCTCTGCCTTCATCGAACGCGCTGAAGCGACACTCTGCACGCCGCAGCCCACAACCTCAGGCTTCACGCTGCGCGGGTGGAAAGCTCGTTCACCAGCGTTGCGAGCGCCTCACGCGGAAGTTTACTGGTCGCGTTGCGCGGCAGCGCTTCCACGAAGCAGAGCGGGCGGGGCAGGAACGCAGGATCGATGCGCCGACGCAAGGCCTTCATCAACGTGGACCTCGTCATACCCGGCGCGACGACCAGCGCCATCAGGCGTGTGACGGCTTCGCCTTCGTCGGCTTGGGGCACTACGAACACGCCGTCGCGTACCCCTTCGATCGAGTTCAGGTGGTAGTTCAGATGAGCGAGCGACGTGCGTTTGCCCGCGATGTTTACGAGATCGGCGTGACGGCCATGCAGCAGGAAGCGCTGTCGGCCGCGCAGTTCGATCACGTCACCGAGCAGCACTTCCCCGCTCACGTGACCGCCTTTGATCCAAGTGCCGCGCTCATCCTTGCGCAAGGTGATCCCGGGTAACGCAGACCACTCGGAAGTCTTAACGGTGCGGCGGGTGGCCACCTGGCCGGCCTCAGTGCAGCCATACACCTCGTATAGCGCGGCGGCAAAGCGTTTCTCTGCTGCGGCTGCAAGCTGGGGCGAAAGCGGCGCTGTCGCGCAAACCAGAAAATCCGCGGCGGGCAAAACGGCGCTCTCGCATATCAGTGTCCGCAGGTGCACCGGCGTTGTAACAAGACCGCGAGGGCGCGGCAAGGCTTCGAGCTCCGATGCGATATCGGCCGGGTAAAAAGGTCGTCCCGAGTGTAAAGCGAGGCCGCCCTGCATCGGCAGCACCACCGTCGATTCGAGACCATACATGTGCTGCGGCGGTACGGTGCCCACGATGGACGTACCCGGCTTAGTGCTGAGTCCGAGTCGCTCGAATTCCGCTGTAACGCTGCCGACAAGGGCACCCCACGTCTTTGGATGGGGCGTGGGCTCACCCGTGGAACCGGAAGTCAGAACGATAGCCGCGACTTGCGCAGCCGGTATGGCGGGTATGCTATCGGGTGGCTGCGGTGTATCGGTCAGCTTGGGGAACGAAAAAATGCTGAAAGGCCGGTGTTCGACAGTGCTGTCGACGATGCAGTAAGCGTCCGGATAGCTGCGGCTGAGGCGCCTGAAAAGGTCAGGTGTGTGGTTCGGCGGCAGCAGGCTCACCTGCCTGCGCACAAGCGCCGCCGCGAGTGCGACGCTGAACTGGTAGCGGTCGGCGCATAGGTTCACGACGTAAGCCGCGCTCGGCAGCTGTGACGCCAGATACAGCACGTGCTGCAGAAACCGTGCTGTGCCGATCGGCTTGCCGCTGCAATATGCAAATACGCCGTCTTCTCTGAAGTTGCGTATGAGCGGCAGGTCAGCCATTCAGGTCCCTGACGATGCCTTGCTTCATTACGGGTGTGGCTGTCGTGGCGGTCGGACTGTGTCCATCGGCGAAGACCTGTATGCCTTTGAGCATCGAGACGTGCTGGCGGTCGCGGAACCGGACCACACGGTAGACATATTCGCAGACGAACATCAGCGCGACCAGCGGCAAGCTCAGCATGTTGACAAAAACGGACCAGGAATCGAGTGAAGCGAACACGAACAGCGCGGCGGACACGACAATCTGCCCGGCAAAAAAAATACACCACACCGCTGTGACGCGGCGCGTGTACGCTTGGATGTAAGGCGGGAGCTCCCCATGAATCCTGCGAGCAAAGCCGCTGATCAGAGGTTCGCGGCCTCGCAGCAGGGTGCGGCCGAAAATCCAGAGCATCAAGAGATTGATCGCCGCATGAGTGAACGCATTCATTACCGGCAAACCCACACCGTCACGCCATTCGATCGCATAGGTGGCCACAGCGCCAGTGAAAATCGCCAAAGTCCATAAAAACTTTTTGCGTGCGCGCTTCGCTACCCAGTAGCCGAGTGCGAGCAGGGGGATCAATGCCAGCGCAAAACGCGCCGCGCTGCTTGTTCCGTCGACGATAACCGAGTGGACCAGCACTTGATATGCGATGCATGCCGGCAGGATGAGCGCTTTCCACAGCCAGCCGGATCCGTGCTGCATCTACTGAGTCCGATTTTGTTGGAGGTGATGGCTGAGGCTGCGCAGCGAGCTGAATATTTTCAGGTTGTTCTCGTCATCCGAGCGAATTTTTACACCATAGCTTTTAGAAATAACAAGCGCGACTTCGAGGATATCGATCGAATCGAGGCCCAGTCCTTCCCGATAAAGCGGCGCGTTCGGATCGATTTCGGCTGCGACTACGTCGAGATTCAGAGCTGTTACGATCAACTGTGCCAAGGCGAGCTCTTCAGGAGTGGGCGTCGCGGCCGGCGGGAGCCGTTGTGCCGAAGTTTTAGTCATGGATTTCTCCCGATGATGCGTTTCGAATATTGTTTGGACTGGATCTGAACCTGCACTCCACGATCAGGAACCGACGCACGCCTGCTTTTATTATAACGCCGGTGCGTCCCGAAATCGCCGTCGGCCGACCTGAGGACGTCTGCGGTGGCATTTGTGCATTGCAGGCCAGCGGCAAGACGATGACAAACGACATCGATTGCATGTACGATTGCCTCTCGCATAACGTCCTTAAAGGGGGGGTAAACATGTTCGCTCGCTTCCATCGTGGCATTGTAGTGGCCGTCGCAGCATTGATGCTCGGCGCATGCGCCGGCACTGGCGTACCAGTTCAAAACGTCATTGAATCGCCCGTCGTAAGCAACAAACCGAATCCGTCGATGGACGATGTCAGGCAGGCGATCGTACGTGCCGGTGCTGGGCTTGGTTGGCAGATGAGGGCTGAGCGGCCCGGCCACATAGTCGGTACCTTGGCCCTGCGCACTCACCTTGCTGTCGTTGATATCGACTATAACCCCAAGGCCTACAGCATCAAATATAAAGACAGCACAAATCTCGAATACAACGGCAGCACCATTCACAGAAATTACAACGCCTGGATCGAGAGACTGGACAGGGCGGTAAAAACGCAATTGACCGTTCTTTAATCTCGCATCGGGCCTTTGGGAATCGCTGCATCGACCAGATCACCATGAGCCGCTCCCTGGCCGATGCATGCGACCCGCGCGTTGCACGCGCAGCTGAGGTAGATAAAAAACCAGCTTTCGCACTGGTAATTCCTGCGCTGAACGAAGCTGCGACTATTCGCGACGTGGTCAGCCGCGCACTGGTGCAAATCGACACGGTGATCGTCGTCGATGACGGCTCGCACGACGGCACGGGGCAGGCGCTGGATGGTTTAGCGGCGGTCGTCCTGCGGAATCAATATACGTGCGGCAAGGCGGCGAGTTTGCGGCGGGGCATCGCGTACGCGCTTGGTGCAGGCGTCGCGGCGGTGATGACGCTTGATGGCGACGGACAGCACGCGCCTGAAGATATCCCGCGGCTTATCGCCGCCTACCGGCGGAATCCGGGCATGATCGTCATAGGCGCTCGCCTTCACGACACTCGCAAAATCCCGCGCTCGAGGTATTTAGCGAACCGCTTCGCGAATTTCTGGATCGCGTGGGCCGCGGGATATGCGCTGAACGACAGCCAGTCGGGTTTTCGGCTTTATCCCGCACAGGTTCTCGAGAGCTTGCACGTGGTGCATAACCAATCGCGCGGGTTTGTTTTCGAAAGCGAGATCCTCATCGATGCTGCGCGATCCGGCGTAAGGAGCGTATCGGTTACGATCCCGGCGGTGTATCGTACGGATGCGCGGCCGAGCCATTTCCGGCCGGTTCTTGATATTCTGCTGATTACGCGCATGGTCGCGTGGAAGCTCCTGAGCCGAGGCTTGTATGTGTCCGGCCTGATCAGGAGCCTGCAGCGTTCCGATCGGGTTTCCTACGATTACGAAAGCTCCGAGGTATCGAATAATGCCGAACGCGGTTAAACCCGACGCCGCCTGTCGAGCGTCATGCGACGTGCTGGTCATCGGCGGGGGGCCGGCAGGCTCAACCATGGCGGCTCTCCTTGCTGAACGCGGCCGTAACGTCGTGCTCGTCGAGAAGGCGAAACATCCGCGGTTCCATATTGGTGAGTCGCTGCTGCCTTTGAATCTGCCGTTGTTCGAACGCCTTGGGGTGGCCGAAGAGATCAGACAGATCGGCATGCTCAAATACGGAGTCGAGTTCATCTCGCCGTGGCATAGCACACCGATGACTTTCGACTTTGCCGATGCGTGGGACAAAGCTTTTCCGTATTCATACCAGGTGCGGCGTTCGGAGTTCGACGAGATCCTGTTTCGAAACGCGGCGCGCAAAGGTACGCAGGCGCTCGAAGGCTGTCGGGTGACCGGAGTCGAATTCAACGACAAGGGTGCGCGCGTCAGCGGCCGTCACGAAGATGGCCGAGAAGTGAGCTGGGACGCGCGATTTGTGGTCGACGCATCGGGCCGCGACACGCTTCTTGCAAACCAGTTCGCCATCAAGCGCCGCAACAAGCAGCACAACAGTGCTGCGATTTTCGGACATTTTTCAGGCGCGTCCCGCCTTCCCGGCAAAGCCGAGGGCAACATCACGGTTTTCTGGTTCGACCATGGCTGGCTCTGGTTCATTCCGCTATCGGACGGCACCACCAGCATCGGCGCGGTTTGCTGGCCTTATTACATGAAGTCGCGCAAAACGAATCCTTCGCAATTCCTGCTGGATACGATTGCGCTGTGTCCAGCGCTGCAAGAGCGGCTGCGCAATGCACAGCTGATCGCACCCGCTACGGCCACCGGAAACTATTCGTACACCGCGAAGCGTACGGCGGGCCGTAATTACCTGATGCTGGGCGACGCCTTTGCGTTTATCGATCCAGTTTTTTCCACCGGAGTCTTCCTGGCCATGCATAGCGCCTTCGTCGGCGCTGACACGATTGAAACCTGTCTCGACAAACCTACCCGCGCGAGCTCTGCGCTCGCCGCATTCGATCGAACGATGCGCCGCGGTCCGTCAGTCTTCTCGTGGTTTATCTACCGCGTTACTACGCCGACATTGCGCGATCTCTTCATGGAGCCCAATAACCGTTATCGGTTGCAGGAAGCATTGCTCTCGATACTCGCAGGCGACATCTTTCGCGGCACGCCTCTGAATTCGCGGGTGCTCGCGTTCAAGGCCGTGTACTACCTGAAGAACTTCTTCAATGCGAAGCGGACGTTTGCGGCATGGAAGAAGCGCAGACGCTTCATTCAGGACGCGGTCGTAACAGAAGCGACGGGTTGACCGTTGCAAGCAAGAGCTACCGCTGGAGCGCACACACCGGCACGCGGACACACACGCCCGGGAGCCGATGACAATGTTCAAAAACAGGGAAGACTTTATCCGCTACGCGTCCGGCTACAAGGGACAGGTCTTGAAGGACGACCTCATCGTCGATCTATGCCGCGACAAGACTGTCCTTGACCTCGGCTGCATCGACCACAACGCCCAAAGAGCACTTGCTCTCGGCGAACGCTGGCTTCATCGCCGCATCAAGGACGTCGCAAGCGACTTGCTTGGTGTCGACGTGCTGCCTGAAGACGCACAGAAACTAAATCAGCTTGGATATCGAATTGTCGTTGAAGACGTGACGCGAATGAAGCTGGGGCGTCACTTCGACGTCATAGTTGCAGGCGATCTCATCGAGCACCTTTCGAACGTTGGGATGTTTCTCGATTGCGTCGCGAATCATATGCATCCCGAATCCATCTGTGTCATCACTACTCCGAACCCTTTCAATATAGAGCAGACCATGCTCGCCGTATTCCATAACCAGATCGCAGTGAACCCGCAGCATGTCTCCTGGCTCGATCCGCGCGTGATGTATGAGCTCATTTCGCGTTCGGGACTGTTCATCGCAGATTTTCACTGGGTCGATACGCGATTCAATTTCCCGATCAAGAAAAAAGGATGGAAGACGTTGATCAATAAACTTTCCGCCTATCTCATGACAAAGCGGCCCATTCTCCGGCGGGACTACGCAGTAGTCCTTGCGAAGAACGCGTAGCGGATGCATCGCCTTTCCGCTGGCTTACAACGGGAGAAGATTGAAGACTACTTTGCCGCACTGTTGCGAGCGAAAAGAGCAGGCTGGATTTTCCTGTATTTATTGTTGGGCCGCTACAACATCGCTCCACTGATCCCGATGATCTGCGCGGAAATATAGCCCGCCTGGTCTGACGCAAGGAATCCCACCAGATCAGCAACCTCTGCGGGCGTACCGGCTCGTTTCATCGGCACCATGCGCGCGATGTCAGCTTTACTAAACAAGCTTGCGGTCGGCGTATCGGCAATGATTCCCGGTGCGATGGCGTTCACGGTAATACCGCGGCTCGCGACTTCGAGCGCGAGCGCACGCGTCGCGCCTTGCAACCCCGCCTTCGCTGCGGCGTAGTTCGTCTGGCCGCGATTGCCCGCGATCGCGCTGACAGACGACATGTTGATGATGCGGCCCCAGCGCGTGCCGATCATCGGCAGCAGCAGGGGCTGAGTAACGTTGAAAAACCCGTTGAGCGAGACGTCGATGACTCGCGCCCACTGCTCCGGCTTCATGCCCGGCATGACGGCATCGTCCACGATGCCTGCATTGTTGACGAGGATCTGAACTGCACCGGCTTGAAGCATATCGTGCAGCGCGGCCTCGGTCTCTACGCGGTTGGTAACATCGAAAGCTATTGCGCTTGCAGCGCCTCCTAACGCCTGGATTTCCGCCGACAGCGCTTCAGCCTGCTGAATGTGCTCGTGCGCATGCACATAGACGTAACAGCCGTCCGCCGCGAGCCGTTTACAGATTGCTGCGCCAATCGCGCCGCTGCCGCCTGTGACGAGAGCGCGTTTCACGGTGCGTGCTTCTTAGAACCATGAAACGTCGGCGCAAAACGCGTGCTCAGATGGTTTGACGCTGGCAGCTCGAAAACGATCACACTGCGTTCGTCCCGTGCCAATGCCGCCAATAAGGGCAGGCTGCGGGCCGCAGGTATGCCAGTCCGCAACGCTTCCAGGGCAGGATCGATCATGCATGTCGGCTGCAAAGATCCGGCCGTATAAGTCACTTCGATTGTTGCGAGCGTGCGTTTGGTGGGCTGCGGCGCAAGCACCAGGGCCACACCAAAGGCGCCGCACACCGGCCGTTTCGAATGCAGTGGCTCGGGATAAGGATGATCGTACGCGATCAGCGCGACGGGAGTATTGTCCACAGCCGTTTGCGTCGCCGCATCGAGCAGTCCGGCTCCAAAGCTCGCGTCGTAGCAGCACAAGCTCGTGGACGGCTGACGCGACTGCGTTGCAATGCTCCAGTATCCGGCCGCCGCGTTGTGAACGGAATTGTGAAATCGCGTCGGCGACACCTCGCGCCCCGGGAGCGCGAGCGATTCGAAGATGTGATGAACCGTTTCCCCATCGCCGCTGGAAGAGGTGAATACCGTCGCGACGGAGGCCGGGTCGCGTCCTGCGTGCGTGCAGGCCTCTTGGGCGACCGCGAGCGCGAGCTTGACGGGAATACCGGTGCGACGTCGTTCCGCTGCCGGCAACAACGCACTCGCGCTCAACGCGATTGGCGAAGAAACGTAGGGCTCGGTACCGGCAAGCACTGAACGGCTCTCGCGCCAGTCGCGGAGTCCTGGGCCCGCGAGGCCGATGCCCTCGAGATAAACGCGGATCAGGCGGTCGACCCCAGAACGAGGCTGCAGTTGCTCCCGCCGAAACCGAACGAGTTACTGAGAACGCGCTCGACGCGCCCGGCCCTGGTTTTCGTCAGATAGCGGCTTTTCAACACGGGATCCACCTCCTCAGTGTTCACGCTCGCCGGCATGAGATCGTTCTGCATCGCGAGTATGCCGATTATGGCCTCGGTGACCCCGGCTGCGCCCAGCAGATGTCCCGTTGCTCCTTTGGTCGAGCTGCAGGGCGTGCGTTCGCCAAACAGCTCGAAGCTCGCCCTGTCTTCGGCTGCGTCATTCGTCCTGGTCGCAGTGCCGTGCAGATTAATGTAGTCGATGTCCGAGGCCTCGAGGCTCGCCGAATCGAGAGCGCGCTGCATTGCGAGCTTCGCGCCGAGGCCTTCCGGGTGCGGCGTTGACATGTGATACGCGTCGGAGCTTTCCCCCACGCCGAGGAGCATCGCGCGCGACGTCTCCGGAGCCTCGATTTTTTGCAGCAAAGCGAAGCCTGCTCCTTCTCCGATGGAGATGCCGTCACGCGCGATGTCGTAAGGCCGACAGGGCCTCGTCGAAACGAGCTCAAGCGCGTTGAAACCATAAAGTGTCGTGAGGCAGAGACTGTCGACGCCCCCGACGACCGCGGCATCGCAGACACCTGCGGCAATCAGGCGTGCGGCATGCGCGAACACTTTCGCGCTCGAGGAGCACGCGGACGATACGGCGAACGCAGGCCCCTGCAACTCGAGATAGCGCTGCACGAAATCGGCTACGGAAAAGCAATTCTGCGTCGGCGCGTACAGGAAATCGGAAGGCAGCGCGCCAGTCTTCGGGTCTCGGCGCCGATACGCGAGCTCCGCTTGCAAAATCCCTGAAGTGCTCGTTCCTATGAAAACACCGATACGTTCAGCGCCTATTCTGGCGCGCAGCGCGCGAACGGCATCGGCAAATCCGTCGAGCTCGAGGCCCATCTGCGCGAGCCGGTTATTGCGGCAGTCGTAGAGCGCAAGATCGGAGCGCACCGGCGCGTTATCGAGACCCGGCACTTGTCCGATAAACGTATTCAGTTGGACCGATTCAAACGCGCACGGCCCGAGACCTGAGCGTTCCGCGTGCAGCGCTTCCGCAATCGCGGTGGAGCCGGCACCGAGGCTGTTTACGATGGAGAATTGCGAGACGGATAGGGGCTGCACCGGAGACTAACGGGAGAGATCGTTGCGACGGCCTGTATTGTATTTCACGCAGGCCTTACCTGGGGGGAGCAAGTCGCGCTCGCGCGTCGCGCTAGTCAACTGCGAGATCGAGGATGCCTGTTCATAGCGCCAGCCGCGAGCGCCTGGTAGCTGCTAACATTCAGGCATACCAAGCTTTTCATTCCCGTATCGCCCGTCTGGAGGACCCGCATGCGACAGGTAACCTGCGCCTGGCGGTCTGTCGATAAGGAGAGGTCATGCTCGAAATCGACATGACGGCGCCCGGCATCGACCGGCTCATCTCTCACGACGCGCCGCTCGATCTCATCGCAAACGATCTGCTTTTCGGTGAGGGTCCGCTGTGGAGCACGCGGGAGCGCGCATTCTATTTCGTGGATATCGTGGGCGACACGATCTGGCGCTGGAGGCCGGGGCGCGGGCGCGAAGTATTCATGCGCCCGTCCACGAAAGCGAATGGTCTAACTTTCGACGTTCAAGGCAAGCTGCTCGTCGCGGGCTGGGCTTCACGCTCGATCTGGCGGGTCGAGCCCGACGGCTCCGTTTCGACGCTCGCATCGCATTTTGACGGAAGGAAGATGAACAGCCCGAACGACATCGTCGTGAAGTCGGACGAGTCGATTTACTGGACCGATTCCCCGGGTGCGCTCTTCAATGTCGGAATGGCCGGCGAGGATGTCCAGCAATATTTGCCGTTCCAGGGTGTCTTTCGACTCTCCGCCGACGGACACAAGCTTTCCCTCGTGATCGAAGACTGCGTTTACCCAAACGGGCTCGCATTTTCGCCCGATGAGCGCGTGCTCTACGTGAACGACAGCCGTCAATACCTCATCCGTGCATTCGACGTGCAGCCCGACGGCTCCCTCAGGAACGCCCGCATGTTCCACAAACTGGAGGGCACCGAGGAAGGGATCGCCGATGGCATGAAAGTCGATCGCGAAGGCAACGTCTATTGTTCGGGACCCGGCGGTATCCACGTCATGGATCCCAACGGCAAGCGTCTCGGCCGCGTGCGCATACCAGGGCATGTCACCAATATGGGCTGGGGCGACGATGACTGGCGCTCGCTCTACATCACGACGCGCTCTTCGGTGTATCGCACTCGCGTGAATGTGCCCGGAGTGCCCGTGAGACAGCCCGCCGGTGAGTCACGGTGAGCTGGGCGTTCGAAAGGGTCGCTGGACCCTACGAGAGTGCTCTCGGCGGGCTCGCGTGGACGGGTAGTGCACTTCTCTTCAGCATTCCCGGGGAAAGCCGAATCCTCTCGTACGATACGCAAACGGGAATGGTCTCGGAGTTTCGGCGCTATACCAATCGCACGAACGGTCTCGCTTGCGCGCGCGACGGCAGCCTTTACGGCGCGCAGGAAGGCGGCCGGCGCATCGTGCATTTCGCACGTGATGGCTCAACAATGGTCATGCCGCATCTTCTCGAAGGCAAGTACCACAATCAGCCGAACAATCTCGTCGTGGACTCAGCGGGCAGCATCTGGTTCACGGACCCGCACAGCACTGTGCGCTCTGCGGGGCCACAGATTTTTCCGCCGCTAGAGCATGCTTCGGTGCTGCGGCTCGATCATGAAGAGCAGCGCAGGCTATGGGATTTGCGCCGCGTCACGTTCGACACGCGGGCACCGCGCGCGCTCGCCATCGCGTCGGATCGCGGCACGCTGTATGTTGCAGAAACAGACAACAGTCCCGGAGGACGGCGCGAGCTGCGGGCGTATACGCTCGTCAAAGGTGAGGTGGTCGGCGCGCCGTCCGTGATGCACACGTTCGGTGAAGATCACCGCGGACCTCATCGCGGTATCGAAGGCATGTGTCTCGACGCGCAGGACAACATTGTCGCGTGCGCCGGCTCGACGCGGAGCGGCCCCGGACCGATGGTGTATGTGTTCTCGCCGCGTGGCGAGGTCCTGGCCTCACATCGTGTCCCCGCCGATAGTCCGATCAACTGCGCTTTTGGCGGAGAAGGCCTCTCGCTGCTGTTCGTGACGACTGCGTCGGGTGAGCTTTTCTGCGTGCGTTCGAGCGGCATGCGTGGACAAAACCGAAGCGCTTGAGCGCGCGATCCATAGGGACCATTGCTTGACGGAATTGAAAAAATTTGTTGCGCCTTCCACGGTGGCACTCGTCGGCGCGACCGAAGAGCTCAACCGATTTGGCGGACGCTGTCTGCAGCGTCTACTCAGTTTCGGTTACGAAGGGCGCGTCTTTCCGATCAATCCCCGTTACAAGACACTTCAGGGACTCGCATGCTATCCGAGCATACTCGACGTGCCCGAGGCGCCGGATCACGTCGGCGTTGTGGTGCCGGCAGAGCGTGTTCTCGGTGTCTTGAAGGACTGCGCGAAGCGTGGAGCGCGTTTCGCGACGGTTTACACCGGGGGCTTTGCCGAAGCCGGAACGGAACAAGGCCTTGCGATGCAGCGCGACATCACCGCGTTCACGCGCGAGTCAGGCATGCGCGTGATGGGGCCGAATTGCAACGGCGTCATCAACTTCGTCGATGCGTTCGCGATGACGACAACTGCGACCATAGCGGGACCGCGCAAGCCGGCGGGCACCGTGGGCATCGTTTCGCAGAGCGGCGGGCTCGCCCAGGTGAATGTCATGTGGCGCGCGCAGGAGCTTGGTATCGGCGTGAGCTACGAGGTGAGCTGCGGGAATTGCGCGGACCTCAACGTCCTTGATTTCCTCGAGTTCATGATCGACGACGACGCGAGCGACGTCGTGCTCGTTCTCGCAGAACACATTGGCGACGGCGCGCGCCTCATCGAACTGGCCGGCCGCGCCGCCGATCGTGAGAAGCCGATCGTGATGCTGAAGCTTGGCCGCAGCGAAGCGGGCAGCCTTGCCGCAGCGTCGCATACCGGCGCAGTTACCGGGCCTGATGCGGTTGCGGATGCGGTACTGCGGCAGTCGGGGATCGTGCGCGTAATGGACGCTGCCGAGCTATACGAATACGCGATGCTCCTTCGAACGAAGCGCTGGCCGCGCGGGCGGCGCGCCGCGGCAACCACGATTTCAGGCGGCAACGGCGTGCTGCTCGTCGACCTTGGCGCGACCATGGGAATCACCTGGCCCCAATACAGCGCTGAAACACAAACGCGTCTTCGCGAATGGCTGCCCAAGCTCGGCACCGCCGGTAATCCCACCGATGTCACGAACGCGGCGATCGGCAAGCAGGATCTGTTCCGGCGCTGCATCGAGATCATCGCGGAAGATGACAGCGTGGACCTCGTGATTCCGATTTTCACGATGGCTGCGGCGACCGATGTGCAGCAGGCGGTGGAGGCTGCACGCACTGCGCAGAAGCCGATAGCGGTGCTTTGGGCGGGCGGCTGTAGCAGCGATCCATCCGTGACCGCGAAAACGCTGATCGAGCGGGGTGTGCCGGTCTATCGCAACACGTTATCGTGTCTGCAAGCCGTGCGCGCATCGATGCAATACGGCGAGTTCCTGCGCGAGCGGTGCGAGCGCAATACGGACCGCCCGTCCGGCACCGATAGAACTGCTGCTTTGAAGGTGTTGGGGGCAAGGCGTGGCGGATTGACCGAACGCGAGAGCAAGGAAGTGCTCGCGGCGTACGGCTTCACGATCATGCGTGAAGCGCTCGCTGCAAATGCCGATGAAGCGGTGCGAATCGCTCGCGACCTGGGAACGCCGGTTGCGCTCAAGATCGAATCGCCGGATATCCCGCACAAGACAGAAGCGAATGCCATTCGCCTGAACGTGCTGGGCGACGCTGCCGTCCGCAGCGCTTTCGACGACATCATGGCAGCGAGCAGGCGTTATGCTCCCGATGCGCACTTGAACGGCGTGCTGGTCCAGCCTATGGCACCGGCGGGTCTGGAAGTCATGCTCGGGCTTGCGTCCGATCCCGTCTTCGGTCCTATCGTCGTAGCAGGCCTGGGTGGCATCTTTGTCGAAGTGTTTCGCGACGTCTCGTACAGGGCTGTCCCGGTTGGAGGCGCAGAGGCGCGAGCGATGCTGGACGAGTTGCGCGCGAGCGCACTGCTGCACGGCGTAAGAGGCGGCACGCCTCGCGACCTCGAGGCACTGTGCGATCACATCGTGCGTCTTTCCTGGCTGGGCCACGATCTTCGCGACCACATCGTCGAGCTCGACATCAACCCTCTCATCGTGCTCGAGCGCTCACGCGGCGTGTGTGTCGTCGACGCGCTGGTGGTTCCCCGTAACGCGCACCGGGACCCATCGCAAGCCGGGCCTGCAGCATGAAGCTGAATGCTGCAATTGCCGGCGTAGGGACGAGCAGGGTGGGCCAGGTCGCCGACCGCTCCGCTCTGCAGTTGCAAGCGGATGCCGCGCAGGCTGCTCTGGCGGATGCCGGTTTGCGCATGACCGACATCGACGGGCTGCTCACGACTCCGGTGCGGGTCGAGCACTGGAACATGCCGTGCGGCGTCGTCGCGAACCACCTGGGCGTCAAGGCCAGCTATCTGTCGACGGTGGACGTCGCAGGCGCGTCGGGATGCGCGATGATCCACCAGGCCGCGATGGCAGTTGCTACGGGCCAGGCCTCGGCCGTGCTCTGCGTGGCAGGGCAGAATCTGTTGACGCACGGTTCGCGCGCGAAAGCCGTCAAAAGCATGGCCGAAGGCGGCAGTGCGCACCCGCAATTCGAAGTGCCCTATGGTCCTATCGTGCCGTCGCTTTATGCACTGGTGGCACAGCGGCACATGCACGAATTCGGCACGACGCCCGGACAGATGGCGGAAGTGGCGGTTACGCTGCGCCGCCATGCGAGCTTGAATCCCAACGCGCATAAGCGCGAGCTCATCACGGTCTCCGACGTGCTGAAATCGCGCATGATCACGACGCCGCTGCACATCCTCGACTGTGCCATCGTGTCCGACGGCGCGGCTGCAGCGATCGTGACGAGCATTGAGCGCGCGCGCGATCTGAAGAAGCGCCCTGTCCGCCTGCTGGGGCAGGGTTATGGGTTGCGTCACAGTCACATCGGTGAGCACGTCGATCTCATGTCAACGGGCGCTGTCGATTCGGGACGCGGCGCGTTCAAGTCCGCGGGCCTCACGCCGACGGACATCGATGTCGCGCAGATTTATGACTGCTTCACGATTACTGTCATCATCGAGCTCGAAGACCTCGGCTTCTGCAAGAAAGGCGAGGGTGGGCAATTTGTCGAGGGTGGCCGCATCGGCATCGGCGGCGAGCTTCCCGTGACGACGCACGGAGGGCTGCTTTCAGGCGGCCATCCCGGTCTTGGTGGCGGCTTCTTCCATGTGGTCGAAGCGGTCCGGCAGTTGCGCGGTGAAGCAGCAGAGCGGCAAGTGCGCGATGCCGAAGTCGCGCTCGTGCATGGGAACGGCGGGGTGATCAGTATTCATTGCACGATTATTCTGGGCAGAGGCTGATCAGGTCACGCAGTGACGAAGTGACGCACTGACGCACTGACGCAGTGGCGAAAGGCGAGAGGCAACAATGGAAAGACCGGTGCCAGTTCCTGATGCGGCTACGGCGCCCTACTGGGCGGCTGCAAACGAAGGGCGTTTCGTGATGCCACGGTGCACCCAATGCGGGCGCTGGCATTTCTATCCACGGGCGCTATGCCCGCATTGCAGCTCGGAGAAGCTCGAGTGGTCAGACTGCAGCGGCCGAGGAACGGTTTATTCGTATACCGTGGTCCATCGTGCGCCGAGCCCGGCGTTCGCGGCTGAACTGCCGTACGTCGTGGCAATCGTTGAAGTCGAGGAAGGTCCGCGCCTGATGTCCAGCGTCGTCAACTGCGCGCCTGAGACGGTGCGCATCGGTATGAAGGTGCGTGCTGCTTTTCGCCGTGTGGCCGACGATACGCAGTTGCCGGTATTCGAGCCTGCGTAGCTGCGGACGAATGACGACGTGACGAACTGATATAGGCACGCAGTGACGAGTGAGTAAGTGACCTGGTGATGGATTGACGGAGGCGACATGATCATTCGCGAGTGGCTCTCGATTCAGCTGGTGATCAGCATTGCTGCGGGAGTCGTGTTCGCTGTTGCCGCACACGCGCAGACTTATCCCGCGAAGCCGATACGCCTCATCATTCCTTTCCCACCGGGTGGTGCTACTGATGCACTCGGCCGCACCGTCGTGCAGAAACTTGGAGAGAGCTTGCGTCAGCAGGTGATCGCGGATAATCGCCCTGGCGCGAGCGGGATACTCGGCATGGAGCTCGCGGCGAAAGCTCCGGCAGACGGCTATACGCTCGTCGTGGGCCAGGCGAGCAATCTTGCGATCAATCTCGCACTCATGGGTAAGCTGCCCTACGATCCGGTCGCTGCATTCTCCCCGATAACACTGATTGCGACCACGCCGAACGTGCTGGTCGTGCATCCCTCACTACCGGTGCGTTCGATCAAGGATCTCGTGGCGCTCGCGAAAGCAAAACCGGGGAAGATCAACTACGCCTCATCCGGAATCGGCAGTCCCGGGCACCTCGTCACGGAGCGCTTCAAGATTGCCGCGAAGATCGATATGGTGCATATCCCGTACAAGGGAGCGGGCCCCGCGCTGACGGACGTCGTTGCGGGACACGCCGACATTTACTTCACGTCGCCGATATCTGCACAGCCCTTCGTGAAATCGGGGCGTCTGCGCGTAGTAGCGGTTGCGAGCGCGAAGCGCTCCGCGTCGATGCCCGATGTCCCGACCGTTGCCGAAGCGGGCTACCCGGAAGTCGACTCGACTTCGTGGTGGGGTTTGCTCGCGCCGGCCGGCGTGCCCAAGGACATCATCGACCGGCTCAATGCAGAAACGCTTAAGCTCCTCAATCAGACAGATGTCAAGCAGCGCCTCATGAGCGAAGGTGCCGACCCTGCGCCGACGACGCCGGAACAGTTCGCGCTATTCATCAAAAACGAAATCGTGAAGTGGGCAAGTCTGGTCAAGCTGACGGGAGTCAAACTTGAATGATGAATCATGAGCAACCGACACGTGAGATGAACCAATGGCAAACGAAATAAAACCTATCCGCCGAGTCGTCACCGGCAACGATGCGCAGGGCCGGTCGCGTGTGCTGTACGACAGCGCGGCACCCAACGTGAATCCCGGCGCAATACGGCCGGGCACCTGCATGACCGACGTGTGGGTGTACAAAGAGTGTCCCGCGCCAATTTCCGGCGAGCGTGATGACGGCAGGCTGCCCTTCAGTTTCGAGCCTCCGCACACTGGCGGCCACTTGCGCATCGTCCAGTCGCCGCCGAAGCCCGAGCACTACGATCCGGCACACGACAAGACTGCAGTTCCGCTGCATGAGCCGAAACAGCGGCCGGGTGGAACGTGGGACAAAGGCGGCGCGAACGCGTTTTCATCGCCGGTTCATAAATCGGAGACGGTCGATTACGGCATCCTGCTCGAGGGTGAGCGTGTGCTGGTGCTCGATCGCGGCGAGCACGTCATGAAGCCAGGCGATGTCGTGGTTCAGCTCGGCAACTGGCATGGCTGGCAGAACCCTGGCGAAGGGAGCCTGATGGCGTTCGTGATGATGGGGGCCACTTATGAATGATGAATGCGGAATGAGCGGTCGATGAGTGCGGAATCACGAAGACCCGTTGAAAGATTGAGGCGAAACGATGAGCGAAAAAGTTAAGCCCGTGAGGCGCATCGTCACGGTTGATGACGAGAGCGGGAAATCAGTCGCGATCCACGATGGGCCGTCGCCTGATGTGCGCACCGATCCGGCCCGGCCTGGCTACGTATCGACACGCATCTGGATTACCGATCGCACGCCAGCGCGCATCACGGGCGTACGTGAGACGCTGGATAGCCCCCACACACTGGAACCGCCAGCGGGCGGCTCGGTATGCCGTGTCGTTACTTTCCCTCCCGATGATAGCTTTCGCCGCAAGATCGGCGCCCGCGAAGTGCAGTCGTTCTTTGCGCGTATGGGGTCGCCGGAGGCATCCACCTACAGGCCCGACGCACCGCACCCTTACATGCAGAAGACCCGCACGCTCGATTTTTGCTTGATCGTCGAAGGCGAAATCACGCTGGTGCTCGATACGGAAGAGATGGTGCTTAAAGCAGGAGATACAGTGGTACAGCGCGGGACGAATCACGCATGGAGCAATCGCTCCGGAAAGCCATGCGTCATTGCTTTTTCGTCGCACGACGCGCGATAACCTCAGCCGTTCTGCTCCCGTGCCGGCGTACGCAGCAGATACGGAATAGGGCATGCGCGAAGGGTGTTATCCGAAGAAGCTGAAAAGTACCGCCCGCGCCGAAAACTGCTTGGGTGGGTTTTCCAAATGGCATATCATGTACGCTCATACATCTGCACGCAGCCGGTCCGGCCGACCCCGTCTTCCGTCCGTAACAAGCCATGGAGGTTTATATGAAGTCGAAGCAAACGTTCCTGAACCGCACGTCCCTTTGGATTGCCGCGCTCGTGCTCGCCGGCTGCGCGTCGATGGGCGGCCCCCAGTCCACTCAGGTTCGTCTAAGCGGCAATGAGGAAGTGCCGCCGGTCCAGACTGCCGGATCCGGCACGGGCACGGTGACCGTGAACGATGACAGATCTGTCAGCGGTACGATACGCACGCAAGGGGTGCCGGGCGTCGCGGCGCACATCCACGAGGCCGCAGCAGGACAGAACGGTCCCGTTATCGTGCCCATGAAGAAGACAGGCGAGAACGAATGGTCGACAGACCCGGGCGCGAAGCTGACCGAGTCTCAGTACGAAAGCTACAAAGCCGGCCGGCTGTACCTCAACGTTCACACGCCGCAGAACAAGGGCGGAGAGATTCGCGGTCAGATTCGCCCGTCAAGTAGCGGAGGCTCGACTAGTAGCGGCTACTAGAAGCTACCCGCGATAACGGGTTCGGGGCGCTTGGGCGCCCCGAATTGTTTGTGCAGCCGCAGTCGACCGCTGCTAGTCTGCTTTTACACCCGAAGCCCGTATTACCTTCGACCACTTTGCGAGCTCGTCGCGAATCAGGGATGCGAACTGTTCCGGCGAAGTATGATGCGGCTCGACGGCCTGCGTCGACAGCTTCTCGATCACGTCCGCGTTTTTCAAAGTCGTTGCCAGCTCCGCGTTCATGCGCTTGATGATCGCGTCAGGCGTGCGGGCTGGAGCGAGTATGCCGTACCACAGCGTGGCATCGTAACCTGGCACGCCCGATTCGGCGATCGTCGGCACGTCCGGAATTGCCTGCGAGCGTTTACCGGTCGTGAGCGCGATGATCTTGAGCTTGCCGCTGCGTACGTGTGGCAATGTGGCGAGCATCGAAGAGATCATGAGCGGAATGTGGCCGCCGACCAGCTCGTTTACGGCGGGCGCCGTGCCTTTGTATGCCACGTGCGTCAGCTGTACGCCGGTCATCATGGACAGCAGCACTCCGGCCAGATGACCCGTCGACCCGTTGCCGGAAGTGCCATAGCTCAGCACATCCGGTTTCGTCTTGGCCATGGCGAGCACGTCCTTCACCGTTTTTACCGGCACGCTGGGATGCGCCACGATCATTTGCGGTGACTGCGCGATCTGCCCCACCGTGGCGACGTCCTTCGTCGTGTCGTAAGGCAGCTTGGGATAGAAGCTCGGATTCGTCGCAAAGCTGTTCGGCACGAGTATGAACGTGTAACCGTCAGGCGGTGATTTGACGAGAAGCTCCGTGCCGACGATCGTGTTCGCGCCTGGCCGATTGTCGACGATGATCCGCTGGCCCATCTGATCGCCGAGCTTTTCGCCGATGATGCGCAGAAGCGTGTCGTTACCGCCGCCGGCGGGGTACGGCGAAATGAAGCGTATTGGCCGCGCCGGATATTGCTGCGCATGACCTGGGCCAACGCACAGCGCGATCGTCAACAGGGCGAGTGAATATCGAAACATCCGGTTCCCTCAGGCGTGGGAATACATCGATTTGCCGGCAATGGGCATCCGCGCAGCGAGTATGTTGCCCTTCGTGGAATCGGTGATGTACAGCGTTTTACGCTCGGGTCCGCCATACGTCACGACGACATTGCCGGCTTCGTCGAGCGCCAGACCGTCGGGACCCGCGCTGAAGAGCTGCACGAAAAGTCCAACCTTGCTGACGACGCCCGCATCATCGAGCGGAATGCGCGCCCATTTTGCGTGCGAGATCGCCGACGCCGGGAACCTCGATCTTGACCACGGCTGCGCCCAGCATGACGAGCTGATACGACGCCAGTGGACCTGCGACGACGTTCGTCAGATCCAGTACTCGAAGTCCCTCCAAGGGTAATGCCATGCTTCAGTCCGCCTGAATACCGGTCGCCCGGACGATCCTGGTCCACTTCGCGAGATCTGCTTTTCTCACGGCATCCAGATGCTCAGGCGTAGCCTTGATGATATCCATGTCTTCTGCGTTAAGTTTCTCGACGACGTCGGGAGCGCTCAGGATTTTAATGATTTCGGCATTGAGTTTTTCGAGCCGGCTTTTGGGCGTGCCGGCAGCGGTGAGGATGCCATACCAGCCCACGAATTCGTAGCCGGGCAATCCCGCTTCGCTGATTGGCGGCAGATCCGGCATGACGCGCGATCGATTCCTGCTCGTGACACCCAGCGCACGCAGCTTGCCTGCCTGCACTTGAGGCATGACCGGCTGCACTGGTGCGAACATCAACTGTACTCGACCGCCGATCAGGTCGGTGATCGCCTGCGCTGTGCCCTTGTAAGGGACATGCGTGATGTCCACACGTGCAGCATTCTTGAATAGCTCGCCGGCAAGGTGCGAGCCGGAACCGTTTCCGGACGAGACGAAGTTGATCTGTCCCGGCCGCGACTTCATGAGCGCGATCAGATCGCGTACTGAATTTGCCTGGACGTTCGGATGCGTCACGAGTACAGAGCGGTACACGACGAGCTGCGACACGCCGGCGAAATCCGCAATGGGATCGTACGGCAATCCTTTTTTCAACAGAGCCTGGATCGGGTGGCTGCTCGAGATCATCAATAGGGTGTAGCCGTCGGGCGGTGATTTTGCCGTGAGCTGCGCGGCGAGGTTTCCACCTGCACCGGGTCGATTGTCGATGACGACCGGCCGGGCTATTTGCTCTGAAAGTTTCTGGCC
>JAQGNH010000132.1 GCA_028291945.1 Betaproteobacteria bacterium
CGATCGTTGCGATACCGGCTGCAATCAGCGCGATCTGCCACAAGGTGCTGCGGCTGTCCGTGGCCCGATGCAGATTCGGAATCAGATCTGCGACCGCGATGTAGATGAAGCTCGCCCCGGCGAGCGCAAGCACGTAAGGCGTCGCATGTTGCGCGTGCTCCAGCGCGAAATAGCCCCCGATCCCGCCAGCAATCGAAGTAAGACTCGAGAGCAGGTTCATCACGAGCGCCTGCGCCCGGCTGAGGCCGCAATCGAGCAGCACGGTGAAATCCCCGACTTCCTGTGGGATTTCATGAGCGGCGATGGCGAGTGTGGCCGTGAGCCCGAGGGACGTATCGGCCAGAAAAGCCGCCGCGATCAGCACGCCGTCCACCGCGTTGTGGAAGCCATCTCCGATGAGCACGATCGCAGCAATACTGCCTCTTCCCGGGGGGTGTGTCGCCGGACCTGTGGCGAGCTCGACGTCATGATCGTGCCGGTGGCGCCAGAGTGCGGCTTTCTCCAGGAGAAAGAATCCGAGCAGACCCGCGAGCGTCATCGCGAAGAGTGCCTCGACGTCGTTGCCGCGCTGGAACGCCTCTGGAAGCACGTCGAGGAACGCCGCGGCGAGCATTGCGCCCACCGCGAAGCTCACCATGCGCGGCAGCCACGACGAGAGCAGCGTAAAAGACAGCGCCGCAGCAATGAGCAGGCTCAGCGCGCCGCCGGCGATGCTCGCGCAGATGATCAGAAAAAGTGTAGGGATGGTCACTCGTGCAATTCAGTTGCATAAAGCCGCGATAGCCTGCTCTTCAAGGAAACCTGTTACCGAATCAGTGCCGCGCGCGGGCGGGAGGATGCCGTGAGGAGGACGTGCGCGTGTGTGCACACGTCGCACAAAGGCCCTTCACGGTGAGCACGACTTCATGCGGGACGAAGCCTGTGGGGACAGGGACTTCAGTCGGCGCGTCGGCGTCGTCCAGGCAGACGACTGTTCCGCAGCGTCCGCACTGGAAGTGGGCATGTGCGCGCGAGTGCGCGTGCTCGGCGGCGTTGTATCGCGAGATACGATCTTCCCCGGCGATCTTGTGCGCGAGGCCACAGCCGCTCAACCAGTCGAGCACCCGATAAACGGTCACGCGATCGACGCCAAGCGAACGGTTGAGACGTCGCTCGACGTCGTGGTGACTCAGTGCGCGCTCGGCTTTGAGCAGCACTGCAAGTACCTCGACCCGCGCGCGCGTAACCCGTGCCCCGGATTCGCGGATCATCGCCTCGGCGGCATCTGTCATCGTCTTTGCCATGTTTCACAATTACATCACGAGCAAAAGTCACGTGCAACTATGTTGCGTTAAATGCGCAGACGGCGCACACTGGCGCACCGGGCCACTCTGCATTAAGGCAGTCTTGGATTGATGAAGCGCTCCATTCTGCAGTTCATCTGCGTACTTGGCTTGCTGTTCGCGCAGCAGGGAGCGTTCACCCATGCAATCTGGCATGTGCACGGCACGGCAGCGCGGCAGCACCATGGCGATCAGAAGTCGTCGGCTCAGGGCGATCTATGTAAGCTGCATGGCCTCTTTACGCAGGTCGCGGGCGGCGCGCCCGCATGCGTTTTTCACTTTGCGATGGACGATGCGCTGAACGAGCATAGCGTCCAGTTTTCAGAACCACGCCACTCCGTCAGACCCCTCGCGGCCCGCTCGCGCGGACCTCCCCGCCTCGCGTAGACCCGAATCAAGCGGCTGACCGGCCGTAATTCGGTGATGCCGAAGTTGATGCTCGCCCGCGTGGGCGGCATAGCACTCTACCTGGCTACGGCACCCCCCGATCTCCATCGCGCTGCTATGGCGCCGTGCGCTCATACCCTGATCAGGAGTAGCGAGATGAAACAGCTCTATCGAATCGTGTGTTATGCGTGTTTCGCATGTGTGTTGTCTTCATGCAGCTCGAACGGCGACTATCACTCCTCGCTTTATTTGAACGGAATGGCGGCTCCGACGATGAACCTCCGCGATCCGCATTTCTATATGGATGAGCACGAGATAGCACCCGTATTTGCCAACCCAGGCCGCGACGCTCAGGCCCAGGATCTACCCTGCACAGAAGCTTGTGGTTCTCGACGCTGATCGGGAATGGCGCAAATTCAGGAGTGATAAATTGAAACAGATGTATCGCATCGCGGGTCATGCGACGCTGTACTTTTGCCTTACAGCACCCGCCGCAGCGCTCGAGCATGGACCGCACGTGCACGGCACGGGAGAGCTGCAGGTCGCAGTCGACAGCAACACCCTCACGCTCGAGTTGCACGCTCCGCTGGAGAACCTGCTCGGGTTCGAACACGCTGCCCGAACGGCCTCGGAGCTCGAGGTGGTGAAGGCAATGACCGCGAAGCTCGAACGGCCCGAAATGCTGTTCAAGCTTCCGAAAGCAGCTTCTTGCACAGCACGTCCAACTCGTATCGAGTCTCCTATCACTGCTGCGTCGGCTACGGGTGCACGCATGGACCCCAAAAAGAACGCGGGCGGCGATCATGCTGACCTGAGCGCGACGTTCAGCTTCATCTGCACGCGGATCGACAAGCTCGATTCCATCGAGGTCGCGATATTCACCGCGTTTCCGGCGACGAGAACGCTCAACGCCGCCGTGATCGGGCCCCGGGGTCAGTCAGCAGCGACTTTGACGCCGAATCGGCGAGTGATCAGGTTCTGAAACATGGCAGCTCTGTCGTTGAAGAATGTCCAATTCAGATGGCGGCGCGACCAGCCGCTCACGCTCGACATCGACGCTTTTGAAGTTGAGAGCGGGGAAAGGCTTTTTCTCCATGGCGCGAGCGGCAGCGGAAAGAGCACGCTGCTCAATATCGTGTCCGCCGTGCTCGCTCCGGAACGTGGCAGCGTGCAGTGCCTGGGACGGGAGATCAGCACCCTCGGATCCCGCGAACGCGATCG
>JAQGNH010000304.1 GCA_028291945.1 Betaproteobacteria bacterium
CGAGTGAAGCGCTGCTCAAGCAGGGGCTGGAAGTATGGACCACGACGCCAGAGGCTTTCGGTGCTTACATCAGATCGGAATACGACAAATGGGGTCGCGTCATACGCGATGCCGGCATCACGCAGAATTGATAACACGCCAATGAAAAACCAGGGCGGCATCGTGCTCATCATTAATTCGCGCTTGCACTTTCGCGTCACGGACGGATTCGACCGGCTTGGCCGCGCGGGCACATAAGAGGGGCATACCTATAACCGTGTTCGGCGCCCGCTCGATCACGAGCAATACGAGCTCGTAAGCTACCCGCTCAAGTGACTCGAGCGCGGCCGCTGACTCCGGCGCCGAAAGCTCAGGTCTTCATCTCGATGAACTCAAGCTGAACACCGTCGGGCCCTTCGAAGAAGCACACGCGCCGCCCGCCTGTCACCACGGTCTGCTCGAGAATGTTGATCCCCTGCGCCTTGAGCTTTGCCACGAGCGCATCCAGCTCGTCGGTGTCGATCGCGATATGCTCCATGCCATACTTCTGCTCGCGCGTCTGGCTCTCGAGGAATTTCGAGACATTGAGCGAGAGGCCATGCAGATCGAGGCGATAGCCGCCGCTTCCCGCCTTGCCGACAATCTTGGCGCCGAGCGTATCGACGTAAAACTTTGCCGTCTTTTCCGGATCGCTCGTCTTCAGATGCACGTGGTTCATCTTGAAAGACATCAAACACCTCCCTGCAAGGATGGGAACGAAAAGACTCCAGGCGCCGCCGGCCTATCGATGGAAAGATAGGCTACCCAGAGCAGGACGGCAACAGCGCGGAGCACACGAACGACTCCGCCGAGATTCAACAGGCAAGCTGGAGCAATGTGCCGCGTTCGCCGAAGACATTCACGTGAATACGAGCATAATAAAGCCAGCTGGAACAAAGACCGAATAGCGCATACGGGTGGACACGCAAGGCTGCGGCGGAGTAGCGTTCTACGCTGAACGCCGGGCCCGAAAACCGGAGGATCGCAACGATGATCGAAGTTCGCCGCCTGGGACCGCAGATCGGCGCTGAAATCAATGGCGTCGATGTCAGAGCGCTCGATGATGCGACCTACAGTGCGATTTATCGTGCGTGGCTCGACTACAACGTGCTCGCTGTGCGCGGGCAGAATCTTCAGATCGGCGAATTCCTCGAGTACAGTCAGCGCTTCGGGCTCGTCGAACCGCACCCGTCCAAGAGCACGCGTCATCCGGATTGCCCTGAAGTGACGCTGCTCGGTACGAACAAGTTCGGTCCCGACGGCAAGCTCGACATGGCGATCTATAAACGCGGCGCCGAGGGATGGCACACGGATGGCTCGTACAACGAGAAGCCGTTCAAAGCCACGCAGCTCTATGCGCTCGCGATTCCGAGCCACGGCGGCGACACGCTGTTCGCCAGCACGTACGCCGCGTACAACGCACTGCCCGAGCGGCTCAAACAGCGCCTGCAGAATTTGAAAGGCGCTTACGTTTACGGCGGCCGCGGCAAAAGGACGTCACTGCTCAACGAGGAAGACCGCAACCGAAAGCCGGTCTTCCATCCGCTGATACGCACTCATGCCGAGACCGGCCGCAAGGTGCTCTACTTCGATCCCAACAAGATCCTGTATATCGACGGTCTGGAAGAAGCCGAGAGCGATGCCCTAATCGCGGAGCTGAAAGGCTACATGATCCAGCCTGACGCCGAATATCATCACAAGTGGCGCAAGGGCGACATCGTCATCTGGGATAATCGCTGCTCGTACCACAAAGCGGCGGGCGACTACCCGCCCGAAGAAGACCGCATCCACTGGCGCGTCTCGATCAGTGAGCGCGCCGCCGCGGCTTGACCGCGCCGGAAGACGATACGCTTCTGATCAGTTGACCGTTGCACCCGACGCTTTCACAACCTCCGCCCACCTTGCGATCTCGTCACGCGTGATGCGCCCGAGCTGTTCCGGGCTGCTCGGCGCTGCCTGCGCGCCAAGCGCCGACAGCCGCTCCGCGACGTCAGTAGCCTTGAACACGGTGGCGATCTCGGCGTTGAGCTTCATGATGATCGCGCCTGGCGTTCCGGGCGCGGAGTATAAGCCGTACCACGAAGTCACGTCGTAGCCCGGAATACCCGATTCATTGACGGTGGGAACGTCGGGCAGCAAAGGCGTTCGCTTCATACTCGTCACTGCAATCGCACGCAGGTGGCCGGAATGAACGTACCCCAGGACTGAAGGAACGCCTGCGGAGACGAGATCGATCTGCCCCGCGACGGCATCGGTCACGGCCGGCGCCGCGCCCTTGTATCCGACGTGGACGATTTTTATCTTGGCCATGGAGTTCATGAGCTCGATCGCGAGGTGATTCGGCGATCCGGTATTGGCGCCCGAATTGAGCTGGCCTGGCCGGGCTCGCGCGAGCGCGAGCAGCTCTTTGATCGACTTCACGGGTAACGATGGGTGGACGACGATCAGGCTCGGAAATGTCGCGAGCTGTGTGACGGGCGCCAGATCTTTCGCCATGTCGTAACCGACCTTGTGGTACAGCGTCATTCCGATCGCATGCGGCACGCCAGCGATCACAAGCATGTAGCCGTTGGGCGGCGATTTCGCGACGGCCTCCGCGCCGATATGTCCTCCGGCACCGGGCCGGTTCTCGACGAGAAAAGGCTGACCGAGGCGCTCGGTGAGCTTTTGCCCGACGATACGGCCCAGCACGTCCGTTGCGCCGCCGGGGGAAAATGGATCGATCACGCGCACGGGGCGGTTGGGATAATCCTGAGCCGTGCAAACAACTGCAAAAGCGAGCGAGAGCGGAGCAACAACGAGACGAACGAACCGATGCATGACACTTCCCTGTCGTAGACGCTCAAGCGAGCGCTCGTTATTGTAGTCTGGAGAAGCATGCACCCCCCGACCTCGACAGGCGGAGCCATGTAGATGGCGCGTCCCTGATTCAACTAACCATCATTCGCCCTTGAGGCCTGCGGCCTTGATCAGCGGCCACCACTTGTCAATCTCGACCTTGTGATAGGCCGCAAGCGCTTCCGGTGTCAGCTGCTCGCGCGCAGGGATTTCCTGTCCGAGATCGGCAAACCGCTCACGCACCGCCGGGTCGGCCAGGCACTCAACGATCGCGGCGTTGAGCTTCATGATGATTTCTCTCGACGTAGCCTTCGGTGCCCAGATGCCGTGCCACACGGCGGTGTGCAGCCCAGGCAGACCCGCCTCGTCGACTGTCGGGATCTCCGGCGCGGCGGTCAGGCGCGTCGGGGCGGTGACGGCATACGCTCTGATTTTGCCGGCCCGGATTTGACCGGTTATGTTCGAAATTTGCGTAACGTATAAATCGACCTCGCCGCCGAGGAGCGCCTGCAAAGCCGGAGCGCCTCCTCGATACGGGATGTACTGGAACTTTGCGCCGATTGCGTTCTGGAAGTAGATCGCGGCCATGTGCGATGCGCCGCCGACGCCGCCCGTGCCCATCAACACTTTGCCCTGGTTCGCGCTGATCCACGCCATGAGCTCTTTCAGGTTTCTCGCGGGTACAGCGAGCTTCGAGATAACCACCTGTGGATTGCTCGCGACCATCGCCACCGGCTCGAGATCGGTCAGCAGGTTGTACGGGAGCGAATAGTACGCGCCGTTGACCACATGCGTACCCCAATGCCCGATGCTGAGCGTGTAACCGTCAGGCGCCGCACGAACGACCTTCGCCACACCGATGCTGCCGCCTGCGCCGGTCGTGTTGTCTACGAGCAGCGGCTGACCCAGTGTCTTTCTCATGCGCTCGCCCATGATGCGCGCGAGGTTGTCGGTGGGTCCTCCTGCGGAAAACGGCACCACGATCGTTATGGGTTTCGATGGATAGGTTTGCGCCGTAACGGTCGAGCTGAATACGAAGGTGACAGCAAACGCGAACGCAATGAGTACCGTTTTCATGTTTTCCTCCTTATAAGTTCTGTGACGAGCAGGGTGATACGTGAGCGACACTCCTTTAAAGCTTGTTCGGGAACCGGATGATGAATCCGTCGCGATTCGGCATTCGCACTTTCGGTAGCGTCGTCGCGCTCATGACGTCGTTCTCTCCGATGAGCTGATTGAGCACGAGAACGTAGGCGGTCAGCGCGTAGACCTCATCGCTCGTGAGTGACTTGGGTTCCTGCCACGGCATCGCCCGCCGGATATAGTCGAAGAGTGTCGTGGCGTAAGGCCAGAAATTGCCGACGGTTTTCTCCGCCGCATTGATGCTGGTGATCGGACCGCCGCCGAGCAGCGCGGAACTGATTCCGCCCTGACCATTGGCGCCGTGGCACGCAGCGCACTTCGCTGCGTAGACCAGTGCGCCCTGCACAGACGTGCCGCTGCCCGCAGGCAGACCGGTACCGTCGGGCATCACACTCGTGTCCCACGCCGCGATGTCGGCGGAATTCACCGGTTGGCCGAGATTCGGACCCGCGGCGTATGCAGCGGGCAAACAGAGAACCAACGCGAGAACCAGTGTCGAAAGCGGAAGCTCATGCGTACACATGTTTGACCTCCCCCTTCTCATCGATCGCCCAACTCGTGATGCCATTGAAGTGCTGGTTCGGGAAAGCGGCAAGCGGCGGAATCGTTTTCAGCTCGCCGCGCTGCGCTACGAACTCGGCGCGCGTCGGCTGCGCGTTGCCGGCATCATCCCAGGCGCGGCTCTGCAATACAGCCGGACGGCCGTCCCAACGCCACGGCATGCTGAAGCGAGTAAATGCTTTGCTCATCACCGGTTGCTGCAGCCGCGCCGGCGCCCAGGTTTTGCCGCCATCCGCCGACACCATGACGCGGGCAATCCGACCGTCCCCCGAATAAGCGATGCCGGAAATCTCGTACTGTCCAAGCCCACTCATCTTCGTCCCCGGCGACGGCTGGGTAATGAAGGACTTGACCTCCTCCACAAAATAAAACTGGTAGGCCTTGCCGTTCGGCAGGATTTGCGCGTACGTCTTCGACTCCGGAAACGTCATGCCTGGCGCGTCGGTGAGCTTGATCCGGCGCAGCCACTTGATGTTCATGTTGCCTTCCCAGCCGGGCAGCAGCAGGCGCATGGGATAGCCGTTCGCGGGCATCAACCGCTCCCCATTTTGATAGAGCGCGATCATCGCGTCGTCGAGGCCCTTGGAAAGCGGCACGCTGCGGGTCAGCGTCGGTGCATCGGCACCTTCGGCGATCAGCCACTTCGCTTGTCGGTCGACACCCGTTTCATCGAGCAATGTGGAAAGCAGTACACCGGTCCATTCCGAGCAGGATACGAGGCCATGCAACCCTTGCACGTTGGCCTGGATCGGTTGCGGAGAGAAAAGCGGTGCGCTGTTGCCGCCGCATTCGATGAACGACATGCGCGACACCATCGGATAGCGCGCAAGCGCATCGAGAGTGAAGATCAGAGGCTTCTTTACCAAGCCGTGGATCAACAGACGGTGCCGCTCGGGATCGATATCGGGAGCGCCGCTTTGGGCCACTACGAAATGCTGGCCGTTCGGCGTAATCGTTCCGTTGAGGAGATGCAGCGGCGTGCGCGCGTTCTGCACGCGCGCCTCACCCTTCGGATTGCTGAGCGTGCGCGCTACCTGGTCCTCGAACCGGGAGCGCTGCTCATAAGGCCGGGTGACAGCGCCCGGCACGAGACTCCACGGATCGTCCGTGAGCGGCTCGGCGGCAGCGGTCTTCACTACCGAATAACCTGTTACAGCCGCGGCGAGTCCACCACGAAGAAACGAGCGGCGGTGCAAGAACTCGTTTCCAGCAACGGGATCCAGGCTCCTTCGTTTGGATCGATCTCGTAACATCGTTACCCCCTATCGCGATGACTTCAGCGCCTTCGTGTCCCGTGTGACGCACTTTTATCGAATGAATCGACGTCACGTGTCAGCGGGCGCGCATGCAAAGCGAGCCCGCACGAAATACCTCATGGAAGCAAAACAGGGACAAATGTTCGAACGGGCCGGTGTGATTGCAACCAGCCGCTGGATACAAAGAGAACTGGGGACATCTATCATGCGACTTCCTGACGGAAGTAATGATGCCCAACCAACGCGGAAGAGCAGTATAGGCTGTTAACTCGACGCGTCAAATACAGGCTACCCGCAGGGATCACCTGTGGGTCGTTTGCCAGCTCGCCGGCGTTCTCGGCTACTCAGGTTTAAGCCGGCGTGCGATTTGTGCATCCGCGGCGTAAGCATCGTGCACCGAACGGGGCGAGCCTTATCCTGGTGGTCTTTGCCATGGCCTACTCCTGCCGAAGTCGCGACGATCACCTTAATCGGGGTGTATTCCCGATACAATCCGACGCATAGGCACAACATATGTGCTGGATATTCACAGATGGCTGAACCCGGCGGTCGCAACAAGATGGTGGCGTTTGCGCGCTCCGTCGAATCGGGCGGTTTCCGAAGTTCAGGTCCAGCTCGTGATCGACCCTCGAGCCACGATGAGCGCCAACGTGTGATGCGAGCTTAGGCATGCTGCTCGGCTGCATCGCTGACGATTTCACCGGCGCGACCGATCTCGCCAACAATCTCGTGCGGGCGGCATGCGCACGCTGCAGACGATCGGCGTGCCGACTAAACCGCTGCCTGAAGAGGTCGACGCCGGGGTCGTCGCGCTCAAGTCCCGCACCGTCCCCGCGGCTCAGGCTGTAGCACAGTCGCTTGCGGCACTGCACTGGCTGCGCGCCGCCGGCTGCAAGCAGATCTACTTCAAGTTCTGCTCCACATTCGACTCGACTTCGTCGGGCAACATAGGCCCCGTGACCGAGGCCTTGATGGATGCGCTCGGATGCGATTTCACGATCGCCTGTCCTGCGTTCCCGGAGAACGGACGCACGGTATTCAAAGGTCACCTGTTCGTGGGCGACGATTTGCTGAGCGAGTCCGGCATGCGCAATCACCCGCTCACACCGATGCGCGATTCGAACCTGATTCGCGTGCTGCAGGCGCAGACGACGTTCAAGGTCGGGCATATCGCGTACGACGTACTCGCGCACGGTGCGCAAGCGATACGCGAACGCATCGCTGCGCTCAAGGCTGGCGGCGTACGCATCGCGATCGTAGATGCGATCACCGACGATGACCTCCGCACGCTCGGTGCCGCCGTCAGCGATCTGTCTCTGGTCACAGCTGGATCGGGTGTCGCACTCGGCTTGCCGCAGAACTATGCAGCGCATCTGGTCCATGCTTCGCACGCTGCTGCACTACCGCAACGTCCCGGCTATCGCGCGATCGTATCGGGGAGCTGTTCGATCGCAACGAACACTCAGGTGCTCGAATTCATCAAATCGGGCGGCCCCACGTATGCGCTTGATCCGCTCAAGCTCGCCGCGGGCGAACACGAGGTGGAGCGTGCAGTCGCATGGGCCTTGCCCCGCCTCGCCAGCAGCCCTGTGCTCATCCATTCAACGGCGGAGCCGGCGCGCGTCAGGCAGATTCAGCAGCAGCTTGGGGTCGGCGATGCCGGCGCGCTCGTCGAACGCGCTTTGGCGTCGATAGCAAGCTCGTTGGTTCATGTCGGCGTCACGCAGCTCGTGGTGGCGGGCGGCGAAACATCGGGCGCAGTGGTCCAGGCGCTCGGCACCACCGCGCTGCGCATCGGACCTCAGATCGATCCGGGCGTGCCGTGGACCGCGACCGAAGGCGGAACGCCGATTCTCCTCGCGCTCAAGTCCGGCAATTTCGGAGCGCCGGATTTCTTCACAAAAGCTTTCACTCTTCTAGACCGCCATGAACGAATCACGTCAGCGTGAGCTGATTTGCGCAACGGCGAAGTCGCTGTTCGATCGCGGACTCACGCACGGCAGCACCGGGAACATCAGTACGCGATGCGAAGACGGATGGTTGCTCACACCGACCGGCTCGAACCTCGGCTCACTCGATCCGGCGCGGCTGTCGAAGCTGGAGTGGTCCGGGAAGCTGATTTCAGGCGATCCCCCGTCCAAAGAAAACTTTCTTCACCTGTGCATGTATCAGCAGCGCGAGCGCAGCGGCGCGGTGATCCATCTGCACTCCACATACTCAGTGGCCGTGTCCGTGCTGGCCGATGTAAATCCCGATGATGTGCTCCCACCGATCACGGCCTATTACGTGATGCGCATCGGAACCCTGCCGCTGATTCCTTACTTCGCGCCGGGTGACATGAAGCTCGCAGATGCGGTACGCGAGAAGGCGAGCCGGCATCATGCGGTTCTGCTCGCGAATCACGGGCCGGTCGTCGCAGGATCGGACCTGGCTGCGGCGAGCGATGCCATCGAAGAGCTAGAAGCTACGGCCCGATTGCACCTGCTGCTGCAGGGGCATGAGACCAGGCCGCTCACGCCCTCGCAGTGTGCCGAGTTGCGAAAGCGATATCCCGTAGCGTGAATAAGCTCGCCGGAATGCCGGATCGTCTTTCTTTCGATCGTCTGTCGCGCGCGAGCAGGACTCCGATACCTGACATCGAGGATCTGATGCACGTCCATGTTCCGCAGCCCGCGCGAATGCATATTCGCAAGCGGCAAAAAGCCGCGCGGAAATGACGGCCGCACCGCATTTCACGGCAAACGAATTCGGTCCCTGGAATCCCGGGATCGAATCTCCAGTGCCCGCCGCCCTACTTCCCCTTTGTACGATCTTCCGGCCGGAAAACGTATACACGACCGTTGCGGAGGCGCGCGAGTTGCGCGGCCTCACGGGGCTCGACTTCAGTGACATCGTAGCGTTTCGGCCCGAGCGCCTGGCGCTGCACGAGCTTCTGATCCGGGTGAGCGCCGATTTTTCGGTTCCCGACGGATCGAAGATCGAAGACCTCGGCATCAACTTCCGCCGCATCACGGGCGAAATTCTCCGGCGGTACATCGAACCGCAACGCGCGGCGATCATGTCGTTGTTCGAGGCGCGCAAAAGAGCGCTTTCTGAATTCATCGCAGCCGAGCTGAACGGACTCTTTCCGGCGCGAGAGTCTTCGAGGAGTGCTGAGACGGAGCTCGTAGCGAAGTGTGAAGCGCGTGGCCAAGCGGATCCGGACCCGCTGCAGAGGTCCGCCTGCCGTGCGCTCGACAAAGTCGTGTGTGCCGTGCTCGTACGTCATGGCCGTATGTGGGGCACACGCGAGCTCATCGTATCAATCGCGACCAACATGGCGTGCAACGATTTCGGAAGCGCGGAGATCGGTCGCCTGATCGAGCCCTGGGTCATGCAAGCTGTCGCCGAAGGCCGATATCGCCTGCTCCCGCGCCAGGAACGGCCCGTGGTCATGAATACCAAAGGCGCGTCGGCATCGGGGAAGAGCACGATACGCCCGCTGCAGCGAAGGCTCGCCGGTGACATCGGAACGAGCTGGAGCGATTTTGCGCTGATCAGTCCTGACATATGGCGCAAACAGTTGCTCGATTACGGGGTGCTGGGTGCGGCCTACAAGTACGCCGGCGCGTTCACCGGAGACGAGCTTCGCATCATCGATCAGAAGCTCGATCAGTACATAGCGCTCAAAGCGCAGCGGGGGCACATGTCGCATCTGCTGATCGACCGCTTCCGTTTCGACAGCTTCGCGCCGGACTCCGACGTCGCAGGCAGCAACCTGCTGACGCGCTTCGGCCAGATCGTCTATCTCTTCTTCATGATCACGCCACCGAACCTGCTCGTGGAGCGCGCGTGGAGCCGCGGACTCGAAGTCGGACGGTACAAGGCCGTAGATGACACGCTTGCGCACGGGGTCGAAGCGTATTCCGGAATGCCGCTGCTTTTTTTCACCTGGATCGAGCGCACCGACAAGCGCGTGCATTTCGAGTTTCTCGACAACAGCGTGAGCCTCGGCGACCGCCCGCGTACGGTCGCGTTCGGATGGAACGACTGCATGACCGTGCTAGACGTCAAGTCCATGCTCGCTGTCGAGCGGTATCGCCGGGTCGATATCAATGCGACCAGTCCGGAGGCGCTCTTCCGCGATCGTGCTCTGCTCGCGCCTGAGAAGAACACGAGCTTTCTTCGAGAGTGCGTGCAACGCTTTCGCGAAGTCAACTTCGCGGAGCAGCCCACGGGCCGCGTCTACCTGAGTCTCGTGGCCGGATCCCCCGTGTGGGCGGATCGGGAGGCACTCGAGCGGGCAGCTGCGGATACAGGTACGCGCGCAGGCCTGATGGACACGGTGCCGGGCGCGCTTAATGGAACGATTGCTTTTCCGGATCGGCCGAGCTTCTTCGATCAGGTCGTGGCCACAGAACGGGTACATACGATAGGCCGGTGGGGCGCGCACGCACCACCGGCCTGATGCTGATTGGTAATTCTCGCCGCGGCCGACGCGCGACAGTTACGAATGGTTCAGGCGGCCAGTCCTACGCGGGCGTTCGGCGCCGAATCCCGCGGCCGTAAGACCTGCAGCGCCGATCGGACTGCAATCCGCGCGCCGCGATCCGGTCCGTCATCTGCGGTGCCGCCGCGCCGTGCGGACCACGTTCTCCAGTAACAGAATCACAGTCCCTCCAACGAGCAATATCATCATGAACAGCGGTGGCGTGACAATGCCTGCTTTTGCAAGCAGCGCTACTGACCCGAGCAGCGCTACGACACCCAGTGCCAAGCTGCCGTCGTCGAAGAACAGTCCCGCCAAAGTCTTGCATGTCTGAACGATCGCGTTCATGTTCTGACCTCCGCCCGTTCCGATTGATTCGTCTGAACATACCGGCTGAGCTTGACGCCTATCGTCGAGCCCACGAACAGCACGCCCATCAGGCCGAGTATCGCGGCATCTGCATAGGGCCATTCGATGCCGACGCCTTCTCCAAACCAGAACAGCCCGAACGCAGTCATCATCACGCCGACGACATACTTGAGCGCGTTTTCAGGCACACGCGCGAGTGGACGGTGCAATATCACAGCAGCAATCACCACGAGCGCGCAAGCGGCCAGAGCGCCAATGCTTGCAGGCACCAGCATATTGCCGACCGCACCCACGCCGATTACGATCACGACGACTTCGACGCCTTCGAGCACGATCGCCTTGTAGGCCGTAATCATCGCTATTGGGTCCCACCTCTTGACCGATACGTGCGCGCCGCTCAGAGCGCGCGTCTCCTTAGCGTAGATTGCATCTTCGTCGTGCAAAGCGATGACGCCTGCGGAGCGCAGAATCGCTTTACGCAGCCACCGTATACCGAAGAGCAGCAACAGGGTGCCGACAACAATCTGTAGAACGTTGATAGGCACCGTGGCGATTGCCGGCCCGAAAACGGCGATGATCGCTGCGAGGGTGAGGAGCCCCGCGGCCGTACCGGCCAAAGCCGATCGCCAGCCTCGTACAATGCCCGCCGCGAGCACGATCGTCATCGCCTCCACCGCTTCGACCGATGAACCCAGAAATGCGGCCGCCATTTGCGGCCCCCCTTGAATCCAGCTCATCATGCGGGTCTCCCGATAACGTCGAGGCGAGCCGAAGGCCCGTACACGGCAGCCGCCGCGCTCTCAGGAGTCGGCGCTTTTTGCGCGTACGCGCTGACGGCCGAGAGGGTGACCAGCCACACGGCGCCGATCAGGGCACCGGCCTTTACGCGTAGCTCACGTTCTGTTTTCCATTTATCCAACATGCTCATCTCCTTGTTGTCTGACTTACCTTTGAGGCAACCGGTCGACCCATTCGACCGTCGGACAGACAATAAGCCTAAGCGCCGTACGCCAGCTTGAACGGAACGTTACAGTTCTGTCACGATCGTGACCGCATGGGGCTTGGAGCGGAGCGGGTCAAGAAACTGACTTGGGCCA
>JAQGNH010000153.1 GCA_028291945.1 Betaproteobacteria bacterium
GGCGCTTTTGCGATGAGCGTGACGGGCGCGAAGTCGCGGCTCGGGTCGTAGGGCAATTTCGCGTAGAGCGCCGGATTGATCGCGATATTCGCTGTGATTCCCATCATCAGCGTGTGTCCGTCCGGAGGCGCCTTCGCCGCGATTTCGGAGCCGATGATGCCTGCAGAGCCCGCGCGATTGTCGATTACAACTTGCTGATTCCATCGCTCGCCCAGCTTTTGTCCCACGGCCCGCGCGAAGATATCTGCGGTGCCCGCCGGCGTGAAGGGGACGATCAGCCGTATGGGTTTGTCAGGATATGCCGCTGCTGAGGTCTTTGTCGGCTGCGCTGCCGCGTTCGTTACAATGAGGGCAGTCAGTGAGATACCGGCAATACCAACGGACCGCATTATCCTGCTCCTCTCATCAAATGGAATCCACGCGCCGGGTCTATTTGCGCGGGTAACGTTGGAGTGAATATGGACCGAAAACATTTTCTACGCACCATCGGTGGGGCCGCTTTGGTCCCCTTCGTTCCTCAATCGTTTACTGCCCCAAGGGTTGTGGCGGCTGCCACTGCCCCGGTAGCGTCCTGCCAGTTTTCGCCGAGCGTTCCAGAAGGCCCCTTCTATTTCGACACCAAGCTGGTTCGGCACGAAACCGCGGAGGGACGTCCGGGAATCCCGATCGAATATCGGCTGACGGTCGTAAACGCGAACTGCCAACCAGTTATGAATGCTGCGGTGGACATCTGGCAATGCGACAGCGACGGCGTCTATTCCGGATATGCGGGACAGGCCACTGGCGCAAATACGACCGGCATGACCTTCCTTCGAGGCATTCAACCGACGAATGCCCAGGGGCTGGCGCATTTCACCGCCATCTATCCCGGCTGGTATCCACGGCGGCTAACGCACCTCCACGTCAAAATCCATTTGTCGTCCAAGGCCATCGTGACCACCAACTTGTTTTACCCGGACGCGGTGAACGCCGAGGTCTATTCCTCGCCCCACTACAAGGCTCATGGTCCCAATCCCACCACGGTGGCGCAAGACGTGGAGTTGAAGGGAGACACCGCGCGTTTCAAAACCCTGATGTTGAATGTGACCCAAGACGGAAGCGGTCGCTACTTAGGTACCTATACCTTCGGGATTTCTACGTAGTCCGATGTTTTATTTAATCTGCCGATCAGCACGTTAGGCCGATACGCGATGAGTGCGATCGCAATCAGGTCCCGATAAAGCGCTTCATTTGCGGCCACTTTGTCGCGCGAGCCAGTCATCTTCGCGGCCATACTCGTCGGGCGCCGCGGGACGGCCGTAGTAGAAAGGCAGGAGCGGGCGAATGCGATCGTATAGCCGCCGGAGCTCAGCGACTGGCTCTGTGTGCTCGTCCACTCTGAGATCGCAATACGGAAATATCTGGTGGCCGTACGATAGCAGCGCCGAGGAATGCTGCCCGCCGTTCTGCCCGCCGGCATCGCGGCCGGCGCCGAGTGCAGCAAGCAATCTATCCTCCAGCTCGAGCTGCTCTCCGGCGTCCCACGTGTCACCCATCGCAGTTACCGTGCGCTCGCTGAAGAGATTGTTGCCCATGGCCACGAGATTCGGCCGCACGAGCGCCCCGGACCAGTGTGTGTTGCGGGCGCCGGTTCGCGCGACGGCGTTGCCGTCACGATCGATGACGCAGATCTGCCGCATCTCGATGTGCGGATCGCTCGCGGCGATCTCATCGATCACCCGCTGGGCGGAATAGCCGAGCTTCAGGAGGTTAATGCCGAGCGGACCCAGGCGCGGGTCGGTGCGCGCCATCGTAACGGTAAGGCCGACGCCGGGCTCAATGAAGGGGCAGCGTGATCCGACGCCCATCGGCCGCGTCGTGATTGCGACGCCGTATCTTCCGGTTTTCACACAGCGGGCTGCAATTTGAAACGTCACGTGTACTGCTCCTTTTAGATAGCGACGATAACAACCGTTCAAGCAAAACCACCGGTCGTCCGTCCTTCGAAATGACACCTGCCCGCGCGGATTCAAGGCGATGCCAAAAATACCGGAACGTACTACTGGTCGGGTTTCACACCGGATGCGCGCACGATCACGCCCATGCGCTCGTATTCCTTGCGAAAGAAAGCGCCGAACTCTTCAGGCGTCATCGGCTGCACGATCGCGCCGTCGTCGGTCAGACGCCTGCGGGTCTCGGGATCGTTCAACGCCGCATTCACCGCGGCGTTCAGCTTAACGACAATCTCATGCGGCGTCTTCGGCGGAGCGTGCAGCGAATACCAGGTGGTCATGTCGTAGCCCTTCAGCGTCTCACCTAGCGGCGCCACGTCCGGCAGCGCTGTGGAGCGTCGCGCCGACGCAATCGCGATCGCGCGCAAGCGGCCGCCGCGAATATGCGGCGCTACCGAAGGAATGGTCGCGAACATCGACATCACGTGCCCGCCGAGAAGATCGACCAGGGCGGGACCGCCGCTGCGATATGGCACGTGGGTGAGCTGAATGCCTGCCATCTGCTGCAGCACCACGCCGTTCAGGTGCTGCGACGATCCTGCACCGGACGAGGCATAGGTGAGCTCGGTGGGCCGTGCTTTGGCAAGCGCGATGTACTCCTTCAACGACTTTGCGGGTACCGAAGGATGCACCGTGAGAACGTTGGGCACGAGAGTGAGCAGTGCGATGTGCGAAAGCTCGCGAGGCTCGTACGGCAACTTCGTGAAGAGATGGGCGTTGAGGATGTGCGTCGACAGTCCTCCGAGGTGGACAATGTAGCCATCGGGCGCGGCCTTGCTGCCGGCTTCAGCGCCGATTATTCCCGAGGCACCGCCACGATTGTCGATGATGATTTGTGTCCCGAGGAGCTCCCCGACTTTGGGACCGAGCACGCGCGACACAATGTCGGCCGCACCGCCCGGGGCGAAAGGGACTATCCAGCGGATCGGCTTCGACGGTTTCCAGTCGCCTTGCGCCCACGCCGCGGGCACCATCGTGAGGAAGACGAGTGCGGCAGCGGTATAGCGTCCGGGTTTCGTCATCGCTAACAAGAAAAAAATTTCATCACGAGCATGCTGACCGGAGATCGCTCACGCGCAACGAAGCGAGGTCTTTCTATTTGTTGTCCCATGTTGCGAATGTAGCAGACCGCGTGGCATGCACTTCATCGCAATGAAGACGACGAGCTGATGTTGCACCGGAAGTCGTCACCTCAGAACCTGCTCGTCACCTGTTATATTCGGCAAACATCAACGGCAGGAATAATCGATGACGATGCTGCGCCAGCTGTTTGTCTTGTTCGCTTTGAGCGCCGCGGGTGTATTGGCGCCGAGCGCCTTCGCGCAGGAATATCCAGCGAAATCGGTGCGCGTGATCGTACCGTTCGCACCGGGTGGCACGTCCGACTTTGTCGCGCGCATCGTTTCGCAGGCGCTGACGAAGGAGCTGCGCCAGCAGTTCGTGATCGACAATCGCGGCGGCGCGGGTGGCACGATCGGCGCCGATCTCGCCGCCAAGGCGCCGCCCGACGGTTACACGCTGCTGCTGTTCAACATCGCAATGGCATTCGGCCCCGCACTGTACAGCGCGCTGCCGTACGATCCAGTGAACGACTTTGCGCCGATCAGCTCGCTCGGATCCGCACCCAGTGTGCTCCTCGTGAATCCGTCGCTTCCGGTGCGCTCGCTCAAGGAGTTTCTGGCCCTCGCACGCGCTCGCCCGGGCGAGCTCAATTACGGCACCGGCGGGGTCGGCTCCTCGGGTCATCTTGCAGTAGAGCTGCTGCAAAGCGTCGCGGGGGTCAAGTTCACGCACGTGCCGTACAAAGGCGGCGGCCCGGCATTCGCCGCGACGATCAGCGGCGAAGTCGCTTTCCTCATCGAGACCGCCGGACCGGTGGTGCCGCAAATCAAATCCGGCCGGCTGCGTGCGCTCGGCGTCACGAGTGCGCAGCGCCTGCCGATGCTCGGCGACGTGCCTACCCTTGCCGAAGCGGGACTCAAGGATTACGCCTACACGACGTGGTACGCGCTGTGGGCGCCCGCGAAGACGCCGTCGGCTGTCGTCAACCGCCTCAACCAGGCCGTGCAGAGAGTGTCATCGCAGGCCGAAGTGCGCACGAGCATGCAGAGCTCGGGCGTGGAGCCCGATCCTTCGACGCCGGCACAACTGGATGCGCGCGTGCGCGCCGAGCTCGCGAAGTGGAACAAGATCATTCGCGACGCCGGCATCAAAGCCCAGTAACTCGATTTTCGATCAGGAGAGAACGTAATGACTAGTCTGGCCGGCAAGACCGCCGTCGTCACAGGTGCTGCGCGCGGAATCGGGGCGGCGATCGCGGTGGAGTTCGCGAAAATGGGGGCGTCGGTGTACGTCGCCGCAAACGAGCTCGAGGATCACCTGCAGAAGGTGGTGCGCGCCTGCAACGAAGCCAATCCTTCGGGGCGCGCAGCGCACGGGATATTCGACTTCCTCAAGTCGGGCGATCCGGAGAAGATGGTGGCGGCTGCGTTGAAAGCGCTCGGCCGCATCGATGTGCTCGTCAACAACGCCGGACTGCGGATCTCGAAGAACTATGGGGAGTATTCAGAGAAGGATTTCGACCAGGTGGTGGCCGTCAATCTGAAAGCGCCCTTTCTCCTGGGCCAGGCCGTCGTGCCTGCGATGAAAGTCAACGGCGGCGGCCGCATCATCAACATCGCGAGCCAGATGGGGCTGGTGACCGATTCGCAGGTCGGGCTCTATGGATTGACGAAGGCCGCTCTCATATACCTTACGAAATCGATGGCGTTCGAGCTCGCGCCGCATAACATCATCGTCAACGCAGTCAGCCCGGGTCCCATCATGACCGAGTTCAACGCCGAGCGCGTCAACGCGAACCCCGCACTGAAGGCGCGCCGCATGTCGTACATCAGAGCGGGACGCTACGGGCGCGCGGAAGAAGTGGCCGAAGTCGTGGCATTCCTCGCTTCCAGCAAGGGAACGTACATGCTGGGCGAGAACATCGTGATCGACGGCGGGTACGTCGTCCACTAGCCGCTAGTCAACGGTGATCTTCGCTGCCGCTACCACGCGCGCCCACTTCTTGATCTCGGATTTGACGTAGGCATCGCTTGCGGCGAGCCCTTCGCCTATGGGCTCCAACCCGAGGTTCTCCAGTTTCTTTGCGATGTCAGGCGTATGCAATATCTTGGTCGCAGCTTGATTGAGGCGCTCGAGCACGGGACGCGGCGTCGCGGCCGGGGCCATGAGAGCAAACCACACGTCCACTGCATATCCCGGCACGCCGGCCTCGGCTATGGTCGGTATGTCCGGCATGACGGCGGCGCGCTTGCTGCCCGCCTGCGCGAGCACGCGCAGTCTGCCGCTGTCGACGTAGGGCTTGGCCGAGACCACGGCCGTAAAGATCATCGACACCCGGCCGGCGGCGAGGTCCGTCATCGCGGGAGCTGTTCCCTTGTACGGGATGTGGGTGAGATCGATCTTCGTCAGCAGCTTCAGATACTCGGTCGCGAGATGCGATGTGCTGCCGCTGCCTGATGAGGCATAGTTGATTTCGCCCGGGTGCTTGCTCGCGTAAGCAATCAGTTCTCGTATGGTCTTCACGGGCAGCGATGGGTGCGAGATGAGGACGTTCGGGGCCGTCACCATGACCGTCACCGGAACGAGGTCACGCTCCGGGTTGTAGCCGAGATTCTTATTGGCGCTCGCCAGGACCGCGTGCGCGATCGAAACGGTCAGCAGCGTGTGGCCATCGGGAGAGGATTTCGCCACGATCTCGCTGCCGAGACCGCCGCCTGCGCCGGGACGATTCTCGACGATGCCGGGCTGGCCGAGCGTCGCCTGCAGATTCTGCGCGATGATGCGCGTGGTCGTGTCGAGTCCGCCGCCTGGCGCGAGCGAGGCGATGATACGGATAGGCTTCGATGGGAAACCTTGTGCGTGAGCGAGTGCAGGTACTGCAAGCAGACAAATCAATAGTGCGCGTCCGGAGTTCATCGTTTATCTCGTAATAGGTTGTTGCGGTCGAGCATAGCATTGCTTGAGCGCGTACGAGCGGGATGCACTGCTATTGAACGGCGTGGGAGCTTACGGTGCACGAACGGTTAGACTAGACATCATCTCGAGACAGCTGCTAGTGGTGCCGGAACTTTACGTTTGCCTAGGAGCGCCGCGGATGTGTATCAGGAGGAGAACGCGCCGTGTTTCATGAGAGAGTCGAATGCGAGTCCTTCGTATGGCGCTGGCTGCCGCGCTTGTGCGCTCTGCCGCTGCTCGCGATGCCTGCACTATCGCTGGCGCAATCGTATCCAGCAAAGCCGATCCGTCTCGTGGTCGGCGTTCCTGCGGGAGGAACGAATGATGTCGTCGCTCGACTCGTCGCGCAGAAGATGAGCGCGCAACTAGCACAGCAGATCATCGTCGACAACCGCGCTGGCGCAAACGGTAACATCGGCGCGGAGCTTGTGGCGAAGTCGCCGCCGGACGGCTATACGCTTTTCATGGCATCGATTGGCGTGAGCTCGATCCATCCGAGCCTCTATTCGAAAATGCCTTTCGACACGCTGCGCGATTTCGCGATGATTTCGCAGCTCACTTCGATTCCGCAAATCATCGTGGTCCATCCATCCGTGCCGGTGAAAGACGTCAAGCAGCTGATCGCGTACGCTAAAGCGAAGCCAGGCCAGCTGACTTTCGCGGGAGGGACTGGCTCCTCCGCGCATCTCGCCGGTGAATTGTTCAAGAGCATGGCGCGCGTCGACATGCTGCACGTTCCCTACAAGGGAAGCGCTCCGGCGTTGATCGACTTGCTGGGTGGACAGGTCGCGATCGTGTTCGATCAAATCGTGACCTCACTGCCGCACGTGCGCAGCGGCAAGCTGAGAGCGCTCGCGGTCACTACACTGAAGCGCTCGAGCGTTGCGCCTGAGATTCATACGGTTTCGGAATCGGCGCTCCCGGGCTATAGCATCACGACGTGGCATGGACTCATCGCACCAATCGCAACGCCGCGGGACATTATCAGCCGCCTCAGCAGCGAGACCGCCAAGGCACTCGAGAGCGCGGAAATCAAAGAGAAGTTTCTCGCGCAAGGTGCCGAACCCACGCCCAGCACCCCGGAACAGTTCCGCGCGTTCATCAAGTCGGAAACAGATAAATGGGCGTCCGTGGTGAAGGCGGCGGGCTTGAAGCCGGAGTGAGCGTCGCGCAACAGTAAGCGAACAGAACCGTGCGGCACACTGAATTGAGGATGTTGCTCGTGCCCGGCTTCAGGATATGCACCTCGACTAGAATTCACCGTTCTGCCACTTCCCCGGGAGCGACACGCATGGCGACTTATCATCCGGCTATCACTGACGAACAGGCCGCGCTGATTCGCGGCGCTGCGATGTTTTTCGTCGCATCTGCGGACCCACAGTTGGCGAGCGGCCCGAACGATGTAGGCCCTGTGAATGTTTCGCCCAAGGGTGGCGTCCCGCTGCATATTCTCGGCCCTAACCGCGTTGCCTATCTGGATTACCGCGGGTCCGGCAACGAAACGGCACGGCATTGCGCAGCAGGAGGCCCCATCACGGTCATGGTCTGCTCGTTCGAGGAAGAAGACGCCGCGATCGTGCGGCTGTTCGGCAAGGCACACGCTACACCGCTAGCCGACTCGCCATTGGCGCAGGTATTACTACTGCGGCAGGCGGCGGAGCCCAAGGGGCCAGCGCGGCAAGTGATCGAAGTCGAGATCGAACAGACGATGACGAGTTGCGGCTATGGCGTTCCGGTCATGAAGTTGGTGCGCGAGCGGAAGACGGCCGACCGCGGGCGCCGCTATAAAGATGGCAAAGGCGCGCGCGTTCCGGTTTCGACATAGAGGCGCGTCACGCCGTTGGGGATCCGGGCCGCATCGAGACTCCGTGTAAGGCAATGCCCCGCAAGCGCACTAATGGCGGGACATTCCCGGTCATGGACGCACCCGATGCATCGTTTGCTGATTGCACTACTCTTTTTTCCGTTCACGCACGCGCAGGCTTCGAGTGAAGCAGTCAAACCGCGCGAGCTCGTGCATCCGTATCCAGCCACGGGGCCTGTCGAGATCGCGGGAACGGTCGCGGTCAACAAAGTGCTGCGCACGATGCAGCGCTATGCGATGCCTGCGTTCACGGACGTTCTGGCCCTGCACGTCGCGCAAACGCTGCAGGGTGAATCCGATGACCCTGTGAGGGTGACGCGCCGACCCCGGCAGGACGGCAATGAGGCCGTCGCAGCCGTTTCGTCCGCCGCGGCTGACGGCCGCACGCTGCTGCTGGCAAGCGGAATGGCTGCCGCGTCGAGCGCGAGAACGCGATCGTATGCGCGGGCCGACCGTGCGTTGCAACCCGTCGCGCTCGTTGCAAGCATGCCTTACGTTTTGATTGCGAGCGGCGAGTCGTCGCTTGAAAGCGTGGGTGCGGTGATCCGCGAAGCGCGCGCTGCACGGGACCGGATCCTCATTGCGAGCGCGGGAGAAAGAAGCGCCGGGCATCTGGCAATGCAGCTGCTGCGCTCGCGCTACGGCTTACCACTCGAGCCGGTCGCATACAACGGTGGGACCGCAGCACTGCAGGCTGTTGCGACAAAGCAGGTGAGCACCGCGCTTGTCCCGTTGCCAGCGGTGTTGCCGTATCTCGGGAACGCCCGCGTCAAGGTGTTGGCGACAGCGGCGCCACGCAGGCATCCCAGCATTCCGCATGTGGAAACGACCGCAGAGGCCGGTCTCACCGACTTCGAGGCGGTCGACTTGTTTGGCGTATTTGCGCCGGCGCGTACACCTCCTTCGGTGATTCGCGAACTGAACGTGATGCTCGCGCGGAGTCCGCAATCGGAGCCGACGCGCCAGTTCTTTTCCGAACTGGGTTTACGGCTCGAGCACTAGAACGCGAAGAATCTCGCGCCGCCGTCGAACGCAATAATGTTTCCGGTGATGTAGCCGGCGCGTTGAGACGACAGGAACACCGCGAGATCCGCAAGCTCGTGCGGCTCGCCCATGCGGCCGACCGGAACTTCCTTCTGAGCCCATTCGCGCCGGGACTCGTCAGTGGGCCAGCGCTTGTCGATCTGTTCGCTGCGAAGCTTGCCGGGCTGAATGCAGTTGATGGTGATGCCGTCTTTCGCAACGACTTTCGAAAGCCCTTTCGACCAGACGTGCACGGCGGCTTTCGCTGCGTGCGCCGCGTTCAGGTTGCGGGGCTCCCGCGTTCCGGTGAGATTGATCACGCGGCCGAATTGGCCTTTTGTCATACTGGGAATAACGGCGTGCGTGAGCTCGCGCAGGCGGAAGAAGTTCAGCGTGAGGCCTTCGAGCCAGGCTTCCTTCGAGCCGTCCAGGGGCAACGGCCGGCTGCCGCCCGCTGCGTTCGCGAGGATATCGACGTGGCCGAGCTCTTTCAGCGCGCGCGCTGCGATGTCTTCGGCGGCATTCTCCGGATACAAGTCGGCCTGCAGCGGGATCGGCTTCTCGCCTTTCTCTGCGCTGATTTCCTTGACGAGCTCCTCGAGCAGATTCAGACGGCGCGCGACAGCGACGACCTTTACGCCCTCGGCAGCCAATCCCTTGGCAATTGCGCGGCCCAGTCCCTGGCTCGCTCCGGTGACGATCGCGGTTTTGCCTTTCAGTTGAAGGTCCATGCTCTCTCCTTGATTTGAGGATCAGTCGGCTTTGATGGCGTGCTTCTTAACGATCGGAGTCCACTTGATGCGCTCGGCATCGAGAAAGTCGCGAAACAGATTCGGTGCACCTCCGATGACTTGTGCGCCGGACGCATTCATGCTGTTGAAGTACTCGGGTTCCTTTATCGCTTCGTTGGCGGCCCGATTCAGCGCGTTGATCTGCGTGAGGGTTGTTCGTCATGGTGCGAAATCACGTC
>JAQGNH010000313.1 GCA_028291945.1 Betaproteobacteria bacterium
GTCATCGTCGAGAATAGGCCGGGCGCGAACGGAACCGTCGGCGCCGGTGTAGCAGCGAAGTCGCCGCCGGACGGCCACACGATGGTGCTGGTCGCCGCCGGCTACGCCGCGGGAGCGAGCCTTTACAGAATCTGACTTACGACCAGACGAAAGACCTGGCGCCGGTCACGTGCCTCGCATCGGGTCCGCTCGTGCTCGTGGTTCATCCATCGCTGCCGGTGCGCTCGACGAGGGAGTTCGTGGCATTTGCTAAGTCGCACCCGGGTCAGCTCAACGTGGGCAACTCGGGCACGGGCTCGCTGCCGCATCTCACTGCGGAGCTTCTCGGCTCCATGAGCGGCATCAAGCTCGTGCACATTCCTTACAAAGGTCCGGGTGCCGCGCTGATCGACGTGCTGAGCGGGCAGGTGCCGGTGTATTTCATGAACGTGATCGGCGCGCTGCCGCTCGTGAAGGCGAACAAGCTGCGTGCGCTGGGCGTAAGTAGCAGCGTGCGATCCCCGATTGCGCCGGAGCTTCCCACGATTGCCGAGGCCGGCTTGGACGGCTTCGATATGACCAACTGGTATGGCGTCCTGGTCCCTTCGGGCACGCCCAGAGATGTCGTCGCCAAGCTGCAGCAGGAGGTGGCGCGCGCGATGAATCTCGACGACACGAAAGATCTCATGGCGCGCAGCGGCATGAGGGTCATTGCGAGCACGCCGCAACAGTTTGCGGAGTTCCTGTCACGCGAGATGGTGAAGTACGAGCGCGTGATCAAGCTCGCACGAATCAAAGAAGAGTGAGCGGACCGAGGAGAATCTGAGCATGTCGAGATTGCGACGTCGCGCCGATAGGAGCCGATTTCCCCGAGCAGAGCGCTTTCACGGTTGACCGAGGGGACGCGCCACCGGGTCGGTGTCGTCGCTTGGAGCACCGCGATCGAGCCACACCGCGAAATCAGGCATGGCATGGGCCAGGCGCCATTCGTCAAGGACTACCCGCGCCATCGCCGCTATGGCACCCGAGGGTTGCATGCCCTCGCCCGCTCGTCCGTATTGGAGCAGCCACTCCTCGAAGATGCCGGGGTTCGGGTCCTCATGAACCACGCGCTCGAGGAGCTGCCGCTTGATCGCAAGACCTATCGCGTCGGGCGTCTGGTCGCGTTTGCGTTTTCTTCTACGGCCTTCGGACGCATCGAGTGCCGCAAGCAAAGCTTTGCAGACCTCGGATGGACGGCGACTCTCGTCGGTGGACATCAATCGCTGCGCGCAAACACGGCGACTGGGTTACTTTCGGTCACCGTTACATCGAGCGCGTAACCTGCTGCCGAAGGTCGCTTGTAGCCACGCTCGAGAGCGGCGAGATCGAGCTCCACGCTTGCAAGGTCATCCAGGATGACCGTTGCGGGCGAACTTCCCTGGAGTGTCGTGAAAGTCTTCAGATAACCTCGACACCCATTGCAGGTGTCGACGGCTGAGTTCGATTCGCTGCGAGCTGGAACTAGCGTGCCCAGCGCCTCGTGATCTGTCGTGCCGCAGTATGGGCAAAACAAACAGCGCGCCTGCCACGCCGCGCCACAACCACCGCAGCGAAAGTAACGGGCACGCTCGATTCCGCGCACGTCCGCAAATGCCGGCCACGCACCGCAGATGGGGCAATAGCCTTCCACCCAACTTTCCGGGAGCGATGAGGCCCAATGTCGGTTGCAGGCGTGCAGAAAAGGCATTGCTGCGAGCGCGGCAACGGCCCGGAACGCGTCGGGATCCGCGCCGGCGACGGATGCGAATTCTTGCAAGCCTTCGCTATCCCTGTTGAGCGCGGCTTGGAACAGTCGCAAAACGTCGAGCTTCGCGTACGAAGCGGATCGCACGCTCGCCATTTGCGGAACGCTGCTGCGGGCTGCGGCCCGCGTCAGCTTTTCGAACGTCCGGCTCGCCGCGCGCTCGTCCACTTGCAGATCGGCTTTCGCGAGCAGCGGAACTGTGCTCGCCTGCGAGAGGGTGCCGAGCGGAACCGCAGCGTCCCAACTCGGATCTTCGATCTCCTCGAGAAGCGCGCCAATAACGGCGAGCCATGGTGTCCATTCCGGATACCGACGTCGAAGATCTTTCACGCGGTCAAGCGGGCTCATCATCTGCGGCTGAGCCGGTCAGCTTGATCAGCGGGATCCAGAGGAGGCGGCGGGGTTGGGATCAATCGAGGGGTCCCTGCATACGGTTTCGAGCCCTCGTGCATGCGCACGATCGGATCGCGGTTACCCAAGTCTGCACCCGGGCCGTCGCCGCGTGTTCGGGCCGTCTCCGGGCTGGAACACGCCGATGAGCAGACGAGAGCGGTGAGTGCGGTGATGAGGCGATGCTTCATACGCCGACGCCTTCAGCTGAAAAAACGATCACGAGGCGCAGAATGAAACCACCCGCGAGGACCAGCGCGGCTGCCGTGGTCATGTTACGTTCGCCCAGCCAGTCTCTGCGCCAGTAGAGCGCGAGCGGCGCCAGGACTCCAGCGACGATAACGCCGAAGAAGAGGAGCAGGCCCCACGCGTTGAGCCACGCGCGAGCGACCGGTCCGAGCGAAATCACGAGAGCGATCAGCACGAGAAGCTCGAGCGCGAGCACCCACGCGTCGATGCGGTGGAGCGCGAAAATACCCGGAGCGGTCCTCGCGGATCTCCGAGCGAGAAGAATCATGAAAGCCGCTGACATCGACGCAGCCGAAACGACGAAGAGCATGCCGAGCAGCGGCGTGTCCGACCAGATGGGACGATTCGTAACGGCGAGAAGAACGCCGGTGTATCCCGCGACATAAAGTCCGAGCAGCCCACCGATGACCGCGATCACGCGTGCCAACAATCCGGGTGGGCGCATGTGGCGCGCCGCGCGCCACGACAGCAGCCCGTCCTCCGCGAGCACGCCCAGGAAAGATATAAACGCGAAAGCCCCGAACGTAACGAGAGCCCACGACCCGATCGACATGGGCGACCAGTACTTGAACATCGGCCGGAACGTGTGCGATTGGAGCAGCAGGTGCCAGAACCGCTCCGGACGCGTGAGATCGAACATCAGCAATATTCCGCCGATGACAAGACACGTGAAGGCGGCGTAGTAGCCCAGACGCGCGAGCGGACGATCCTCCGCTCGTCCGACGAGATCGATCAGCGCGGCCAGAAAATAGCAGCCGCCCGCGAGACTGCCGAGGAACAGATAGAGCACGACGAGCCAGCCCCATTCCGGTGAAGCGCTGAACCAGGTGCTCGACGGAACGGCATTCACGGCCGCGCCTCCTTGACCTCTCCCGCGCCGCGCCTGCGGAAGTTGACGATTCCGATCAGGCCCACGAGCAGCGCACCGAGTATGGAGAACAGCGAACCCGGAACGAGATTACGAGTCGGCATCTTGGGATCGGGCGGCAGTCCGTAGACTTCAGGCTTGTCCACGAGAAGATAAAACGAATTGAGCCCGCCGAGCATCTTCTCGTCGGCGCCGTACAGGTGAGCGCGCTTCTCGCCAGCGTTCTGAAGTTGTTGCACGCGCGCGCCCGCGCGCTCGCGCAACTCGCGTATGGTTCCGAACTGAATCGAGTCCGTCGGGCAGGCCTTGGAGCACGCCGGCTCCATTCCGCTCTGCAGCCGGTCGTAGCACAGCGTGCACTTCTGCGCCGTGTTGGAGACCGGGTTGATGTCGATCACGCCGAACGGGCACGCCGCGATGCAGGCGCGACAGCCGTTGCAGACGTCCGACTGGATGACAACGGTATCGAACTCGGTGCGGATGATTGCGTTGGTCGGGCACACTTCGAGACAGGCGGCCTGAACGCAATGCTTGCAGACGTCGCTCATCAGAAGCCAGCGCCCGTCCTTCCGGTCTTCGGGGAACTGCTCGATGAACTTCACGTGCCGCCAGTGAATGCCGTCGAGACGGCGCGTGTTGTCGTAGCTGTCGCCGCTGAGCGTGTTGACTCCGCCATTGGTTGCAGGTAGCTGGTTCCACTCCTTGCAGGCAACCTCGCACGCCTTGCAACCGATGCAAACGGTCGTGTCGGTGTAAAAACCCATGGGCTCGGCCATAGCGCGCTCCTTACGCTCGCTCCACGTTGCAGACGAACGCTTTTCCTTCATGTATCGACACGTTCGGATCGCCCACGAGCGCCGACAGCTCGTTCACGATGTCGCCTTGTATCAGGCCCTCATAACCCCAGTGCCACGGCATGCCGACGTGGTGGATCCGTTGACCTGCGATGGTGAAAGGACGCAGTCTCCGAGTGACGAGCGCTTTGGCGCGCACCGACCCGCGCGGAGACGTGACCACAACACGGTCGAGATTCGCAATTCCCTTCTCGGCCGCGAGCTCGGGCGTGATTTCGATGAAAAGCTCGGGCTGCAGCTCCGTCAGCCACGGCTGCCATCGGCTCATGGCGCCCGCGAGGTAGTGCTCGGTCAGTCGGTACGTCGTGATGATGTACGGGTACGCAGGATCGCCGAACGCGGCCAGCGGGTTGGCCGGATCCTTCCAATATTTGAAGACCGGGCTGGTCTGCTGTTTATAGAGCGGATTGTGAACGGGCGATTCGGCGGGCTCGTAATGCGTCGGTAGCGGCCCGTCCACCAACCCGGACGGCACGAACAGCCAGCCGAGCCCATCCGGCTTGAGGATAAAGGGCGCCGTTCCCGGCAGCGCGTCCAGACCCACAGCACCGGGCTTCGGCTTGTCGTTGGGTGCCTTCGTCGCGGCGAAATCAGGAACGTCGTAGCCGTCCCAGCGCTTCTGCGCCGCGTCCCACCAGACCCATTTCTTGCGCTCGCTCCACGGCTTCCCGTCCAGGTCGGCCGAAGCGCGGTTGTACAGGATCCGGCGATTCGAAGGCCACGCCCACGCCCAGTTGAGATGCGCGCCGCGCTGACCCGGTGGATCCGGCGTGCGCCGGGCGGCGAGGTTTTGGTCCGGCGCGGGATAAACGCCGGAATAGATCCACGATGCACACGTCGTCGAGCCGTCGTCCTTCAAGTCGCCGAACCCCGATACGTGCCGGCTCGGATCGCCCGAGTAGTAGCCGTTGAGCTCCTTCAAGAGTTTCAGCGCAGACGGCTCGCCGCGCTTCCGCTCTTGCTCGTTCTCGTGCTCGTAGTCCCACAGCAGGTTTTTAAAACCCTGATCGCGCGGCAACGTGGAATCGGCGTAGAGCTTCTTCAGACGTTTCCCGAGATCGTAGGAAAAATGCGTGTCGGAGCGGCACTCGCCTGGCGGTTCGGCGGCCTTGAAATGGAACTGCAGCATTCGCTGGGTATTGGTGAACGTACCTTCGAGCTCCGCGACCTGTGTGGACGGCAGAAAAAACACTTCGGTCTTGATGTCCTGTGGCCTGATCGCCCCACTTTTGATTTCGGGCGCGCCTTTCCAGAACGAGGCGGTCTCGTGTATCCAGTTGTCTTTCACGACCAGCCAGTCGAGCTTCCTCATCGCGGCACGCTCAAGCCGTGCGTTCAGAGACGTGGCCGGGTTCTGACCGACGCACAACATGCCCTTGACCCTCCCCGCATTCATGGCCGCGAACATCGCCAGGTGGGAATGATCGCCGATGATTTTCGGATGCCATTCGTAGCCGAACTGGTTTTCGGCGGTGGCGTTATCCCCGTACATCGACTTCAAGTACGAGACGACGTACTTCGGTGTATTTGCCCACAGCCCCGTCGGCAATGTCTCGGCTGCGAGATAGTCCGGCAGCGTGTCGTGTTTTTTCAGCGCGGTCGGGTGCGCCATGTACCCGTGAATCGAGTGATACAGCGTCGGCACATCGGTGGAGCCCTGAATCGAAGCATGGCCGCGTAACGCCATCACGCCGGCGCCAGGCCGCCCCACATTGCCCAGGAGAAGCTGGAGCAGAGCGCATGCGCCGATGATCTGCACGCCGTAGGTGTGCTGAGTCCACGCGACGGCGTAAGCGAAGGAAGTCGTCCGCTCCGGGCCCGAATTCGCGAGGATCGTGTCTGCGACTTTCAGGAACAGGTCGCGGGGAC
>JAQGNH010000268.1 GCA_028291945.1 Betaproteobacteria bacterium
GTCCGCGAGTTCCGTTCCATAGGGGCGCTTTGTGTTGTTCTTCTTGCGACACGCGATCATACAGCCGACGACCATGTAACGCTGTCAGGAGAATTATGACAATGGCGTCAAGAGATCATGACAATCAGGACGAGCTGTTGCTTTTTGTCATGCGTCGGACCGGCTACACTTGGCGCGCTGGCAACGCGCTGGCAGAAGAATCAAGACGGACGTTGGAGCTGAGCGCGAGAGCCAGCGTAGGCCCTGAGGCGGGTGCAAGACCGCATGTCTGAACACCCTACCTGTAGCGACGGCGTCAGGTGCGTATTCCGCTGAAGATGACCGGTGTTTCCGATCGAACGTGACCGCGAATTCCGGAGCAAGATGACCCACTGATTCCGGAGGAACGTGACCGACGCGAATGTCGGGTCAGTGCTGTTGAGTGTTTTTACACGGATCGGTCACGTTCAGTCAATTTTCTTCCTGGCAGAAGTGGATTTCTCGGCTCCGGCCGCGGCGTGTTTTCGCATCGATTCTCGCCTTCGAGATGGTCGTCGAGAACTTCCAGCACTGGCTATGTCTGCTGCCAACGCGTGGGGGCGCCCCCGGTTAGCCGGCGAGATATCGACTTTCTTCGCGTCCTTAGCACTCCGCCGGGTTATATCGGCGAGCTCGTGATCGCTGAATGCTGCAGGCAGCACCCACGCCGAGCGGCTGGCGCGTGCCTACTCCACTATCAAGGTGTTCACAGGATCGCCGCCTACCGCCGGTCGACTCAGATTGAGTCATCGCCAGTACGCTGCAAGAGGACCACTATCATCTGTGGCATCCGGCATCCGGCAGCCGGATGGCGGTCCTATTCAGATTGTCGCTACGCGCAAAACCAGCCCGTCTCTGCCGTTTACGGTTGGCGCTAAGGTCCACAAACGAGCATTCGCTTGAGTCCGGCAGACGCACGGTGCAATACTCAAGTCGCTTCTTGTAGGTATCGCACCTACAAAACTTCGCTTGGACTGTAGTCAGGTCTTTGTGAAGTCCGGCATATTAGTGTCGGCGTCGCGGTCGTTACCCGCCCTGAACTGACCGGGAGCCATTTCGGTCAAGCCACGAAAGTGGCATGGTCGCTCGTTCGACTTCACGGCCGAACATTAGCGCATATCGCCAAGCCTCCGGGCCTGCTGGTGTGTCGGGTTGAACGCGCCGGTGTGGCTTTGCATAGTCGCGTATTGACCCAGTAGCAAAGGCCTGCAGTTCGCATGGACCGCAGGCCTTTTGTTTTGCCCGATCACAAAGCGGGCATCACCGAACGTCTCCCGCCCGCAATGGCTGGAGAAATCCCACGTGGGGAACATCCGTTCCCCAGCGGGGACTGGTGTTCCCCTTCTTCATTGAAGGAGAACACCATGTTCATAGAAAGTCTTAGCCGCCGTGTAGCTGCTACAAGCGTTTTACTTGGCGGTTCCGGTGTCTGTCAGCCGCGAGCCAAGCCTGATGTGGGCGCACTACTGTTGCCGCACAAGCCGCAGAAGACCGAAGAGTCACGTCGTTCCTTGTTCGTCGACGCAGCTCGGTCGCCATGACTAATCGCGAGCGCACGTGGGTTTCGACGCTCGTGATCGAGATGGCAAGAGACGATCCGAAGTTCGTTCTGGAAGTGATTAGAAAACTGAAGCAGTCGGGCGAGATGAAAGCCGATAAGTGGGCTCTTATCGAGCGTATCGCCCGACAATGGGTCAAGATTTCGCACGGCAATCTGAAGAAGCCACGACGCTAAGTCATGGTGGCAGTTTTCCGTTGTTCGCCTTCGCCAGATCCTGCGCGACTTTATCCAGGAGATCCGGTCGCACTTCGCCCAACGCCCCGATCCAAGGAACGAGCGCGTTGGCGAAGTCGTCCGGCCATTTCACGTGATGCAGGTCGATACCCAGCGACAGGGTGTCTGCCCTGAAGTTCAGGTCGAACCGCCCACGCGACAGGTTCGTAAGCTAACCAAGGAACTTGAGTTCCCACGACGACGCCCGGCATTCGGCAATAACGTTGTTCCAGAAGCCGCAACGCACGCGGCTCCTTCCGCGAAGACAGCCTGAGGAATGACGACACCGCGAGTTTTCACATCCACCGGTACAGGTGGCCACGTGAAGCGCTGGGTTTCATTTCTAGCCAATCGAAGCTCCTCGCCGAGGCGAACTGTCGTCGTGCTCTGTTGCCTGCCATCCCCGGACCGATCGGACCCGGTTATTGAATACAACGAAGCCCGGCCGCGGAGCCTGCGGCGTTTTTCATATATTGGACGTGACCGCGGACAACGCACGGCCTGCGGCAAGCCGTGGGGCCGGCGCCACAAATTGCGAGCCGCATCGATTGCATTAGAATCTCTCAACGATGGCAAAGACTGGCATGACGGACGCTGCGTCGCCCGCTTCTTAAGCCTTAAACCAGATAGTGAACCGCTGATTTTTTTGCGCTGGAGCATGGATCACCAGTGCGGGCCGTGCAGCGCTCGCGGATATTGCTGCAACCACAGGTTAATCCACGATCTTGTACCGGAGGAGCATGGAATGCCGAAGATGACCGGATCGCATCTGTTTGCAGAAATGATGAAGGACTACAGCGTGTCACACATTTTTTTCGTGCCCGCTTTCATGCTGAAAGCATTCGCGGAAATGGAGGACATGCCAATCAAGCGCATCATGGTCCATGGGGAGAAATCGGCGGCGTACATGGCGGACGGCTATGCGCGCGCGAGCGGCAAGCCGGGTGTTTGCATGGCGCAAATGATAGGCGCGTCCAATCTAGCCGCAGGGCTGCGCGACGCATATATGGCCGGCGCGCCCGTGCTCGCGATCACCGGCGGACCCACGCCGCAGTCGCGCTATCGTCACGCGTATCAGGAAGTCGATGACATCACGCAATTCGATGCGGTCACGAAGTTCAACGCACAGGTCGATAGCGTAGCGCGCATGCCGGACTTGCTGCGTCAGGCATTCAGAGTCGCGACATCGGGCGCACCTGGTCCCGTGCACTTGCGCATACAGAGTCACCTCGGGCAGATAACTGAACAAGAGGCCGAGCTCGATGTGCTAGCCGAGACGATGTACAGCCGCGCGCCTGCATTCAGGCCGGAACCAGAGATGCACCGGGTGCGTGATGCGCTCGCGACCATTGCACGGGCTCGAAGGCCGATGATCGTCGCGGGCGGCGGTGTCGTCGCTTCAGACGCGCAGCCAGAGCTTGTCGAGCTTGCCGAGCGCCTCAGAGTTCCTGTTGCAACCTCGCTCAACGCCAAGGCGGCAATGACTGACGCGCATCCGTTGAACGTCGGCGTGCCCGGCGCCTACTCCCGCGATTGCGCCAATCGAGCGCTCGCCGAAGCCGATCTTGTGTTCTTCATCGGCAGCCACACGGGAGGACAGGTCACGAACAACTGGATGTTTCCGGCCGTGGGTACTACCGTGGTGCAACTCGATATCGATCCCGAGGAACTGGGCAGAAACTATCCGAACACCGTTTCCATTCTCGGGGATGCCAAGGTCAGTTTGCGACGACTGATCGATGCTGCACCCGCGAGGTCTCCGGAAGAGCGGACCCAGTGGGTAAAGCACGTACAACAGATCGTTGCTGATTGGCGCGCCGAAAACGCCGGCACGCGCAATTCGGATGCCGCGCCGATCCGCCCCGAGCGCGTTTGCAAAGAGATTTCGGACGTGCTTCCGCCCAATGGAATCGTGGTGTCCGATACGGGGCACGCAGGCATCTGGACCGCGCGCATGATCGAGCTCAAGCACCCCGCGCAGCGCTACTACCGCACGGCAGGGTCGCTCGGTTGGGGGTTTCCCGGTGCGCTTGGAGTCAAGTGCGCGCTGCCGGACAGACCTGTCGTATGCTTTACCGGCGACGGGGGCTTTTATTACCACATCGCAGAGCTGGAGACCGCGAGGCGCCACAACATCAACGCCGTGATCGTCGTCAACAACAACAGCGCGCTCAACCAGGAGATCAGCCTCAACGATATCGCTTACGGCGGGAAGCAGCGCGGGCGTGCCGAGGAGATGTGGCGCTTTCCGCATATAAACTTTGCAAAAATCGCGGAAGGATTCGGTTGCGTGGGCATGCGCGTCGAGAAGCCGGGCGAGCTGGGTGAGGCGTTGAAGCACGCAATCGCCGTGGACAAGCCGGTGGTCGTCGACGTCGTGACAGATATGTACGCCATCGCACCGCATCCGTGGACATCGAGCGGCCGGGACTTTCATTCGTATCAACGCACGGGGGCCTGAAGTCGAGCTCTAACCGCGCAGCACAAGCGGCCCCGTCAGACTCAGTCTGACTTTGCGCTTGGCGAAAGATGCGTTTTTTTCGCGATGCCGCGCAGACGAGAAAAAATCGGGCAGGAGAAGGATATGAAGCATTCGTGGCGTGTCATCATTTCCTTGGCCATTGTTGCTGGGCTCGCATGTGACGGAGTCGCTGCACAGACGTATCCGACGAAGCCGATCCGGTTTATCGTGGGGCCTGGTCCGGACATTCTCGCGCGGCTGATCGGCCAGAAGCTCACCGACACTTGGGGACAGCAAGTCGTGGTCGATCAGAGGCCGGGCGCCGGCGGGATCATCGCTGCTGATACGGTGGCGAAGTCGATTCCCGACGGCTATACGCTCCTGCTCACTACCGGGGCTTATACGATCAACGCAACGCTCTACCCGAAGCTGCCCTACAACCTCGAGCGCGACCTTGCACCAGTCGATCTTCTCGCGCTCATCTCGTTCCTCGTGATCGTCAATCCATCGCTGCCGGCGAAATCGATGCAGGAACTGGTTCAGCTCGCGCGGGCGAAGCCGGGGACGCTCAATTGCGCCCACTCCGGGCCTGGCACGACGGCGCATCTCGGCTGTGAAATGCTCAAAGCGAGCGCGCGTATCGATATCGTTCCCGTCTCTTACAAGGGCACGAACCCGGCGATCGTAGACGTCATCAGCGGCCAGGCTCAACTCATGTTCGCCGTGATGCAAGGCGGGCTGCCTCAGGTGCAGGCCGGCAAGCTTCGTGCTGTGGCCGTTACCGGAGCGAAGCGTTCGGCTGCGCTGCCCGACGTGCCCACGATTACCGAATCCGGTTTCGCGGGCGCAGACTTCATCAGCTGGAATGGTGTCCACGTGAGAGCCGGCTCGCCGAAAGCGATCGTCGCAAAACTCAACGATGCGCTGAATCGTACAATTAAGCTCAGCGACATACAGGAGCGCATGGGCGGCCTCGGACTTGAGCCGGCGGGCGGAACCCCTGAAGCATTCGGCGCGTTCGTCAAGGAGGACATCGCGCGCTGGGCGAAAGTGATCAAGTCGGCCAACGTTCGCGTGGAATGACGCTGATGCGCAAGGCCTACAACATCGCCGATCTCCGAGAGATCGCGCGCCGCAAGCTTCCGAAAGGCATATTCGAATTCATCGACCGCGGCACCGAAGACGAAGTCTCGCTCCGCCACAATCGAGCGGTGTTCGAGCAGATCAGGTTCAGGCCGCGTACCCTCGTTGACGTATCCCATCGTACGCAGGAAATCACGCTGTTTGGTAAGCGACAGCCCATGCCGATCGCGATCGCACCAACAGGATCGGCGGGGCTGACGTGGTACGAAGGAGAGATCGCGCTTGCGCGCGCCGCGGCAGCCGCCGGCATTCCCTTTACGCTGGCGACAGGCTCGATGACCGCGATGGAGAAAGTGGCGAGCGAAGCGGGAGGCACCCTCTGGTTCCAGCTCTACATGTGGCCTGACCGATCGCTTTCGCACAAGCTCGTCGAGCGGGCACGCGTCGCCGGCTTCGAAGGTCTCGTCGTGACGGTGGACAGCCCCGTTCCGCCGAGCCGCGAATACAACCTGCATAATGGTTTCACGCTGCCGTTCTCACTCACCCGCCGCAACGCGATCGACCTCCTGTCGCATCCACAGTGGTTCGCGAGCGTGCTCATGCGCTATTTGCTGACGAGCGGAATGCCGCGCTATCAGAACTATCCCGCTGAGGTAAAGCAGAAGATCACCGCGCTTCCCATGGGTCGCTCGATGATGCTCAACGATACGCTTACGTGGGCCGATCTGCGCGAGCTGCGCAAGCGCTGGCCTCACCGCTTGATGACGAAGGGGATTCTCACGGCCGAGGACGCAAAGCTCGCTGCGGATTGCGGCTGCGACGCCGTGATCGTTTCGAATCACGGCGGGCGTGTGGTGGACGGCACGCGCGCGCCGATCGAGATCGTGCCCGAAGTCGTAGATGCCGTCGGTAAGCGCGTGACCGTTCTCGTAGACAGCGGTTTCCGACGTGGCAGCGATATCGTCCGGGGACTGGCGCTCGGCGCACACGCGGTTCTGATCGGCCGCGCGACGCTCTATGGCATCGCGGCCGGGGGAGAAGCCGGTGCTGCGCGTGCGATCCATTTATTGCGCGAAGAGATCGATCGCACGCTTGCACTGCTGGGCGTTCTTAACGTCGCCGCTCTTACACCCGAGTGCCTCGCCGCTTATCCAGCGAGTCCCATCAACCCACCTCCATCTCTGAAAAGAGGATCAGCTTCATGAGCTCAGGTATCAAGCCGATACGCCGCGTTGTTACTGGTAACGACGCACAAGGACGTTCGCGCGTGCTGTACGATAGCGCAGCGCCTGGTGTCCGGGCGAACGCCTTCAAGAAAGGGACGGGCATGACGGACATCTGGATGTTCAATACGTGCCCTGCACCGCTCTCGGGCGATCGCGACGACGGCAATCGGCCTTTCCATTTTGAACCGCCGGCAAACGGCGGCCGGCTCCGTATCGTTCAGTCCGAGCCAAGGCTCGACGATTACGATGCTGCGACGGATGAATACATTACGGCCGAGCACCCGCCGAGGCAAACCGAAGGGGGTACGTGGGAGCGCGGGCGGCAGAATCGCTATACGACGCGCATTCACAAATCCGAAACACTCGATTACGGGATTCTCCTCTCGGGAGAACGCGTGCTCATTACCGATGCGGGGGAGCACGTGCTCAAGCCGGGTGATGTGGTCGTTCAGATCGGCAGCTGGCATGCGTGGTCGGAGCGTAGCCATGGCAGCCAGATGGCGTTCGTCATGATGGCAGCGCGCTTTGCGGATCGATGAGAGCGCCGCGATGAACGAAAACACCCAAGCCGGACCAACGCAGACGTACCGACTGCAGCAGAAAGAGGATCATACAAAATGCCCGAGAAGTTGAATCCGGTGCGGCGAGTCGTGGTGATCGACGAAAACGACAAATCCAAAGCAATTGCCGATGGTCCGTCCCCCGATGTGCGGACGGATCCCGCGCGGCCGGGATACACCTCGACGCGCATCTGGGTGACCGAGGGCACGCCGGTTTATCTGAACGGGTTGCGTGAATCGCTGCATTTGCCGCAAACGCTGGAGCCGCCGCCCGCTGGATCGGTATGTCGGGTTGTGACATTTCCGCCGGACAACAGCTATGGCAAAGTCAGTGCGAAAGACGTGGAGGCGTTCTTCGAGGCAATGGGCTCCCCGGGTGCTTCTACCTACGCGGCGACGGCGCCTCACCCGTACATGCAGAAAACAAGAACGCTTGATTTCTGCCTCGTGATCGAGGGTGAGATCACGCTCGTGCTCGATATCGAGGAAGTGCACCTCAAGGCTGGCGACTCCGTGGTTCAGCGTGGCACCAACCACGCCTGGAGCAACCGTTCGCAGCGCCCGTGCGTGGTTGCATTCTCATCCCATGACGCAGGCTGACATGGTATCTCCGGTTTGGCCCCCGCGCGCTTTGCGAGCGCCTGAGCGGGAACGAGCTTCGACGCGTTCGATGACGAGCGTGTATGACGTGTGAAGCAGGCGATCCGGGACCGCATCGCCATAGCTGTTGCAGGTGCGCGCGACCAGGCGCCTTCGCTCATCGCAAAGCATATGAAGTCGCCCAGGGGCGCGCGCCAGGGCCAGCGCATGGAGACACGGCCTCAAGACGTCGACCGTGCACGCGTATGCCTGTGTCTTAAGCCTACAAGTTCGTACTACCCGCGAGCGACCGCCCACCGGAACTGCCTCCTATGCCAAGGATTCCGCATGGCAACTGTGGGGTGCCGCTTGAGGCTGGACGTAGCGGATGTAAGACTGCAACTGCAATCCCGATCATTCGATCGGCGCCCTCCTTCCGGAGGTTCTGATGAGGGTCAGACGTAGCAGTCGTTACCTGCACACCTAACAGCACGCGTGTTATCGCGTGCGCCCAAGCGGGAACCTCGTTCCCGTCAGGAGCGGCGTTCCCGCTTTTCTTTTGGAGAACGCCAATGAAAAATCTATCGTCGATGTCGCGCGCCGACCTCGTCCGAGAACTGCTTGCCTCCTCACGTACAGCAATGATCTCGGACGACCTCGGCGTTTATGCAACGGTATGTGAATCGCCGTGCGCTACACCGTGCGCTCCGAGGGTCTGCCACAAGTTGGCGGTCGCAAGAGAGGTGATCATGCGAGATCTGCGCGACCGCATGAAAACGACCTCGGCGCTGAACTCGCCCCAAGCCGTGCGGGATTGGCTCCAGCTGCATTGCGCCACTCTCGAGCATGAGGTGTTCATTGTTCTGCTTCTTGATGCACAGAATCGGGTACTCTCTGTGGAGGAGCTATTTCGCGGAACCCTCACGCAGACAAGCGTCTTTCCGAGGGAGGTTGTGAAGGTTGCGCTCCGCGCCAACGCAGCCGCCGTCATCTTCGCCCACAATCATCCGTCAGGCGTTGCGGAGCCGAGCCGTGCAGACGAAGCGCTTACGCAGAGTCTGAAACACTCACTCGCCCTGGTAGATGTGAAGGTGCTCGATCATTTCATAGTCGGCGGCACAAGCACGATGTCATTCACCGAACGCGGCCTTCTGTAACGCGAGTGTGAAGACGCAGAAAACACGAGGGGAGTCTCCCTCGTGTTTTCGGCGCATTCAACGTGGTAAGCCAAATCTGGGTTCTTTGCGCGGTGATCTAGAGTTTCACCAGGTCAACAGACGAGTGGCTGTGGGTCGATTGGCTGGAACGAGATGGCCATTGCTTCTAGGTCGATTACCGCATCCGCCATCGCTGTTAACTCGGGCGTCTGCGAAACAAACACTTCCCGTTCGTAACCTCCCAGCCGCAGCACTTCCCGCTTCATCGCCATGAACATCCGCTTACGCTCCTGATCCAGAGAACCATCGGCCTCGTCCGAGAATAGCGTTGTATAGCGCCGTCCAGAGTGCTGCGCCAGATATAGAGCGATAGCGCGCGTGAGGCATTCATTGATCCACACGCGCTCACCACCGCTCATAACCGGCACGCTCTTGCTCCTTTCCGCTTCACCGTCGTGCACGACAATGTCGAAGCCTTCCCGCTGTGCACCCTTCCCTATTTCCATCAGCGTCTTGATCGAGACGGTGAATCGCGCGCCATAGCAGGCCAGCAGTAGGTCATTGGCCAATCCCGACAGCGCCGGTCCTGCATCATCGATCGCAAGCGCAATCACGCCATCGGTACTCAGACACTTGGCAAACAGAAGCCAGCGACCGAGTTCCCCTTCGACAGCCGTTGCGTGCGCGCCAACGCGGGCCTTGCGCAATGTCGTCGCCGCTGCCTGTCGATTCGCCATATCTAATGCCTGCGCATCGCGCACGGCGGCAAGATGTGCCTGTTCAGCCGACGCAACAGCTCCTACTGCCCTTTCGACCGCGCACCCTGCAGCGATTAATTTCTGACCGTCGTAGGCCGCCGGCACTGCAGCGAGGGCGCTATCGATGCGATTTAGCGCGTCTTGGTGCTTTGCGGCTTCTCGTTCTCGTTCCTCAGCAATGATTTTGCACGCTGTTGCAATCCGCTGGCGCTCTGCGCTCTCGTCGATGGTATCGCCCGCCACCTCGGCCTGACGCAGGCCAATGAGCTCCTGGTCCGTGCTGGACAATTCGCCCGCAGCGAAGGCGATCTCAGTGGCCTTGGCCGCCAATACGCCAAACCTGGATGCGCGCTCACGCGCTTGCTGCAGGCGATGTTCCGCAAATCTTAAGTCAGCACCTGCGCCAGCGAACACCTTCATGTTTTCGCGGATCGCCGTAAGATCATTTTTTACAGCCGATTGCTGCTGCGCCAGTCGATTGATTTGTAGGTCGGCGTTCGGCATAAGCGACTTGGCTTCGCGTGCGTCCCCTAGAAGCTTGCAGTCGCCTTGCAAAGCTGTACCCGAGCACGGCACCTGCGCCGTCAAACCAAAGCGCCGCGCCAGATCAACGGCTTTGAGCGTCGCTTGGCCTGCTTCACGCTGAATTGCCGCTAATTGTTGGAGTGCCAGCTTCTCGTTGCCCTCAAGCTGCGCCACGTGCTCGACAATCCGGCGCGAGCGGGCCACGCGCTCTGTTCGCGCTGTGACGATGCACCCGGCGACTGCCTGGCGCCGACTAGCCCTCAGCCCGGAAGCGGCGGTGGCCAAAACGTTTGTGAGCTCTTGGCGCTTTCCTTCGAACAAGGTTCTCCGCGCGCGCGTTTGCTCTACGCGGGTCATAATGCGTCGTTCCAGCTGCTCCAGACGCTGTTGCTCTCTGCGTTCCTGTGCATTGAGGGCATCGATGACCTGCCTGCCCGTGTCGATGATCGCTTGTCTGTCAGCGCGCAATTGCGAGCGTCGCGCCTCAACGCATTGTGCCTGGTCGCGCTCAATTGCCATTTCCGCCTGAGCAGCACGCGCCTGGTGGAGCGCGACTTGAGCGGTACTTTTGTTCAACGTGGCCTGTTCTACGCGAATTTTCGCTCCGGAGAGGTGTGCTCGTTCGGAATCGATTCGGAGCGATTGTTGATCGAGAGCGGCCTATTCCTGACGTATGGCGGTCAAGCCGGCCTTGAGCAATTTCGAGGTTTCGGACGCCTTTTGGCCGAGTTCGCGGATTTCTGCCAGCCCTGACAAATCCGCTAGTAAGGTTTTGATCTCCGCGTTTTTGTAGGCGGTGAGCTGCCGCCTGCCCTGCGCTGCAAAAGCCGAGGTAAAGAACGTCTCCGCACTACCGCAGATTGCTTCAATACAGCGCTGGTAGGTTTCCACCTTGCCGTCGGAGACCGTGCCATCGTCGAGCGCGTAAGGTATCCATTCCTTCCCCTTCATAGTAAATAGGAAGGCCTCCGTCTTGCGCTTCCCATTGAGCCTGACCACGATATGCGTTCGGTATCGCCGACCCCCGTGCTCCCACGTAAGATATTTTTCATTCTCGGGCCGGCACACGTGGTCATAATAAGAAAATCCGCCCGGACCCGCAGCTAACGCACGCGAAGGCATGGTGAGATAGGGATGCAGGTTATCCATGATCGTCGTCTTACCGCGGCCGTTCGCACCGGCGAGCGCGACGAGTTGCGCGTCTCCGACAAGTTGCTGCAGATCAACAGTCAGTTCATCGCGGCCGAGTCCATCGCGGATGCCGCGAAATCCTTTGAGCGTTAGCGCCAGCGGTCTCATGCCTTCTCTCGATCCGACTGCAGACGTTTCGCTGTGAATAGCAGCATTGGAGTCTTCGTTCTTATTCCTGCTCTAGTTTCGCGCCCGCTTCGCACGTGTCAACTACTTAGAAGAGCTTCGGCGCTGACGTTCTGTCGAGTCGGCGCTGCGCTATCCGCGGCGACGCTTGTAGAAGCCGTTTTATCGGATTCGTCAGGCCGATTCAGGATTGCCTCCGCGATCGCCTCCGGCGAATGGGTCTGGAGGCCTTCGAGACAGTCGAGGAGCGGCTCGGGTTTCGCTTGGATCACCTTTGCCCATAGCCGCACCTTCTCTGCGATCGTTGCTCCTTGCGAAATGCCCGTGGCACGCGTGCGAGTGACGGGCACGATGCGGCCTTCGACCTTGACCTCGGCCGCTCCAGCCAGCAGCCGCTCCATAGCGCCGCGGTCGATATCGTGGCGATCCTCGTCGGGCACACTCCGGCGCACGCGAACAAAGGCGCCAGCTATTCCTTGGTCGGTGACAGCCGCTCGAATGGTTTCGAGGTCCGGCTTCCCGTGGCAGAGGATATCGATGGTTCGCCGTGCCGGCGTGGCCTCGAAGGCAAATTGAGCGCCTTCGGCGCCGATCTCCCGCAGGAGAAAACCCTTGTCCCCTTCCTCACCTTAGTGGAAGCGTCCGATCGAGCCTGGATATGCGATCAACCGCCCGCTGGACTCCCAGCTCTGGTGGCGGTGAATATGACCGGGCATAAACGCCTGCGCCCGAGCGCCGAATAACGCTCCGGTCGTGAACTCGTGATCGAAGCCCGCCATGGGGACGCCGTGCTCGGTTAAGCAGCCGTAGACGGTCCCGTGGGACACGCCAACAGTCGGCACACCCATTTCCCCTGCAGCCTCGTTGATCGGCGCAAAGCCCCGCAGCAATATTCCCAGCTGCTCGCCGATCGCTTCAGCAGCCGCAGTAGCTCCCACGGTAGCTGCAACGGTGGCCTTATTGACTGTCGGCACGCATGAGAAGAGGACCCGAAGGCCGCACGGTACGGACTTAAAGCGCCAGTTGCTGGAAGCGATCCATCCGCGGTCGGCTGTGAGCGCTACCTGCTCTATCCGATCCGCAACATGCACGGCGAAACGGCCACCGAGCAGGCGAAAGATGGATAGCGTGCCAGGCGGTTCATGCGAATAGGTGCCCTGCAGCATCAGTACCGGACAGTGGCCGGCCAGCCTTCTCACATTCCTCGCCAGGCGTTCGACCGCGGGCGCATGGACGTCGAGCGCGTGGTCGGTCGCGTCGCCCGAGATCACAGCTGCTTCGACGCGCATTTCGATGGCGCGGTCGATCGCTTGGCTGAAGCAGCGGTCCGCCTCCGTCAGATTCTTTGCGCTGTAGTGCAGGTCTGAAAACTGCGCAATTCGGGTCATCGCGGGCCCCGTCCTTGAATCATGATTGCGCGAGCTTGTGGGTTGGATAGGGTCTCGCGGCCGACTAAGTTTTCAAGGTGATTGGCCGAGTGGTCTCGATCCGCCGTCGATCACCAATCCCACATTTGGATCTTTAGTCGATGTCGCTGCGGATGCGGAGTCGATGGTTTGCAGCGCGCGCGCATTCCTGCGGCAATCCCGATCCAGCTCGTCGCGACGGACTTCTGACGGCGACACTTGGGGCACGAACAATTGAGGGCGCACCTGCCCCTCCCCGCTCGCGCCTCGCGATATGTGTGCAGCGCCTGTGTCACGTTCCGCTGAATCGGTGTGTTCATTGACCGCTTCGCGCGCGCCTTCGAGAATCTGGCTGGCAATTTGCGCGTTCCCGATTATGGTTTCCTCATCATCGTTGTCGCGCATGAGCTCCTCACGTCGATTGGCGCTTGCAGATCGATAATCCACTGCGGCACTCGCATCGCCCGCCCATCCTCGTCAATGTGCGGCACGTCCATTAGCTTCTTTGTCAAATAGAACGGTGTGCGCTTTGCATCAAGAAAGCCCGATAGGCGCCCGCCGCGGAGAAACGCGATCGTCTCGAACTTCTGTATTGCTGCGCTCATTGCGTAAAAGCTGGTGGTATGCAGCTCGAACGCGCTGATCGAGCGGACGCCTGGAATGAAGAAAATGAAGCGACCCGAAAGATTGCATTGACGTTGTTGATACTCACGGCAGCGCTCCGGGTCACACATACCGCCGTTCTCGCCGCGCAACGCTGCCTTGCGTCCCCCGAAGACGCGGATCGCCCGCTTCCCCGTATCGTCACGCGGCACCGGGGCATAACACATGCAGTGGCGCACCCGGCCGTCGGGTGAGTATTGAGACCAGAACCGCTTCTCGCTCAAACCCCAAGAGGCCAACTCGTGTGGCATCACCGCTTGCCACATGTCGGACGGGAAGACCAGCGGGAAGCGATAAAGCCGCTTTACACCGTCACCTCGGTACTCTGCATAACGCTCGAGAATCTGTTGGGCAATTCCCGGATTCGGGAAGTCCTGACCGCGCGCCGTAAACCACGGCACGTTCTTCGGCACGAGTGGCGTCTTGAGAGCCGGCAGCGCTGCAGACAACGCGGTTTCGATCTGCTCGAAAGACTGGCCGGCAGCGAGGCAGTGCTCATAGATCTCCTGGGCTTTCGGGTTTTCAGCAGCCCTTCTGGTGAGCACCTTGATGCCGGCGCGGATTTTCCCGCCGGTGGGGATACGGGCCTGACCTTGACCCAGCACGGTGGACATTGCCGCGCCGTTCACCTTCACCACTGCATTCCTCATGGATGTAATCCTTCAAGAAAGGCGAGACATCTCGCCAATTCATGATCTCTTGCATCTTCATTGCTTCAAGGGTGCTTATGTGGTGCGGCACTGGTCATGACTGAAGGTAGCGCGGGCATCGTTTGGGCAGTGTGCCAAACCCACTGCATCTCACGGATCCGCTTGAGCGCTTGTTCTTTGATGTCCCGGTCCTTCGCGTCCATGAACCCGCTCAGGATATGCAGGGCAAACGGTTTCGCTCCAGCGTCAAGTAATAGAGCGTTCGGGAAAGCCGCGGCGCTTTTCGCGTCATACCGCAATGGTTTTAGGAAGCGGCGCTTCCGCTCGACAAGCGCGTTAATCAGCTCGAGCTCGTGCATCCCTTCTATAGGAATCAATTGATCAGTCGTCAGCATGAAAGTCGCCGTGTCAACCTGATACGTGTGCTCGCGCTTGGCATAGATGAGCGCACAGATGAGGACCCTGGGCTTATGCGCGGTGTCAGCGTCGCGCGCCTCGAATAGATTGCCGTATACCCGCTCGATCCGCTTCCAAGCATTGCTCTCGACAAGCAGCGGCGCATCCGGCATGTGCTTGATCCATATTTTGCGACCTAACGCCGCCGCTTCGGTGCCTTTGAACTCTCCGAGCACCAATGCCATGTTCAAGTGCGCCTCGCCTTTCGGCGACTCAAGCACCGCAAGTTTGCGGCGGCGGCGTTGCGCGATCTCTGCCTTTTCCTTGTCGCTAAATGGCTCGGGAACGTATAACCGGTCGGATAAGCGAATGCCTTTCGTCGTTACTTCTTCTGCCGCTTCCGTAACGTACTTATAGAGGACACCTTGGCTGCGCTTTCCTTCCATCGACGGATACCACCTGTTCATTCCCGCCCGTTCGATCAGGAAATGCATCACCGCCCGCAAACTCATGCGGTGTCTGGGTGTGATCACCTGAGACGGATCGCCTGACTCACCACGCGGAGCGCTGCGGCGGGGCGCGCGGGAAAACGGAAAATCGACCATGAGCTCCACCAAATCCGGTGAATGGTCTATCACTGAGTCCCCAAGCAATTGGCCCAACCCGGATTGCTGTAATTCGGGCTCGTAAGATGGGCAGATCGGATTGTGGTCGCGGCCAGTCTCGGGCATCCGCTTCACAACGAACAGCCCATGTTTAGCAACATACATCTCGATACCGCCTCGCACGCACATACATCGTGGACGTTCGGGCGTGTCGTAGATGCGGGCGAGTGCCTCCTGCAGCTTCGCATCTGCTGCCGGGTAGGTGCAGCCTCTGACGAAGAATCGCTGCTCTTCCATGCCGACTTTTACCGTCTATCAGACGAGTTCGCGCACGACTGACTGGAGGGGTTGATGCAGCTTTGGCAATAACTCCCGCACGGATTTCTTGTCCGCTATACCGAGGACTTCTCCAATCTGCTCTTCTGCAGCGCCGCGTTCAAACAGTCGGGTGGCTACCGTGCGCCTCACAGTGAGCGCCGACACGCCGCAGAGGCCGGTGCGCCGGAATATTTTGCGATAGGTATCGTGGATGCCTCTGCAAAGGAAACGCATCTGGCCCTGATCCCGATGCGTGACAATGTCGAAGGGCTCGCCTGTTTCCCTTAGGAACAGGGGGCTCTGTGGATCAAGGCCTCTATAGCCGGCCTGATTCGACGTGCCGAAGCTGTGCCGCACGCGCTCGGTCAAGTAATTGTCGATTGATGCGGTCGCGTTTTGGCTCGAAAAAAACAATGGCCGGATCTTGTGGTTGATCGCCACCTCGGCACGTATCACAGACTCTTCCCGGACGCTGCCATCCGCGTTCAAGTAGTCGTGCACCTCCAATCGCGCGATTTCGAGTGGACGCGCTCCAGTGACCAACAGCGCATAGAGCAGCGCGACATCACGGTTCGGGCAAGGACTACGCGTGCGCGTCCGCTGCATGCACAGACGAATGTCTTCCGCTGTCAGGATTCGGCCGGCGCGCTTCTTCTGTGATGTCTGGGGCTCGTACCGTTCGAGGGCAGCGGTGATAGCCGTCCCGCACGCCCTGAGCCTTTGGACAAAAGCCACTCCATCCTCATTCAGTCCTTCAATGCCCACCTCCCTGGAAAGCGTCAGTGCGAACGCCTTGATGCGCCGTTCGACAGCGGTACGCGTCACTCCGAAGTGCACGGCGACGGCGTGATAGGTTTTTCCCAAGATGACTTCCTTGAGCATGGCGATTGAGACCAAGATTGAGTCTGTTTCCATCTCGAGTTCAGAATGTTTGAGGTCACACCCGATGTTCTCGTATGAAACCGTGAGTTGCGAGCCAAATGTGCTCTCGAAAGGCTGCGTTTTTGGCATTAACCAGAGGCTTCGCGATCGCGATGACCACGGCCGTGTACTCGGGCCGAAAGCCCGACATCACACTGATCACGCCATATTCAAGCGTAGCGGGTATAGCGCAGCATTAACGAATCCACGCGACACACCATCCAGCCGATGGCTGGCCGTTGCTGTGACGTCGTCGCAAGCGTAGCATGAGTGGCAATCGTGACGTCGGGGGCTCTCGTGCGCTGCTGCTATCTGCGAGCATTCTTGCCGTTGACGGCGACCGATTGCCGGTTCAGATAACTTCGCGTAGCCGCATTGACAGGGTCCATCATGCGCTTGGTGCATCACCACTCTTCTGTAGTGCCTCGGAAGCGCGGCAGATGGTCAACGTAGTCCCGCTTCGTCCGAATCCCTCCGAACCCCGCACGCGGCGACGCGGCTCTATCAGGGGAGCTATTCACCATCCGCGGTGCTCGGGTTACGGCCATCCTGTTTTATCGACCGGCGCAAGAAAAAGTCCGCTGTCTTCGACATCGCTGGCGCGCTCGAATCAAACCTAGACCGCTATCCGAAAGAGGAAGACCTTTGGCAGCTGCTCACACATTGGCTCGATGCCGCCAAGCGAGAGCGGCTTGCTGAGCGCTACCCCGACTACGTGAAAGCGTTAGAGCGCGCCATGGTGGTAATGGCTAAAGCGCCGAATGCTGAGCAAGCAATATTGACATTGCAGGCTTCTCATTCAGCCATTACTGGAGCGTCTGGTGGTCTCAGGTAAGAAGCGCACGAAACCGCAAGCGAAGCCCACTGCAAAGAAACCGGACGACAAGCCGGTGGCAAAGCTGGATGGTGGTTGGGAAAGCGTGATTGGCGAAGCTCTGAAGAAACGCCAAGGCAAAGCCCTTTGGCCTGATCCGGTTGGTGCGGAGAAGTGGAAGCCGGGCTCAACGAAGAAACCGAAGTAGCCAGAGATAAGCGCAATGCGCCTTGTCGAGTTCCTCAACGCGGCCCGTCGACAAACGCGCGAAAGAGCTGAATGCATCGAACTCGATGATCCACTGCTTGATATAGTTTCATTGATCCAGCATGCGCCTGCAACGCCGCGCGCTGTGGTTCTTGAGCAGGCCCTCTCAGGACTTCTTAACGACCGGGTTCACTTTAGCGACAGTGAGATCTTCGCCTTAGACCTGCAGGCCATCGCACTGCTCGATGCGCTTGTCGGCGATAGCCTGACAGGCCGATACAGTCCCAACGACTTACAACGCGCCACCCATGCCGCTCGACCCGCAAACGACGGCTAGCGGGTGACGAGGTCCTGCTGTTGTACCCGGCATCATTCAGTCATACTCGATCCTGCGTGGTCTTGGATGCCACGCGGGTATGTCATCATGAAGCCTCTCATCGACCAGCATTACAAGCGAGCTGCGTGAGCACGAAGAGGAAGCCAGCACTGCGCGCCGCTGCTCCGGCCCGCGTTAAAGCCCATTCTGTCGAGCAGACAGAGGCGAGTGTTCTCGTCTTGATCGCTGCTGCAGCGCAGGCATGCCGCACAAAGGATATTGCGGGCCTGGTGGACTGCCTAGAGAACGCCGTCGCCCTATATGAGCAATTTCCAGAGCATGCGCAGCTAGAAGGAAGCCAGGCGCGTGCGGTGTTGATTTTCGTCCGCAGCGCTCGCGATCTTTCTAAAGCGCTCGATCGGCCGGACGACGACCTCCAGGAACTCGAAGCGCGCGCGGAAGCGCTGCACTCGAGCATTCACTGATAGCGGTGCTCACTCGAGGCTGCCCAAGGCCAGGTTGCTAATTGAGTGAACTATACGACCCGCACGAACAAGTTCCTTGAAGCCATGCATGCGCAGTTTCAAGGTTGTGTAACTCACTTTCGATCCCAAGATCCCGACTCAGCGATCCAATGTGTCGAAGACATTGTGGCGAGTCTCGAATCGTATCCTGCATATGCACCGGGGGCGGCGCCTATCCTCGACACGATCTGCGATATTCTACGAATGTGCGCCACTGCAGGCGGCGTAGCTTCGAAAACCAGCGATAAAGCACGTGAGCGCTCGTTCGTATCGATTTCGTCACTGGGTCGCACTTGCACTGAAGGACGCGCTGTCATGAGCGAGCCTGAAACCGAGGACCCCGAAATCGGCTTTCGCACCAAGATCGGAACGCTGCTCGAAGTCGCGGCCGGGCTGTTCAAGGCAGGTCAGGCGGAAGGTGCTATTGAGTTTCTCGCGAACGCAGTCGAGCTTTGCGAGGAAAACCCGGTCTTTGCATTGCGACACTCTGACCACCTTGGCACTAGCTTGCAGCAGGTCGTTCACGGATTCGTCGCAAACGCTTTCGCTACACGCGGCGGCAACCGGACGCTACGAGAACTGCTCGCCCGGGTCGAGGCGGTGCAACGCTCGACGATTCACTAATAGCTCATGGAAGAAACCTGCTGCTGAGCCTGGCGATCGCGCGTGAGCTACCCTTACGGTCGCATCGAATCGCCAGCCGGCGCGCTCACCACGAGTCGTGAGTGTCTTGAGAACGCGGCGAAGCCTGGATGCGCTGACTAACGACGCTCGCGCTCACGCGTGGCACCTACTTCCGTCTTGCCGAGGTGCTCTCTCACAGTCTTTGCGCTCGCCCCAACCTTCTGCACCGCTGATTTTAGCTCGTCAACGGCTGACACCGAGTTCTTTCGTCCAGTAGCGAAGCTCGTAGTCCTCGTTCACGTCGATGCGGTTGCGGTCCTGCTGACCGCGATTCTTCCTGTCGTCTGGCATGGCAGTCTCCTTGCAGCCATTGCACGAGCAACGCATGCGCCGAATCGCACGCCGGCAATATGCCGGTGAGCCGTGAATTGCTCGGTCGCCGCCGAGAAACCTTTTGAGCTAAGAAGAGGACTCGCCAGGCTCTTTGCCAGCCGGCGCGCGTTTACCTGCCCTTGGTCCTGATAGTTGGTGTCTAACAGAACGTGCACAGTACGAGCCATTTCGCTGAACGACTTGATCGCCTCGCCCAGTTCGTCCAGCGCTTCTGCGGTAAAGGCAGTTGAAACGGCCTGAGGCAGTCGCCAAGTCTTTTTTCCCATGTCTCGCACCGCTGGCCTTGGTCATCGAGCACGACGGGTTCGCTATCGCAAACGAAGTCATGCCTCGTGGTTTGGATCGCTTGTACGAGCGCCGAAAACGAGCGGCCATGTCTCGCCCGTGCGGCAGTCTAGGCGTACAGAGCCACCGCGTTTCGATGTTGCGCAGCGGAAGCCTTCGTATTTGAGTTCGAAAGCCAGCCTGGAGCCGAGAACAACGTGCCTGTTGTGGCAAGCATCAGGTCGCTGTGGGAGATGCAGGGCTCAGTAACATCGCGAAGGTTTGACATGGGACCGTCTGAGACCCACGGCTGCTAACAGCTGCAGCAAAAAAGGTTGCGCGACTCTTGCGACGCCACGCGTTTTGTGGTTGATCCACAGTCGTCACATTTACGTAACTGTGAGCCGATCGCGCGGGCCTGCTCCGACAGGAGTCGAGCGTAAGCCATTGATTGTTCCAGCACTCACGGCTGCGCGTATAAATTGCACAATCCAAAGAATCTCGTTACCTGGATACAATTTAGAGGCGGCCCAAACGCATTGCGCACAGGCTTATCCACACCCCCGGTGGATAAGACACGGCGCCTCCCCTCGCCACCGTAGCGTTCCAGCGAACAATCATGATCGGATGATCGGCGGTCTCAATATTCACGCGATACAGAATACCAGGGGCCCACCGGGCAAGGCACGGCCCCTGAATGCGACAACGACTTCACTAACCGAATCATTCTGAGGCGATTCTTGCCATCGGCGCCCGTGTTCACCGAGCGCGCCGCACCGTCATCACAACAGGCGCTGGTTCATGTTGCGATCAACCACTGAACAAACTCGCTTCGCTGAAGCGCCACCGGTGGTAGTTGAAATAATGTGAGCTTCACCGCAGATACTCGGCTCGGAAGCCATTGCAAATTGCGCGCGACACACCGCAACATCTAATTCCACACTTAATAGCGCTCAGCGGGTTTTTCGTTTGGCGCGTCATATAAGGGCCGCAAGCGCGCGCCTTGATCGGCAACAGCCGTTTTGGTCACGGGCGAGCAGTTCGCCCGAAATAAGAGCACCACGCCAGACTTCTTGACGAGCGCTCCTTTCTCGGAAATCCTTGGACGAATTCCACATACCTCTCGTCCGGCATCTCACTAAGCATCGCTACGATTCCGTTGATGCCCCGCCACTCGGCAATGCACCTGCAGAGGATAAACCCCGCGGGCGAGAAAGACAGTATGGCAGCTTCAGTCAGTGTCATCCGGTTTCTGTCTGCGCCCCCACAACGTCGACGGTGTGCTCGTGCGCGACGATCGCCAGCTGCATTTCGCCGCCAGCGCCATCCGCCGGTTCAGGTGCGGCTGGACGTGAATCAATTTTCGCACTGCGATTAGCTGCCTTCACGCGGTCACGTTCGGCTTCCCTGGCGCGAAGCTCGTTCATATGTCTTCTTAAACCAGCCGCCAAACTGCGAGCGCTGCCTGCCACAGTCCTGATTGCGCGTTTGAAGGCAGCGCGTTGAATGTCCGCATCGCGTGGCGTAATTACTTCGTGAATCTCGAGCGTTTGCAGGAGCGGCATGAGTTGGTCCAGCTTGTTGAGAAGCTCGAAATAACGTCTGCCCGTAGACGAGATGATTCCCACTTCCAGCTCGAGCGGCTTCGTGTCGTAAGTTGCAACGGTGGTGATGCCGTTCATCTTGAAGAGCGCTTCAGCCCCATCGATCGCCTTGTTCAGGTCGTAGGACACGGCTTCGACTCGTTCTCGCAGGGCAGCTTCGACGCGTTCGACATCCTCGTGCTTGAGCTTCGTTCGCGCGATTACCGAAACGAAATGGGCGTTGAGCTGAACCGTATTGAAGAACCGGACGAACATTCTTTTCGCTTCGGCGCTCGTTAAATGCGTCATCATCTTGACGCTCGCCGCTTCGACGCGGCGAAAATCCGCTTTTACCTCTTTTGCCAGGATGCGGTCGTTCACCGCGCCTTCGTCCATCTTCACGTTTTGCTCGTTCGTCATTGCCAGCTCCGCCGATGTGCGACTAAAGATGATGTTCAGCGCGGACACCCGCATTCGCCATCAGAAAAGGCTCGCCATGAAGCGCTTTTTCGGCACCGGCGCGGGTATGGGCGGAAAACACTATTGACCATTCTTGCGTGTGCGAATTATTGTTCATTTAACGCAGCAGCTAGCCCTGCAGCACCACTGGCAAGCCCTCAACTTTCGCGCATCGAACACCTTCTGACCTCGCGCACTCTCCGGCCCGAGCCACATAGGTTCGCGGGCGGGGGATCGTCTCTCGCGCTGAAAGTTTTCTGATCGGTAGCTGGCACGCCGATCAGGTGGCTACCTCCACCTTGTACTTACGCCAGCCCCATAGCACCGGTTTCACGCCGGTCATCCTTCACCCCACGGGGCAATTGCCCCCTTGTGGGTAAGCAATTGCCTCCGTTTTTTTGGAGGCAAAGATGCCGAATACGGATACGTCGTCAATCGGCTCCGTACCTGACGTACTCGAAAGTTTAGTAAGCGAAAGTTCCGGTGGCAGCGCGCAGGTGGCAGTACCGCAATCGCTCGTGCCGGGATCGGCAACGCCCGACGCGACGGCAAGCCTCGCGGAGGATACGCCTGTCGAATGGAACGAAGAAGACATCGTGCTTCTTCATTGGCGGTTGCTGAAGGAAGTCGGCCATCTTCGCGATCCGGAGACTCCCCTCGAAGAAAAGCTTGACACGCTGCGCTGGATTTTCGCCGAAGACGAGAAGGATAACTCGCCGTTCTCTTTCGTTAGCTGCCTGAAAGTCGTTGGATGCAGTCCTTTGTCGCCAATGCCTTATTTCGGGCTCATCGATCCCGAGGCGATCCGCGAATCAATCAGGCGCCGGATCAATGCGTGGCTAACCGCAACGCTCGAGCGGTATCCGTCCTGGGTACGGGACGCGGTCCTGAAGAATCCGGAGTGGATCGAAAGCCGACTCGAAAAGAACCCTCAGTGGATCAACGAGCAAATTAAGAACCACACGGTTCAAGGCGATCTCTTTGTAAATCACAACTGAGCCGCTTGTCGGCTCCTTCAAGAGGAATACGCATGTCCAGAATTAGAGCATTCATCTATCTGCTCCTCGTTTTCTGCGCATACGGCTTTATGGGTCGCATGGACTACGAGGACGCTGTGCGTATCGAAAACGCTCACAAGGATGAGCCGTCATGGCCCGTCATTTCAGCACCACACGCTTCGCACCCTCACTTGGAGATAGCGGAGAACACCCCACCAGCGTCTGCCGCATCATCACGCAATTCCAACGCATGCGGTCCAGACGACTACCCAGGAGAACATCATGTTGAGCGCAACTGACCGCAATCGCGAGCTCTGTTCAATGCTCCGCGTGAGTGGGGCCGCAGACATCGAGTATCTGGTCAAGGAGAGTGAAGTGTTAACGGGACAACCCGGGCGCCACTTCGTCATATCAGGCGCCGATCGTCTCGTCTATCGCCTTTACTGGCACTCGATCGGATGCAAGGTGCAACGTCTCGACGATCGCGGCAACGCGATCAACACCCAATTCCTGCTGCACCTCGAATTGCGGGGGCACAGTCTGGGCGAAGCGAGTCGTGTCGGGCAGTTGTACACACCCGCGGTCCGCCATTAAGGCGCCCGTATTCCAATTAGCCCCCCGGCGGGCGGCCCCGCACGGGGCTCTCGTCCGCCTGCTTTTATGGAGCATTCAAATGCGCATACAGGTTCGCATCAACGAAGAAGGCGCGTTACGTAACCAGCGTTATGCCTTCAGTGACAAGTACACGCTCGTTACCGAGCTCATGCAAAACGCGCGGCGTGCGGACGCGCGCCGCGTCGAAGTTCTCTACGACGAAGGAGCGAAAGTGCTTCGTATCATCGATGACGGCTGCGGTATTGAGGATTTCCAGAAATTGCTGACGTTCAACGAATCCGGTTGGGCGAACAGCATCTGTCGCGAAGAGCGAGCGTTTGGAATCGGGTTCTCGAAATGCTTGTATTCTGCTACACGCTGTGTCGTCGTTTCGCGCGGGCAGAAAATTGACTTCATGACTGACGCCGCACTCAAGCGCGAGCCCATCGAAGTTATAAACGTGCCGGACGAGCGCCAAACCGTCGTTGAATTGCACGAGGTCCTGCTACCCGGTCTGAAGACGCGGCTGAGCACGGTCGCTAGCGGCTTTCCGATTGCTGTTTGTTTTAACGGCATCGAAATATCGCGCATTCACGCGATCGAACGGCTTGCGTTCACCCCCACCGAGATCGGTGAGGTGTACCTGACGGGCACACAGGATGGCAAGTATTCGACGGATACGCTGGTCTTTCTACAGGGTTTCTGCGTGATGCGGCCGTCGGGTTTCGATCCTGAACACGTGAACGTCGTGCACCTTGACTCACAAAAGTTCATGGCACGTCTTCCAGATCGCGACAAGCTCATCGACGAAGAGGATCAGTATAGGCGCATCGATGGCTGCCTTAAATCCTTGTGGCGACAGGCAGTGATCGCTGCAAAGACCGAATTGGAACCAGAGGTTTTTGTCGATCTGTTCTTCAAGGCAATGAGCCGCTGGGGTCATCTCGACCTTCTCAACACCGTCCCGCTACTGCCAAAGTGCCTCTGCCAGCGCATCGTGGGCTATCCCCTTCAGGAAGCGTACGAAAGCCGCCAGTACCTTGAACCCGTGGGGCGTTGTCTCACTCGAAGCGAAATCGAAGGCGGTCGCACGGTCCTCGCTGAGCTCGACAGCACGCGCAGCGAGAACGTCGCCTGCTGGATGCTTGCGAAAGCAAAGGGCTACATCGTTTTTTCTGCAGTTTCGCTGCACCGCGATCATTGGGCCCACCCATATACCCGCGTGCTCGACGATGCCCCCGTACAGGTGGACGCGGTGGGCGCGCACTGTCGGGGGATGCTCGAGGGGCGCTGGATCTGGACCGAGGTGATCCTCTGCGATGCCGTATCGCTGACACTCGGAGACGAACGCGTGGAGATCGCGGATGAAGGTGTTTACCATGAGGGCTCGATCTTTATACCGGCGGGAGAGGCTTCCGGAGAGCCAGTACGTCAAGCCTCCGACTTTATCGACGAGCACGATCAGTTTCTCTACGACTACCGGGATGCCGACCGCGCTGCGCTTGCCGATCTCATTCTCCGGCTGCGGGCTACGGATCCGAACGTCACGCTGAGATCTCTCGTGCAAGGTTTGAAGCTGGAACAGTACCCGCTGCTGCAAGGAAAGACGTTCCGTCTGAAGGTAGGTCACCGACGCGGCGAACATGCTGTCGAACTCGTCGCCTGAACAGGAGATCGATATGGAAACCTATGCTTTCGGGGCGCGTGTCGAGGCAATCAAGCGGCGCGCGCATGGTCAGTGGAGCGGAATCCTGCGTGCGCTGGGAGTGGACGAGAAGATTCTCAACAGGCGCAATCAGCCCTGTCCGCTATGCGGCGGAACCGATCGCTTCCAATACACTGATAAATATGGTGAAGGGAACTACCATTGTCGCGGCTGCGGACCCGGCGGCGGCTTCAAACTGTTGCAGGGTATACAAGGCTGGGACTTCGGCACGATTCTCACGCGTGTCGAGCAATGTGTCGGGGGCATCAGTGCGGCCGTCAGCCGGCCTGGTGAGCCCTCCCCTGACAGAATGAAGAAGCTGGCGAAGCGGATCTGGAACGAAGCTCAGCCCGTGCGCCAAGGCGACGAAGTCGATCGCTACCTGCGTAATCGTGGCTTGTCCTTGTCGAATTTTCCGAGGGTCTTGCGGTTTCATCCAGCACTTGGTTACTACGAAAAGGACAACGCCGGAAAGTCGCTCAAAATCGCCGAATATCCGGCAATGCTTGCGTGCGTACAAGCAGCCGAGGGCGATGCGGTAACGCTTCATAGGACCTACCTCAACGACGGTCACAAGGCGTTAGCGATAAGTGCAAAGAAGGTGCTGTCTGCCGGCATTAACGGTGCAGCCGTGAGACTCTTTGAAGCCACTGACACGTTGGCGATCGCGGAAGGCATTGAAACGGCGCTCGCGGTGCATGTCCGGACCGGCAAGCCCGTGTGGGCAGCGATCAGTGCCGGCAACATGGAGCGGCTATGGCTGCCCGAGATCGTGCAGCACGTCTGTATTTACGCCGATAACGACGCCGATAACCAATATGACGGACAAGCATGCGCATTCGCCCTCGCCCGTCGTTTGAAGAAAGCGGAGAAGAAAGCCGGCGCGCGCCATGTCGAAGTGTATGTCCCAAGACATGCGGGAAGCGACTGGGCGGATGTCTGGCGTTTGCATCTTGAAAACGACCGACAGTTGGCTTAGCGCCACGGTGCGATAGCGATATCGCACCCGCCTTTTCAGAGGGACTCTGGTCGGGTTCTGCCGAAAAGGCTTTTGCTGGTAGCTGTCACACCGGGCCCCGCGTCAAGCGTGGCGAAGGCAGCCCTTACGACACCGCGCGATCCATGTCGCGCAGACACTGCGGTTCGGATTCCTCCGAGCCGCTTTCATCAACGACCCAAGCGGGGATGCGTATTACCCCGGGTTGGGGTGTGCCGTCTCCGCTTTCTTTTGGAGCATTCAGTATGAAAAGCGGACGTTCTCTCGTTAACCTCGCGCAAGAACTCGAGCGGCAACTCGCGACCAAGCACGACATGGTAGTGCCCTCGCCTCTTATTCGATGCGAGACGGATCAAGGCGGGTGTTGCAGGATGTTGATACAAGCCAAAGAAGGCGTCGAGGAGTACGGCATCACCAACCTTGCGCGCCGCCAACTGGCGGAAAAACTGAAGATCCCCTATGCGTACTTCGAACGGATGCGCGCGGATCAACCCGGTCTGCTCGACCGCAATGTCAATACGTGGCTGCAGACCGAGGATGAGCGTCGGATGATCCGGACACTCGATGGTCAGGTGCGCGCGGTGCTGTCCGACCGCTATCGTCGGCTGGACAATTTCGATCTGGCAGAAAACGTGCTGCCGATACTGCAAAAGCTGCCGGACGCGCGTTTCGAATCGGTCGAGCTCACTGAGACCAAGATGTACCTCAAGGTGGTTACCCCGCGCGTCGAGTACGAGATCGCTCCGGGCGATATCGTGCAAGCCGGAATCGTGATCACGAATTCGGAGGTCGGCCAAGGCACGCTGTCTGTGCAGCCATTGGTCTACCGGCTGATCTGCCTTAACGGGCTCATAGCGTCGGACCGGGCACTGCATAAGACGCACATCGGCCGGATCCTGCAAGCGGAAGACGAACCAATCACCGTCTTCAAGGACGAGACGCTCGCGGCGGACGACAAAGCGTTCTTCCTGAAGGTGCGAGACGTCGTCGAAGCCGCGGTTTCAGAGGCGACTTTCCGCCAGGTCGCGGAAAAGATGAGGAAGACGCTCGACATCAAGCTCACCGGAGATCCAGTGAAGGCGGTCGAAGTGCTCGCCAACCGCTACACGCTCAACGATGTCGAACGTGCGGGGGTGCTGCGTCAGCTGATTGTCGAAGGCGACCTGACGGGCTATGGCTTGGTCAATGCGGTCACGCACTACTCGCACGAGATCGCTGACTATGACCGAGCGACTGAGTTCGAGGCGCTTGGCGGCAAGCTGATCGAACTTCCGGCCAGCGAGTGGAAAGGAGTTGCCGAAGCTGTCTGAGCGGACTTTCGAAAACGCCAGGCGAACTAGACGCCGTGAGCTTCCTGCATCAATGAACCCGCTGCCCGAACGGCGGCGGGTTTTCTTTTCAATACGTCAGCTTCGAACGCATCGACGACCAAAACACCGGATCATTTTTTGCGCACTGGACCCGTCCGGCACACTGTCCTTGGGATCCGGCTTTTGAAGAACCAGTTTATCCAGAAGGATATCCACTAGATCTGTGGACAACTGAGGTCGTAGTAAATGAGGGGTCTGCCACTAGCCGCGACGATGGAAGTTGGCTATCGCGCGATTAGTGAATACGCTGAGAGCGAGCGGCACGAGACAGAAAGAAGGTGCAGGCACTGCAACGGGTAAAACAAACGCAACAATAGTCGCGCATGCGGTCAAGATCCCGGCACAGACTTGAAGCGCAAAAATCTCAGGATCGTGCCGGAGAAACTCCTTGGACTTGACGATTCGCATTACGAGTCCGTCGAATAACGCTGCTGCCAGGAACACCCAGAGAAATGGCAGTCCTTCCATCAACATGGAGAACCGGTAAGTCGCTAATGCAAACAGCGATTCGGTCGACCGGAAGTACTCATTATCAAAGAGACGTGAATTCACTTCGGACATTTGCGTGGCCACTGCCAAGTTCACGCTATTCGGCGGAGGTGAGCTGGCCAAGGGAGGCGCTGGGCTGATTTGTCTAGTGGCGGCTTGTAGATCCAGCATGCGCGCCAGTGTACGCGTCCCGGCACCCTGTCCCCAGAATTCATTCGTCAACTCGTACTCGGCACGCAGCTGACCAATAAAGCGGTCGGGCGGATAGGCCGATGGCAGATAGAGCACCAAAATGAGATTCGCAACTAGCGATACCGTTGTCACGACGCGGATCATGCCGTTACCGACGACGCTCGATCGTGATCCGGATCGAGAATCGGAAAGCGTCCCTTGATGATCCGGCCGCCGGAAACCGAAGCGAAGTACTGGAGATTCGGTAGTTTTCCGAGGATGTCGGCCGGGATGAGCTCCTCCGTCGTTTCGGTCAGTTGTGAGGAATACGCTGATGTGAAGTCGCCAAAGTGTGCGTCAGCAGCGTTGTTCAGGCCAACACGCAACGTATGAATCGCTGTCTTTCCGAAAGTCTCCACGATAAAGTCCTGTGTCGGCCGATCCTTCGAACGAAGCGCGATCAGGTTATTGAGATTGCCGAGCGCCATGCGCGCGCCGTTTTCGCTGCCAAGCCGCTTAGCCAAATCGGCCAGCGTCTGCATCGCGCAGGTCGTAAAAATGCCGCCCTCGGCGCCTTTGTTGAGAATTTCGATCAGCGGCTGATTGATGACATTCGACACCTCATCGACAAATAGCGAGATGCGGCGGTAACCGCCTAGGTTGTAGCGCATGCCCGCCCGCGCAGCCAGATCTGCAAGCGAAAGAGCGCCGATTGCGGACGCCACCGATGGGTCGGGCAGCGAATCGAGGCACAGGTACAGGACGTGGCCGCCACGCTCGATCTTCTCGAAGTTCATGATCGCTCGGGTATCGTCGGCATCGAACGGATCCGGGGAGAGGCTTAAGCCCAGATCGCCCGAGGTGAGCATAGAAAGTATCGGCAACAGGTTGGCGGTGATTTTCTGGTAGTGCTCGCGGTTGTGCCGGAATGTACGGACTTGCGAATCGATGACCCTGTTGCGCTGATTCTGCGGTACATGGTGCTCATAGAATGCGACCAGCGCGAGGAGCTCAATGCTCGCAGCTTCCGACGGACGCTTGAGATTGCCGCGTTGCGCGTCGCTCAGCAGTTTCTTCATGTCCGACTGATCACGCCAGCCAGGTCCGTGAAGCGCGTCGTAAAACCGCCGTAGTGACGCCTCGAGGACCGGCTCAATACCGCCCTCAATGTACTTCGTGAGCTTCATCAAATTCGGCCGCTCTTCCAGCTCGACCAGTCCCTGCACAACAACATTGACCGCGTCCCAGCCGAAAGCTGAAAACGCCCCCGCCGTGTCCGGTGGCATGATCGACTGAATACGCGATGCGATCTCGGTTGGTTTCTGCCAGTTGAATGTGAAATCCAGCCGCACGCCTTTTTCCGGGAATGCCGGATGAAACTCGAGAAACGTATCGTGCTCGCGGTAGTCTTCGCACGCCCGTATCGCGGCGCGCTTGAGCCGGTGGCTATTCTTGGGATCGACGATGATCACGACGTCACCGCGACGAACCGCTTGCGTAATGAGGTTCGCCAGTGCAACACCCTTGCCGGACTGCGTTGTACCGACAAGCAGGGTGCCGCCCTCGAAATTGTGTAATGGACGGTACAGCGGCTGCTCCCGCGGCTCTACGCCATGGATGTACGGCAGGCCGATCTCGCTGTCCGGTTGTGGGGCGACGCCGTACCCAAGGCATCGCAGCAAGGTCGGTGACACGGCATAGTCGCGGAAATTCACCTTGGCGAGCTCGTACAGGCGCTGCGAGTGCAGCGGCAGCCACTCGAACCCGAAGCCCAGGAAAACCTGCTCCGGCCTTCTGCACAGTTTCCCTAACGCCCGCGTGGTAACGATCTGCATAGCCCGCCCCGATAGCGACGCGCGCACAATCAATATTCGTAGGCCCTGCCCTGCCCTCACAACGGCGATCGTTAGACACACAGCGATCAATGGGCAGGCTATGAGCCACGGCAGCTGATTGCGGAAAGCGAACGCCGCGAATGCGACCAAGGCTATGAACCAACCCAAGGCAGCGTACGCTTCGTAGGCGCGGCGCCAAGGCATCTCGTATTTTCGAAGCAGCACGTCAGTGGCTCAGCTGTCTTGAGTGTCGAAGTTGGCGGCATCCAGCCCGGCAACGAAGTGCGGACTGAGCACCAGCCCTACCTTCTGTTCACCGCCAAAGTCGCGTGCCGCGGTGCGCGATGTAACGCCTGGCGCTCGCGCCAACATGTTCAACTCGCTTAGCGCGCGCAACGCGAGCGAAGGTTCGATTTTCCTCCGTTCGAACTCGATAAGCGGAATGAACACGCC
>JAQGNH010000305.1 GCA_028291945.1 Betaproteobacteria bacterium
CCGACGAGACCGGCCGCCCCTTTGCTGTGCCCTTGCAGTTTGTCGAAGAGCTCATCGCGCGTGAGGCCGGCCGGCAGCGCGCCGGGCTCGACGTCTGTTGCGACGAGCGTGAACGTATAGTGGTGCATGCCCGTGCCCGGCGTGTGCACGGTCCAGTGTAATACCCGAGACCTCCGGCGCAGAGTGCCAACTGGGGCAAGCTCATTCTTGAGCAGAACATCCAGCCGGATGACCTGGCGCCGAGAAGCGCGGCGGCTGACGCTCATACTCGCGACGTGTCCGCCAGTCGTCAACAGAGGTGCGTGCCGGCCCCGAAGCCGGCGCACTCGCCGGGTGAGCCGGCAGACAGCGCCGCCGTTATTTTGGTTCTTCTCGATTACGCGCGTAAGTCGGGCACGCTGCTCAGAGCATAGAACTGCACCATTTCGACGCGCCCCTTGACCCGCGTCTCGTGCAGCTTCAGGTCCCGCACATCGAGCCCGGCCATCTCGGCCGCACGCCGTGACACGATCAGCGGGCAATCATAATCCTTGGTGAGGCTTTCGAGCCGCGCGCAGGTATTTACGGGATCGCCTATCGCGCTGACGATCTTGCCACGCGGCGGGCCCATCGACCCGACGATCGCCTCACTGAAGTGGATCCCGATTCCGATTCGCAGCGGGCGCGCAAGCTCCCCCTCGAGTCTGCGATTGAGCTGATCGAGTCGGGACAGCATCTCGCGCGCGCCGCGCAAAGCATCAGCTGCGCCGATCGCAGGCTCGTTCTCGTGGAGCCCATAGAGCGCCAGCAGCCCGTCACCGGTGAATTGCGAGCAATGCCCATTCGTCGCGGCCAATGCTTTCGTCATCTCGTCAAAAAACTGATTGAGTATATAGATGAGGTCGTAAGGCATCTTCGCTTCGGCAAGCGTAGTCGAATCGCGCATGTCGATGAACATGATGGTGATCGGGCGCTCACTGCCTTCCAGGCCACCGCGCACTGCGCCGTCGGCACTCGTCGCGTCGGCCGACAGGAGCGGCATCACGGAGATGTCGGCAGTGGGGCGAACCTGGCACGCGAGCCGCATGCCGGGTGGTGCTTCGATGCGGGCGAGCGCCTTCGCTTCCAGAGCATCAGGCGTGTGGAGTGCATCGAGGCCCTTGACGACGTGAATGCGACAGGTGGTGCAACGCGCGCGGCCTCCGCAGACGGACGCATGCGGAATGCCGTTCTCGCGCAGCGTTTCGAGAACCGTTGCGCCCGGGAGTATGCGTAACACGCGTGCGCCCGGATGGCTCAGCATCGGCGGCCGGCCGCGCCGATGAAGCCACGTCCGCACGCCGCGGCCCGCGAATGGCACCAGCAATAGGCCCAGATGCATGGACCAACCGATCGCGGCCATCCTTCGGATCTCGGCCAGGGTTGCATCGGTTATGCTCGATTCGTAGAGGGTGCGGCTCGCATAGCCATCCGCTTTCCTGGCTTCGCGCAAAATCTGGTTGCCGGCCGTGACGTAGCCCGCGAGAGCGAGTGTCGGGAGCAGGAGTGCAAAAGCACCAAAGAACACGCGCCGATCGGGATACCAGCTTTTGGTGCGCAGCCAGAAGTGAATGCCAATGCAGGCGTGGATCCAGACGGTCAGCACTGCCGCGACCTGAACGATGCCCAGCCACGGCGAGAGCACCCACTGCACGACGAGCACCGAGCTGTAATAGTTATCTGCGCCCAGCCTGATCTCGGCCACGCGCGTTCCCATGACATGGAACATCAACAGCATCGGTATGCAAAGTCCAAGACCCAGCTGAGACCATTCCCATCGCGTCAGGCGGAGATAGCGCCGGACATAGATCGACCACAGCGCGTTCGAGTAGTGAACCAGCAGCGCCGATAGCAGCAGGGCGGTGCCGAAAGCACTGCGCCATGGTGACATTAATGTATGAAGCACGGCTTGTGCGCGGTCGATGGAGATCAGTAGCGACGTATGCGCAGTCAAATGGCAAATCACGAACGCAAGCATGATGAGCGCGCTGGTGAGACGCAGATTGCTTCTCAGTGCGCCGAGCTTCGCAAGCATCACAATAATTTCGTCCGTTCAAGCAGGAATATACCGCCCAAGATATCGCAATTCGACTACTCGTCACCTCGCACGTTCGCTTCCTTCACGACCTTGGCCCACTTCGCCAACTCCCGCGCAATCAGCGCGCCGAACGCGTCTGGACTGCTCGGCGCCGGTTCGATGCCTGCGCGCGTGTAACGCTCCTGCACATCGGGCAGGGTCAACGTGCGAACGATTTCCTGCTGCAGCTTCGTGACGATGCCTCTCGGTGTCTTCGCGGGAAGCAGGAACCCGTTCCAGCCTGTCGCTTCGAAACCCGCGACGCCTGCCTCCGACACCGTTGGCAGCTCCGGCACGAGCGGCGAGCGCTTCGCAGCGCTGATCGCGAGCGCGCGCAGTCGGCCGGATTTGATGTGAGGCAGCGCCGGCGGCAATGTCGAGGACATGAGCGAGATCTGCCCGCTCAGCAGGTCGGTCAAAGCCGGACCGGTGCCTTTGTACGGGATATGCGTCATCTGTACACCCGTTCGCACTTTCAACAGCTCACCGGCGAGATGTCCCACGCTGAACTGTGAGGTGCCGAAATTGAAGCGCCCCGCGCTCGCTT
>JAQGNH010000334.1 GCA_028291945.1 Betaproteobacteria bacterium
GGAGCACTCGACGGGTTACGGGTACTCGATCTAACGCGCATCCTTGCGGGGCCCCTCTGCACCATGACGCTCGGCGACATGGGCGCAGACGTAATCAAGGTCGAACCGCCCGGAACGGGCGATGACACACGCATGTGGGGCCCTCCATTCGCGGCGAAGGAATCGGCGTATTTTCTCGGCATCAACCGCAACAAGCGCTCGATCACGCTCAACATGGCCGTGAAGCCCGGCCAGGAAATCCTGGCCAAGCTGATCGCGCAGTGCGACGTCGTCGTCGAGAACTTCAAGCTCGGGACACTGGAGAAGTGGGGTTTCGATAACGACTGGCTGCAGACGCACGCGCCGCGCGTCATTCGCTGCTCGATTACGGGTTACGGCTCGTCAGGGCCGAAAGCCGGACTTCCTGGCTACGATTTCATACTCCAGGCGGAGTCCGGCCTCATGAGCATCTGTGGAGACCCTGAAGGCGAACCGATGAAATACGGTGTCGCGATCGTCGACATCTGCACCGGCATGCTCGCGTGCAACGCCATACTTGCAGCGCTGCAGGCGCGTCATCGCACCGGCAAAGGACAGCAGGTGGAGGTGTCACTCTTCGATTCGAGTCTTGCGATGCTCGCGAACGTCGCATCGAACCATCTGCTGTCCGGCCGGGACGCCCGCCGTTTCGGGAATGGTCACCCCAACATCGTTCCTTACACGGCCTACTCGGTCAGCGACGGAATGATCGCCGTTGCGGTCGGCAACGATGCTCAGTTCGCAAGGTTTGCTGCGCTGCTCGGAAAACCGGAGTGGGCGACCGACCCGCGGTACGCGAAAAATCCCGACCGGGTGGGCCATCGCGACACACTCGATTCCGCTATTTCGGATGCATTACGGCAGGCCTCGGCGGAGTTCTGGCTTGCGAAGCTCACGCAAGCGGGCATCCCGTGCGGCCGCATCAATTCGGTCACGCAGGCGTTGCACGATGCGCATGCCGTCGCCCGCGAGATGGTGCTCAGCGTGCAGCATCCGACCGCGGGTGAAGTGAAGATGCTCGGCATTCCATTCCGTTTCAGCGATACGCCGGCCTCGGTGCGTAGAGCGCCGCCTACGCTGGGCCAGCATACCGAACAGGTGCTGCGCGACATGCTGCAACTGTCCGACGCTCGCATCGCCGAACTGCGTTCAGCTAGAGTAATCTAACCGCGATGGACACACCGGTGCATGCCCCGCAATATCGCGAGTGAATCTACCATCCAGCCATCGATAATCCTCGGCCTCAGCCACGTCTCTCTGGTCGTGCCCGATCTGGACGTCGCGGCTGCGCGGCTGAAGGAGATATACGGGCTCGAGCTCGGCGATCAGAAGGTCAATCAGGAGCAGGGAGTGCGCCTCGCGTATGTGGATCTCGGCAATGCGCGCATCGAATTGATGTCCCCGTTGCGGCCCGATTCACCTGTGGCGAAATTTCTGGAACGCAATCCCCACGGCGGCATCCATCACGTGTGCCTGGCAGTCGACAGTGTAGATGCGATAACGGACGCGGTTACCCGCAAAGGCGTGCGTGTGCTGGGGGATGGGCGGGCGCAGCACAACGTGCATGGCGAACGCATTGCTTTCATTCATCCCAAGGATTTCCTGGGCACGCTGGTGGAGCTGGAGGAAAAAGGTCTAGAACAACAAAGGAGGGGTCCGTGAGGATGTTCTCGATCGTCCTTGTCGCGGCGCTGCCTGCCCTTGCTTCACCCGCGTACGCAGCGAATTCGTCTGAACCGGTTTATCCCGTCCGACCGATACGGATGCTGGTGCCGTTCGCACCCGGCGGCGCAACCGACATCATTGCGCGCGTGCTGGAGCCGAGCTTGAGTAGAAGAGTAGGGCAGCAAATCGTCATTGACAACCGGTCGGGGGCAGCGGGAAATATTGCGGTAGAGCTGGTGGCGCAGTCCCAGCCTGATGGCTATACCCTGCTCGTCGGCAACATTTCGACGAACTCGATCAACCCGATCCTTTTCCACGATCGCATGAAAGTGGACGCGCTGAAGGATCTCGCACCCATAACGAAGCTCGTCGCCATTCCAAACTTCATACTCGGCACGCCGAAACTTCCAGCGCACACGTTGAAAGAGGCGCTCGCCTACGCAAAACAGCGTCCGGGGCAGCTCAATTATCAGGCGCCGCTCGGGTCGTATTCGCATCTGGACATGCTGGCGCTTACAGCGGCGGCCGGTGTGAACATGGTGCATCTGCCATCCAAGGGTGCCGGTGAAACGCTGCCCGCGATGCTGCGCGGAGACATCCACATCACGGAAGCCAACGTGGCCTCGAACGTGGGTTCGGTCAAAGCCGGACAAATCAGGGCCTACGCGGTAACTGCGGAGCGTCGGCTTCCTGATTTCTCGGATGTGCCCACGATGGCGGAAGCTGGTTTTCCCGGTATCGGCAGCCTCAATTGGAATGGGCTGTTCGCGCCGGCGCGTACGCCCAAGGCAATCGTCGCGAAGCTGCACGCCGATGCCATAGTGACGATGAAAGAGCTCGACAGCGATGGCGCGCTCGCCAAACGTCAGCTTCCCATCAGCCTCAGCGATTCGCCGGCGGAATTCACCGCGTTCGTGCACGCCGAAGCGAGGCGCTGGGCGAAAATCATCAAGGACAACGGCGTCAAGATCGACTGACACCGATTCTGCAGAAAACGACGGCCACAAGCTCGCCCCAAAACACAATGTCTGAAATGCGGCGTATTAAAGCGACGGACCTGGAAAATTTCATCGCTCGTGCCTTCGAGGCGGCCGATGTGGCGCCGGCGGACGCGCGGGTCGTTGCCGAGCTGATGACGCGCGCTGACGTCAATGGCTCGGAAGGACATGGCATTTTCCGACTGCCTCAATACATCCGTCGCATCAAAGGGGGCGCTGTGAACGTGCGGCCGAACATCCGAATAGAGCGCGAAGCCGCCGCGATGGCAGTCATCAACGGTGACAACGGAATGGGCCATCTTGTGATGCGGTTCGCCACGCAGACGGCGATCGACAAGGCGAAAGAGACAGGTGTGGCATGGGTCGGCGCGAACTGGAGTAACCATGCAGGCCCTGCTTCGCTTTATGCAAGCATGCCCGTCGAGCACGACATGATCGGGCTTTATCTCGCGGTCGGCAGCGCAAACCATCTGCCCCCCTGGGGCGGTCTCGAAATGCTGCTCTCGACCAATCCGCTGGCTGTCGCGATACCGGCGTGCGAAGAGGCACCGATCGTGCTCGACATGGCAACGACCGTTGCCGCGTACGGCAAAGTGAAAACCAAAGCCCAGCGCGGCGAAACGATGCCGGTCGGCTGGATGATGGACCGTCAGGGGCAACCGCTCACCGATCCGGGGCGTGCAAACGAAGGATTTCTGCTTCCGATCGGTGAATACAAGGGCTACGGTCTTGCGCTCATCATTGGTCTGCTTGCCGGAACGCTCAATCGCGCCGCCATGGGCAGGGATGTCGTCGATTTCAACGCGGACGATACGACCCCGACCAATACGGGGCATGTGATCGTCGCCATTTCCCTCGAAGCGTTCGGCGGTGTGGACGCGTTCAAACGCAGCGTCGACGGGCTCGTGCGCGACATCCGGGCTTCGAAACGATTACCCGGCGTCGATCGCATTTGGCTTCCCGGTGAGCAAAGTCACGCCAAACGGCTAGACCGCGGCCGCAACGGCGTTCCGCTTCCCCCGCCTTTACTTGCAAACCTCAAGGAACTGGCGATTGAGCTGGAAATTGCGCCGCTAGCCTGAACAGCTTCGCCGCGACTTCTGAGTCTGTTCCGGCTGACGCGGACGCTATCTTGGCCGCTGCGCTGCTTGGACCGCATTGCGCGCATTGCTATAGTACGGTCGTTGGCATGCTGGTTGCTGCCGTGCTGCACAATGACGGGAACCCAGAGCGTGCCCGCTCGCCTAACACTTGACACGGGCCGACCACGCGCCCGTCCACCGGGAGAACATTGTGAAACGATTGGTTACATTTTTATGTGCGGCCTTTATGGGCGTTGCTTTCAGCGCCGGAGCTGCGGAGACGACGCCCGACGCCATGGTCAAGAGCACCGCGGACGAGGTGCTGACTGTGATTCGTACGACTAAGGACAAGAAAGCCCTGCGCGAGGCTGCCGAGAAGAAAGTGTTGCCTCATTTCGACTTCCGCGCCATGACGCAGCTGGCGGTCGGACGGTACTGGCGTGAAGCGAGCCCGTCGCAGCAGAAGGCGCTGGAAGACGCTTTTAGGCAGCTGCTCGTGAACACCTATACCGCCTCTCTTAGCGTCGCATCGACCGGCAAGGAATCCATTGAAGTTAAACCGGCGGAATCGAAGCCCGGCGACAACGATACCGTCGTGCGTACCCTGGTGCGTACGCCAAATCGCCCGCAACCCATTCCTGTCGACTATCGCATGACCAAGGGTCCCGACGGGTGGAAGGTCTATGACGTGATCGTGGAGAACCTGAGCCTCGTCACGAACTATCGCAGCTCGTTTGCTTCCGAAATCCAGCGTTCGGGCATCGACGGCCTCATCAAAGTGCTGCAGGCCAAGAACAGCGAGCTCGCTTAAAAAGGGCCGCCCGGGGCTTAATAAAAAAGCCGCGCCGCGCTATCCTCCGCGGCACGGCGTGAAAGTGCGCCGTGGATGACACGGTCGCCAAAGCTGGCCACGAGGCGCAGCGGGCTGCGGTCGCAGAGAATAGATGCTGCGCCGCGCCGCCGATCTCGCTTGCGGTCGGGCTGCCGACCTTTACGGGCCCTGAATGCGGTTCTATTACCCGCGCTCTTTTTTCAAGCTGCTCTTCTTCGGCTTCGCGTTGATTGCGTTGCCGCTGATGTTTGCGCTCATCAATAACGCCATTTCGATCGACCGTCTCGGCAACCTGAGTCAGAAAGCGGTCTATCAGGCGGTCCAGGCGACGCAGAGCAGCCGAAAGCTCGCCGAGATCATTCCCGCCATGGAACGCGCGGCGCACCAGATGCTTATTCTCGGGGACCGCTCGCTGCTCGATACGTACATCGTTCACCGCAAGCAACTGCTCGCTACTGCAGCGGAGTTCGCGCGGCTGCCCTTCGATTCCGAACAGCGCAGCGCTCTGCGCGAAATTGTGGGCAGGGAGGTCACGATATACGACCTGCTTTCCAGTCCGAATGCGCGTCCCGAGGATCTGCAGAAGGCGGTGCAATCGTTTGTCGGACTCGCAGAGCGCGCGCAAGAAATCGACCGCCGCAGCAACACCCTGATCGACCGTGAAGTCGAGAACATGCGCGCGACAGCGCGTCAGGCACAGCGAATTACGTTATGGCAATTGTTGGCACTCTTTCCCGTCGTCATTTTTCTCGTCATAGGCTTCACGATCCTGATCGCGCGTCCGATTCGTCAGATCGATGAAGCCATACGGCGTCTGGGCCAGGCTGATTTCAGCGTGCCCGTGCGCGTGGGTGGGCCGGAAGATCTCCAGCACCTAGGCGAGCAACTCGACTGGATGCGACTCAGGCTCGCCGATCTGGAGCAGCAGAAAAACCGCTTCCTGCGGCATATGTCACACGAGTTGAAGACGCCGCTCACCGCGCTGCGCGAGGGGGCCGAACTATTGACGGATGAAGTGGTCGGAAAGCTCAGTCCCGAGCAGCGCGAAGTCGCCGAAATACTTCGACATAACAGTATAGAATTGCAAAAACTTATCGAGGACCTTCTGTCCTACGGCGCCGGCCAGTCGCACAAACCTTCCCTCGATCTGGCCCGCGTCGAATTGAAGCGGATCATGAGCCGCGTGCTGGACGACCAGAAGCTTGCACTCAGATCCAAAGGCCTCGCGCTCAATATAGACGTGCAGGACCTCACCCTCACCGCCGACTTCGAAAAAGTGCGAGTAATGTTCGACAACCTGGTGTCCAATGCAATCAAATTTTCACCAGTGGGTGGAACGATCGTGATCGCCGGCCGGCATGTCGCCGGCAACGTTCTAATAGATGTGTGCGATCAAGGGCCGGGTATCGCCGCGGAAGAACGTAAGCTCGTATTCGAGCCGTTTTACCGTGGCAACCTTGCGGCCGACACTCTGGTAAAGGGCACCGGTATCGGTCTGTCGGTCGTGCGGGAATATGCGCAGATGCATGGAGGCAACGCTGAAATCGTCGCTACGAGCGCGGGGGCACGTGTCCGCGTCCGACTCCCGCTTACGCCATCGATCGTCGCGCACGCACCAGAGGCGGCTGCAGCGGCGGAGATGGCGCGATGATCAGGAAAGCCGCGCTGGCCGTCGTCGCCGTGTGCCTCACCGGATGCGTTGCACTCGAGCGCCCCGATGCGGAGCCCGCGCCCGAGTCATGGCCGGCCGTCAAGGCGCCCGTCCCGAAGCCCGATCCGGTAGTCGTGGAGCCGCCGCAGGCGAGTGCCGATACGCTGCTCGCCGAGTTCGAGCGGTTCCGTCGTTTGTCTGCCGCGGATCTTGCGCGGGAGCTCGAGGCTGCACGCCAGGCTTTTACGCAGACGAGAAGCGACGCCGCGCGCCTGCAGCTTGCGATGGCGATGAGCGTGCCCGGCAGCGGCACGGTCGACGAAACGCGCGCGCTGGATCTCCTGGAGCCGCTCGCCAAAAACCCGCTGGCGCCGCTGCACGGGCTTGCGTTTCTGCTTTCGACCCATATCCAGGAACAGCGGCGGCTCGTCGCGCAGCTGCAAGGCTTGCAGCAAAACAATCAAGGACTGCAGCAGAACGTACAAGCGCTGCAGCAAAACGTACAGGGATTACAACAGAAGCTCGATGCGCTGAGAACGCTCGAGCGCAGCCTGAGCGAACGGGGCGAACCGCCTCCCCGCAAGCGTTGAAGATCATATGAACACTACTGCTACTGCCAGTGCAACCGTGGCCGCTCCCCGTCCGAGCATTCTCGTGGTCGACGATGATCCGGACCTTCTGCGGCTCATGCAAATCCGTCTGTCGGCCGCCGGGTATGCGGTGACAACGGCAGAGAGCGCCGAGCGCGCACTCGCTCAACTCGCGGTGGCGCGGCCACGCGTCGTCGTCACCGACCTGCGCATGAGCGGCATGGACGGCATGGCGCTGTTTCAGTCGATCCAGGCGCAGAATGCCGCGCTGCCCGTGATCATACTGACCGCGCATGGAACGATACCGGACGCCGTTGCCGCAGTGAAAGGCGGCGTCTTCGGGTACCTGACCAAACCGTTCGAAGCGCGCACCCTGTTGACCGAAATCGAGCGCGCAATCTCGCTCGGCGGCGGCGCGGGGGATGGTCTCGCAGAAGCCGACGAGGGCTGGCGTAAGGAAATACTCACGCGCAATCCGGCGATGGAGGAGGTGCTGTCGAAGGCGCGGCTGGTCGCGGACAGCGAAGCGAGCGTGTTCGTTTATGGCGAATCAGGAACCGGCAAGGAGCTGATGGCTCGTGCGATCCACAACGCAAGCCGGCGCCACGACCAGCCGTTCGTTGCGATCAATTGCGGAGCGATTCCGGAGCAGTTGCTCGAGTCTGAATTGTTCGGACACGTCAGAGGGTCTTTTACCGGAGCGACTCGCGATCACAAGGGGCTCTTCCTGACGGCGAACAAGGGCACGCTATTCCTCGACGAAATCGGGGATATGCCGGTGCCCCTGCAGGTGAAGCTCCTGCGCGTGCTGCAGGAGCGTCAGGTGCGGCCTGTGGGTTCGACGCAAAGCTTCGATGTCGACGTACGCGTGATTTCCGCCACGCACCGGAATATCGAAGCAGAAATGGCTGCGGGCAACTTTCGCGAGGACCTCTATTATCGCTTGAACGTCGTCGCGCTCCACCTCCCGCCGCTTTCCGAGAGGCGCGAGGATATCCCACTTCTCACCAATTATTTCGTGACACACATCGCGGAGAAATACGGCCGCAACATTTCGGGCTTCGCGCCCGAAGCGATCGAGGCGCTTTTAGCAGCGCCATGGCCGGGCAATGTGCGGCAGCTCTACAACGTCGTCGAGCAGGCAGTGGCCCTCGCCACGACACCATTGATTCCAGCGCCCCTCGTGCAGCAGGCCATCCAGCACCAGCAGAGCGAATTCGCCTCTTTCGAGGATGCACGGCGGAAGTTCGAACGTGAGTATCTTGCGCAGATCCTGCGTATCACCGACGGAAACGTGACACAGGCGGCGCGGCTCGCTAAACGCAATCGCACCGAATTCTACAAGCTGCTGCAGCGTCATCAACTCGACCCGAAGCTGTTCAAGAATCTGAAACAGGACTAGAGGGCTGACTGCGCAATAAAGCGCCTCGCAGCTCAAGACTCACGTCGCTGTCCATGGCGCTGCCTCATTTCTCGCTGCCTTGTGGCTTGTTCTCCACGGCGATGTAGTACGTTGTCGGCTTGACCCGACAGCAAAAATACACGCGCCATCAAGGTCGCAGCCCTCCACCGTCATCGTCCTGTTGCTGACAGGCGACACTTCAGCCAATTTGATTTGACGCACGCCCCGTAACTCTGCTGGCATACACCTTGCTCCGAAAACGGAACATTAGTCGTTGAGTAAAGGCTGATCATGAATGTGCCTGTCGTCTATAGATCCGGCTCCAGCGTCCTGGCTCTGCCTGCGTTCGCCGGTGCCGCGCAGTTCTGTGTGATAGCCGGCGAGGCCTGCACCGAGATCGGTTGCGAGAGCACACGTACAGCTCGCGCGTTCTGGCACGAACGATTTATCGCGGTGTTCGCGAGAGCGCTCGTGCGAAAAGGACAATCATGGAATTGAGCCGCGGCGATCCTTTGCGAGGACCGGGCTTACTCTATCCGCTATTGGTGATCGCGGCAGTGGCGGTCATCGTGTTCAGCATTGTTGGAATGGCGACGATCAGCGGGTGGATGCCTCGCGCGATGGTTGGCGCTACGCCGGCAGTGAGTACGGATGCAGCCCCGGCCGTCGATCGCGACGCACCGACCGACGCGCCGCGCGCAATCGCAACCTTCGACTGCGCTGAATGCGGCGTGATCGAATCGATACGTGAGATCGAGCGAGGCTCCGTGGCGAGCGCAGCACTGGTCGATACCGCGCCTACCCGAGCGCAGGAAGGCCAGCGGTTTTAACGACATGCGCGGGACCGGAAAGGCGCGCCCGCCTTGGATCGGTCGCGCAGCTCAGGCTATCAATGGTGCTGGCCGCGGTGCGCTAGTCGTCCTGGCGTCCGCGATTTGTATCGCCGGCTGCGAATCCCCTGGTTCCGCACCCTCGTCTACCGCGGCTGGTACACCCCGCCCTTCCTACAATCTCAGCGGCTATTCCCCAGCCTTTAAAGACGGGTACACGGACGCGTGCTCGACGCCCCTTCGGCGTAATGCTGAACGCTTCAAATCCGATGCGGATTACTCAATGGGCTGGAACGACGGGCAGAGCGTATGCCGCGCGCGATAGGCGTGGCAGACCGCATTCAACGGCCGATAAGGTCTGACGTAAACTCTGGCTTAGCTCCCTCGACGAGCGCCCAGACGTCAACCGGTCTTTACGCGCGAGATGCGGATCACTTCCGGTATGCTGCGCAGTGCCCGCATGATGTGCGCAAGATGCAGGCGATTGGAGACCTGTAGCGTGAAGTGCATACCGGTATAGGTGCCGCCGTCTTCAGGATCGACTGACACGTTCTGGATGTTGGAGCCGGCGCCCGATATCTCGGCCGCCACCTTCGCCAGGACGCCGCGCTGGTTGGCCACGACAAGCTTGATGCTGACCTCGAACGCCTTGCGCGTTTCCTGATCCCATTGCACGTCGAGGAGCCGGTCCGGATCCGGACGCGTTTTCGCCATGACCGGGCAGTCGTGAGTGTGGATCACCATGCCCTGACCTTTGCTGATCATGCCGATGATCGGGTCACCCGGAATCGGCTTGCAGCATTTGGCGAACTGGACCGCCATCCCCTCGGAGCCGCGTATCACGACCGTCCCCGGAACGCCGCTTTCGTGCGGGAGAGGACTTCCCAGCGAGAGGAGCTGACGCGCGATCACCGCCGCGAGGCGCTTTCCCAGACCAATGTCCGAGAGGAGATGCTGCCGCGATTTGGCGCTCGACTCCTTGAGTAGCCGGTTCCAGTGTTGCTCGCGGATGTCCGCGAGAGTCGACTTGAAGCTCGCCAGCGCCTGGTTGAGCAGCCGTTCGCCGAGCTGCACCGACTCCTCGAAATGCATGGTTTTGACGAAGTGGCGGATGTGCGAGCGTGCTTTGGCCGTGACCACGAAATTCAGCCAAAGCGGGTTGGGTTTCGCGTGCGCCGCCGTGATGATCTCGACGCGGTCTCCGTTCTTGATCTCGCTGCGGAGCGGCATCAGCTCCTGGTTGATTTTGACGGCGACGCAGCGGTTGCCGATGTCGGTGTGCACGGCATAGGCGAAGTCCACCGCGGTTGCGCCGCGCGGCAGCGCCATGATCTGTCCCCGCGGCGTGAAAACGTAAACCTCGTCGGGAAACAGGTCGACTTTGAGGTGCTCGAGAAACTCGACCGAATCGCCCGACTCCGACTGCATCTCAATCAGGCTCTGCAGCCACTGATGGGTTTTCTGCTGCAGCTCCGAGAGAGAGGCGTCCGAGCTTCTGTAGAGCCAGTGCGAGGCGACGCCGGCCTCGGCGATCTTGTGCATCTCGTGCGTGCGAACCTGGATTTCGATCGGGCTGCCGAATGGCCCGAAGAGCGTCGTGTGCAGCGACTGGTAGCCATTCGCTTTGGCGATGGCGATGTAGTCCTTGAACTTGCCCGGGATGGGTTTGTAGAGGCCGTGCAATGCGCCCAGAGCGAGGTAACACGACTGCACGTCCTTCACGATGATGCGAAAGGCGAAAACGTCGGTCACCTGAGCGAAGGAAAGATGCTTCTCGCGCATCTTGCGATAGATCGAATACAGGTGTTTCTCACGCCCATGGACCAGCGCCTCGACATTGTTGTCCTTGAGCTTGCGCTTAACGGCATCCATGACCTTGCTCACGACCTCGCGACGATTGCCGCGAGCGGCCTTGACGGCTTTGGCGAGGACACGATATCGGTCGGGATACAGGTGCTTGAAAGAGAGGTCCTCGAGCTCCTGGTAGATGCTGTTCAGGCCGAGGCGATTCGCAATCGGCGCGTAGATCTCGAGTGTCTCGCGCGCGATGCGCCGGCGTTTGAGGGGCTCGACCGCGTCCAGCGTGCGCATATTGTGCAGCCGGTCAGCGAGCTTGATGAGGATGACGCGCACGTCGCGCGCCATCGCGAGCAGCATCTTCCGAAAATTCTCGGCTTGCGCTTTCTCGTGCGTTTCGAATTCGATCTTGTCGAGCTTGGATACCCCGTCGACGAGCTCGGCTACAGGCTTGCCGAAGTTGCGGGAAATCTCGTTTTTGGTGACCTCAGTATCTTCGGTCACATCATGAAGCAGCGCGGCGGTGAGAGCCTGCGGGTCCATGTGCCATTGCGCGAGGATGTCGGCAACGGCGAGCGGGTGTGAGATGTACGGCTCACCCGATTTGCGGTACTGGCCCGCGTGGGCCGCCTTGCTGAAATTGTAAGCCGACTCGAGCTGAGTCAGGTCCTCCGGCTTAAGGTAGCCGGACCATTCCTTGAACAGTGCAGCGGCTTCGGGCATGGGCGAAATGATGAATGATGAATGATAATCGCGATGCCCAGTAAAGCACACTCATTCCGTATCATCACTCCGCTTTGATCAACGGCTCATGAGGTCGGGGCTTTGTTCAGTATGTCCGCCCCGTACTTGCCGGCGGCGAGCTCGCGCAGGGCGATCACGGTCGGCTTGTCGCGGTTGGCTTCCATCATGGGCTGCGCGCCATTGGTGATCTGGCGTGCGCGATACGTCGCTGCGAGGGACATCTCGAAGCGGTTGGGAATCTGCTTCAGGCAGTCGTCAACGGTGATACGGGCCATCAATAATCCTTTGCTCAGCCGGTGAGCCGGTTAATCAAATCGGTGTGGAGGAGAACCTGGCGGGGGAGCCGGAGCCGTTCGGCCCGTACGATACTGATGAGGTCCTGCGCCGCCCGGTCGAAATCGTCATTGATAATAACATAGTCGAACTCGCTGGCATGTGCGATCTCCCCTCTTGCGGCGGCCAAGCGCCCGGCGATGACTTCGGGACTATCCTGTGCTCGTCCGCGCAGGCGCTCTTCAAGCACTTCAAGCGAGGGCGGCAACACGAATATGGCGATCGCCTCCGGCTTCAGCTTGCGGATCTGTGCAGCCCCCTGCCAGTCGATTTCCAGCAATACATCAGTGCCGGCGGCACAGTCGTTTTCGACGGTCTGCCTGGAAGTCCCATAGTGATTGCCATGGACAAGCGCGTTCTCGAGCAGCTCTCCCCGCGCAAGCATCTGGTCAAACTCAGCTGGACTGACGAAGTGATAATGCCGCCCATTCTGTTCTCCGGGGCGCGGCGAGCGCGTGGTATACGAGGTCGATTTTTTGACGCGGGGGTCCGCGGCAAGCAGCGCGCTCACCAGGCTCGTTTTACCCGCGCCGGAGGGTGCGCTGACGATGAATAAACATCCGCTCATAATCCGTCAGCCGTCAGCAGTGAACAGCACACATGGCTGACAGGGCGCCGTGCAACCGGTCCGGGGGAGGCTGTGACGCTGGTTCCTGCATGGCATGCTTTCGTGTTGAAGGGCTGACCGCGGACGCACTGACGCGTCACTCAATATTCTGTATTTGCTCGCGCATCTGCTCAATCAGCAGCTTCAGCTCCATCGAGACCTGCGTGACGGACACATCGGCCGCTTTGGAGCCCAGGGTGTTCGCTTCTCTGTTGAGCTCCTGCATCAGGAAATCCAGCCGCTTGCCGACCGCTCCGCCTTTATCGAGTATGCGTCGCAGCTCGGCGACGTGCGTGGTCAGTCGGGTGAGCTCTTCATCGACGTCGATCTTGTTCGCAAACAGGACAACCTCCTGCCTGATCCTGTCCTCGTCGGCGTTCGAAAGCGCTTCCTTGAGCCGGGTCGCCAGCTTCTCCTGGAACGCGGCAATCACCTGCGGCATGCGGGGCGCAACATCGGCGAGATGTTTTTCGACACCAGCCGCGCGTTCCAGCAATATGGCCTTGAGCTTTTCGCCTTCGCGCCCGCGCGTGAGGGTAAAGTCTTCAAGCACCTGTTCGAGCAGCGTCTGCGAGACTGCGCGCAGTTCGTCGACGTCGATCGTCTCGGCGCCTAAAATGCCGGGCCACCGCAGAACGTCCGCCGCAGACATGCTGTGTGCGTCGGGCAACGCGCTTCGCACCCGTTCGTTCAGCGCAATCACCTGTTGCAGAATCTCTTCCTCGAGATCCACGCCTTTGCGGCCCGGTTTGGAAGCGAACGAGATACGGCACTCGATTTTTCCGCGGTTGAGGCGTGCCGTAAGCGTTTCGCGCAACGCGGGCTCGATGCTGCGCAGCTCGTCCGGAAGCCGGAACTGGATATCCAGATAACGGTGATTCACGGAGCGCAGCTCGAGATTGAGCACGGCGCTCTCCAACTCGCGCGCCGCGACGGCGTACCCGGTCATGCTGTAAATCATCTGAGTCCGTGAAGGAATAGTGAGTGAAACGTGAAGGGCAGGGTCTAAAGCGAATGGCGTTCGTCGCCTCTGCGCCTTAACATACACCCCCTTCGGCGGTAGTGCCTGAAAGATAACATATCCAAGGAGTTACATGCGGCCCAGTCAACGCAAACCCGATCAAATGCGGCCCGTGCGCATCACGCGCGGCTATACCCGTCACGCGGAGGGCTCGGTATTGGTCGAGTTCGGCGACACCAAGGTGATCTGCACGGCCAGCGTGCTGGAGCGGCAGCCGCCGCATTTGAAAGGCACCGCCAAGGGCTGGGTCACGGCGGAGTACGGCATGCTCCCCCGGGCGACGAACACACGGTCGGACCGCGAAGCGGCGCGCGGCAAGCAGTCCGGCCGAACGCAGGAGATTCAGCGCCTGATCGGTCGTGCGCTGCGAGCGGTCATCGATTTGTCGCAGCTGGGGGAGCGCACGATCCAAGTCGATTGCGACGTGATCCAGGCGGACGGGGGTACCCGCACAGCAAGCATCACCGGAGCGTTCGTCGCTGTGCAGGACGCCATCGACTCCCTTCTCAAGAAGAGATTGATCGCCCGTTCGCCGGCGCGGGACTTCGTAGCAGCGGTATCAGTCGGTGTTTATCAGGGTGTGCCGGTGCTCGATCTCGATTATCGGGAGGACTCTGCCTGCGGGACGGACATGAACGTCGTGATGACCGGCAGCGGCGGCCTGGTGGAGCTTCAGGGTACGGCGGAAGGCGAGCCGTTCAGCCGCGCTCAGATGGATGCGATGATGGACCTGGCGGATAAAGGTATCCGCGAGCTTGTTGCCGCGCAGCGGGCGGCGTTGAAGGGCTGAACAGTTTTCACCACAAAGGACACGAAGGACACAAAGGAAACCAATGCTTGTACCGATGTACCAAATGACAAAGGGCATGTCACAACTCTTTTTTGAAGGTAGGCGATACAGATCGAGTTGCGGAGCACCTATCCCTATCACGACAATATTTTGAGTTTGAATTCCTTCGTGTCCTTTGTGTCCTTCGTGGTAAATGCATTGTTCTTGATGTCATTTGGCAAATGAAGAAGCTGGTCGTCGCAAGCAGCAACCCCGGCAAGATTCGCGAATTCGAGCAGATGCTCACGCCGCTCGGCTTCGAGATCGTGCCGCAGTCCCAACTCGGCGTGGCGGATGCCGACGAGCCGCACGCCACGTTCGTCGAAAATGCGCTCGCCAAAGCCCGTCACGCGAGCCGTCTCTCGCACATGCCGGCGTTCGCCGACGATTCCGGCATTTGCGTTGCAGCGCTGGCCGGCGAGCCCGGCGTGCACTCCGCGCGTTACGCCGGCGTTGCCAACGCGCCGGCACAGGACCGCGCCATCCAGGATAATCGCAACAACGAGAAGCTCATCGCCTCTCTCTCCAGAAAGCGCGATCGGCGCGCCCATTATTACTGCGTGATCGTTCTCGTGCGTAACCCGAACGATCCCGAGCCGTTGATCGCGGAAGGCCGGTGGCACGGTGAAGTCTTGGCCGAAGCGCGCGGCTCAGGCGGTTTTGGATATGACCCGTATTTTTATGTCCCGGCGCTCGGCCGAACGGCCGCAGAATTGGACGCGAGTGAGAAGAATGCCGTGAGCCACCGGGGACAGGCACTGAAACATCTGGTGGCGCGGTTGGTGGAGGAACGTGCTTAGCGCCTCGAGACAAGTATGTCTGCACGCGGCCCGCTCCTGAAATCATGAACCTCTCGCTGACAGCGCCGACCGCCCGCCTGCAGCGCGCACCGCGCTTCTGGACATTGCCGCCGCTTTCGCTTTACATCCACATACCGTGGTGTGTGCGCAAGTGTCCCTACTGCGACTTCAACTCGCACGAATCAACCGGCGAAATTCCCGACGACCGCTACATCGAAGCCCTGATCGCGGATCTGGATCAGGCGCTACCGCTGATCTGGGGCCGCCGTGTCTACACGATCTTTTTCGGCGGCGGCACACCCAGTCTCTTGAGCGCGAAAGCGATTGAAAGCGTACTGTCGGCCGTGAGGGCGCGCGTGCCGCTCGCAGTGGACGCGGAGATCACGCTCGAAGCGAATCCGGGAACGTTCGAATCGGAAAAATTCGCTGCCTATCGGGCGGCGGGGGTAAACCGCCTGTCGATCGGCATCCAGAGCTTCAACGCACGCCACCTCACGGCGCTGGGACGCATACACGACGATGCGCAGGCGTATCGAGCAATAGAGATCGCGCGCGAGCACTTCGATAATTTCAACCTCGATCTGATGTACGCGCTCCCGGGTCAGACACTTGCGGAGGCGCAGTCGGACATCGATACCGCCATCGCGCTGCATCCACCGCATCTTTCGGTCTATCACCTGACACTCGAGCCGAACACCTATTTCCACCGTTATCCGCCGGCGGTTCCGGACGATGACACAGCGGCGGAGATGCAGGACGCGATCGCAGTCAAATTGCGCGATAGCGCATACGATCATTACGAGACGTCGGCGTATGCACAGCGGCGACTGCGCTCCCGGCACAATCTCAATTACTGGACCTTCGGCGACTATCTCGGCATTGGTGCAGGCGCTCACAGCAAGCTGAGCTTGCCTGACCGTGTGCTGCGGCAGGTGCGTTATCGCCAGCCGCGCGAGTACATGGCGCGATCGTTAGGAGGCTCGGCTGTCCAGTCGGATCAACCGGTCGCCGCAAATGAGATTACGTTCGAGTTCATGATGAATGCGCTGCGGCTGAACGACGGCTTCCGCACGACGCTCTTCGAAGAGCGCACCGGGATGCCGCTCGTTATGGCACTGCCGGGGCTGGATGAGGCAGAGCGCCGAGGCTTGATAGCCCGCGATCACGAGCACATTGCGCCGACTGAGTTGGGGCGTCGCTTCCTCAACGATCTACTGCAGATTTTTCTGCCGGACCCCCCGGTCGCTTCGACGTGAAAGGCGGCATCGCTGCTGGCGAGGGACGATTGCATTTCCGGGTTCGCCGCATACAATAGCGCGACCGCCGCGCGTTATCACTGCACCGTCGAGAGTCACAGAAGCGCGCGAGCCGCGGCGTCAACTCTTCCGGAGGAGGTACGAGTGAAGCACGCGAGAACATGGCTTGGCTGCGCGGCAGCCGCTGCCGCGTTGGTGGGCGGTACGGCGCACGCGCAAAGCTACCCCAACAAGACCGTCAAATTCGTCGTGACTTACCCGGGCGGGGGCAGCTCGGACGTGATGGCTCGCATCATCGGCCAGAAGCTCACCGACGTATGGGGGCAGCAGTGTCTCGTCGACCTCAAACCGGGGGCGGCAGGAGCGATCGGGATGGAATACGCGGCGAAACAGGCGCCTGACGGTTATACGATGCTGCTTGGAAACTTCGGCCCCGTCGTCGCAAACCCCTTGCTGCAGAAAGTGAACTACGACGCGCAGAAAGAGTTCGTTCCGGTCTCGATGATCACGATCGGCGCCAACATTCTGGTGGTCAATGTGTCTTCTCCTGCGAAATCCACGAAAGACCTCATCGCGCTCGCCAGGTCGCAGGCAGGCAAGCTCACTTTCGGTACGAGCGGTGCAGGCAGCATGTCTCATCTCGTCGGTGAGATGTTCAAGCGACAAACCGCAGTCGATATCGTCGGCGTGAATTATAAAGGCGGCTCCCAGTGGATTACCGAGCTCATGGGCAACCAGATCAGCATGGTATTCGCAGACGCGGCGCCCGCAATGGCCAACATGAACAGCGGCAAGCTTCGTGCTTTGGCGGTGACCAGTGTTAAGCGCTCCCCTTTTACGCCGGAGCTGCCTACGCTCGCGGAAGAGGGACTCCAAGGCTTCGATGCGTCGAACTGGTGGGGCATCATGTTTCCGACGGGAGTGCCGCGTCCGATCATAGACAAGGTCGGAGCGGACCTTGCCAAAGTCCTCGCGATGGGCGAAGTGAAAGAAAAGCTAGCTGTGTTCGGCGTCGAGGCTGTATCGAGCACGCCCGAGCAGTTCGGGCGATTCATGGATGGCGAACGCCTGAAGTGGGGCAAGCTGATTCGGGAATCGAGCATCAAGCTCGAGTGACACGGTGACGAATTGAAGGAGTGACGCGGTGACGAAGTGACGCAGAAATTTATCCGCGCCTCACGGAGGCGCGGTTGGACGGATGTCACACGCGTTTAAAAACGATATCCCAGACCCCGTGGCCCAGCTTCAATCCGCGCTCTTCGAACTTCGTGAGGGGTCGGTATTCGGGCCGCGGCGAGAAATCAGCAGCGGCATTGTGCAGCGAAGGTTCCGATGACATCACCTCGAGTATCTGTCGGGCATACTCTTCCCAGTCTGTCGCCGCGTGCAGGTAACCGCCGCGCTTCAAGCGAGACGCAAGCAACGTAACGAAGGCGGGCTGTATCAGACGCCGCTTGTGATGTCGTTTCTTCGGCCAAGGGTCCGGAAAGAAAATGTGCGCGCCATCGAATGTGTCCGGCGCAATCATGTGCTGCAGCACTTCCACTGCATCGTGCTGGATGATTCGCACGTTACCGAGCGCATGCTCCCCGACCTGCTTCAACAGACTGCCCACGCCCGGCGTATGCACTTCAAGCGCGAGGTAATCCTGCTCAGGGTGCGACGCCGCGATTTTCGCGGTTGTTTCACCCATGCCGAATCCGATCTCCAGTATGCGTGGCGCACGGCGACCGAAGGCGCGATCGAGATCGATGAGCGCGGTCGAATATTCGACGCCGAATTGAGGGAGCAGCCCGTCATAGGCGCGGCGCTGCGCGTTGGAAACGCGCCCCTGCCGCAGGACGTAGCTGCGGATGGGGCGGTGGGTGCTGGTCGCGATGGGTCGTGGTTTCGAGCTACGCCGCCGGCGTAATCAGACCGGCGGTCGGGGAGCTTGGCGCTGCACTGTAGAGCTTCTTCGGCATGCGGCAGGCGAGGAACGCATCGCGGCCCGCTTCCACGGCTTTTTTCATCGCTGCGCCCATGAGCACCGGGTTCTTTGCCGTTGCGATCGCCGTGTTCATCAGGACGCCGTCGCAGCCGAGCTCCATCGCGATAGCAGCGTCCGATGCCGTGCCCACACCTGCATCGACGAGCACGGGCACTTTCGCATTCTCGATGATGATCTGCAGGTTCCACGGATTCAGTATGCCCATGCCCGATCCGATGAGCGATGCGAGCGGCATCACGGCCACACAGCCAATCTCTTCGAGCTGTTTAGCTATGATGGGGTCGTCGGAGGTGTAGACCATCACCTTGAAGCCTTCACTGACGAGCGTTTTTGCAGCCGCAATCGTTTCGACGACGTTCGGATACAGCGTCCGCGGGTCCCCGAGCACTTCGAGTTTCACGAGCTCGTGACCATCGAGCAATTCGCGCGCGAGACGCAGCGTGCGCACCGCATCGTCCGCGCTGTAGCAGCCTGCCGTATTCGGCAGCAGCGTGTACTGCGAAGGCGGAATCGCATCGAGCAGGCTTGGCTCGTTCGGGTTCTGACCGATGTTCGTGCGGCGTATGGCCACCGTCACGATTTGTGCGCCGCTCGCGTCTACCGCAGCCCGCGTTTCGGCAAAATCCTTGTATTTACCGGTGCCCACCAGCAGGCGTGATGTGTAGGGCTTACCGGCAATCAATAGCGGGTCGAGGTTTTCGTGAGGTTTCATGGTTTGAGTCCGTCCGATTTCAGTAAACGAAGTCTGCGCCCGTCGGTGTCACGGCGCAATCATGCACGCTGCGCGTGTGGTCACATCGGCTGAATGTCCGAGCGCCGCACGACCTGTTCGTATTTCTTCATTTCCACGCGAACGAACCGCGCGAACGCATCCAAAGACAATGTGCTCGGCTCTATACCGAGCTTCGCGTATTGCTCCCGCACCTCTGGCGCATCCATCGCGATTCGAATGTCGGATGCGAGCTTCTGAAGCACCGGTCGAGGCGTTGCAGCGGGTGCCCACACGCCGAACCACACGTCCATCTCGAAACCCGGCATGCCCTGCTCGGCGATCGTCGGCACGTTCGGCAACATGTTGATGCGTTTCGAAGTCGCCACGCCAAGTACTGCGAGCCGGTTTTCCTTGATCAAACCGATGGCGGTGTTGATAGGCGCCATGTAGAAGGCGACGCGCCCGGCAGAAACGTCCGCGAGCGCTTCGGCCGATCCCTTGAACGGTATGTGCAGCATCTTCACACCTGAAGCCTGTGCAAAATATTCACCGGTCAAGTGCGTCGACGTTCCCACGCCGGCTGAAGCGTATGGAATCTCGCCGGGCTTCGCGCGCGCCGCGTCGATCAGGTTTTTCAAAGGCCGATACGGACCCGACGGGGCAGTCACCATCGCATAGGGTGCCGATCCGAGAGAGGCGACGTCAGCAAGGTCTTTCAGCGAATCATAAGGCAGATTCTTGTAGATCGCCGGGTTGACCGCGTGCGAAGACGACTGCACGAGCAATGTGTAACCGTCCGGTGCTGCACGCACCACGATCTGAGTTCCGATCTGTCCGCCCGCGCCCGGACGGTTGTCGACGAGGACCGTCTGTTTCCATGCATCGGTCAGCTGGCGTCCCACGATGCGGCCCGCAATGTCCGCACCCGATGCGGCCGTCAGCGGTACCACCATGCGTACCGGGCGACTCGGAAATTGCTGGGCCGCCGGATTCGTGATCGACAAGAATGTCAGGAGCGCGAATGAAAGCGCAGTCCTCGTCATCTCAATTCTCTCCACCCTGCACGTGCATGCCGATTCGGCTTACCTTATCCGTCAGCCGCCGCCCACAGCCACGACGATCTCGAGTTTGTCTCCATCCTCGATCGACATTGCACTGAACTGGCTGCGGGGAACGATTTCACCATTGCGCTCAATCGCGAGACGTTTGCCCGCAAGGCCGAGCCGATCGATGAGCTGAGCGAAATACAGTGCTTGCTCGAACTGGTGGCTCTGGCCGTTAACGGTAATTGTGACCATGCGTGAGAATGAAGATACCGGTCGCCATGAACTAAGTGGCGCGCATTGTGCGGCTCGATGCTTAGAGTTGGCTCAGCCACAGGCTGGCGATTGTTGCAGCTTGCCCCTGTGTTGGCAACCGGCAGTGCGCCTAGAACGAGACCTGCGCGGAGACGCCAGCGAGCCAGTTTCGGCCCGGCGCAGGCTCATAAAAGCGCCCGTTGGCTTCTGCAACGATCACTGAACCGATATATTGCCGGTCGGCGATATTATCGACTCGCACGAATTGCGTGAAGCGCCACTGCCGCATGCGTTGTTCGAAGCCTGCGCGCAGGTTGGCAATCGTGTAGGACGCCGCCGACTGACTGTTCGCATCATCGACATAGATTCGTCCGTTATGGCGCACTTCCGCGCCCGCGTGAAACCCGCTCGCGCGATGACGCCATACGAGCTCGCCGTAAACGGTCGTCGCCGGCACGCCGGGCAGACGGCTTCCGGCAGGCACCGGGAGGGGCGGCGTACCGCTCGCGAACGGCTCGGTGAAGCGCGCGTCGAGGTACGTGTATGCGAGGGCGCCTTCCCAACCCTTGCCAAACTGGCCTTGCCAGCCGACCTCGATACCGTCGCGGCGCGTTCGGGACGCATTCTTGAATGTGGTGCGACCGCCTGAAGAACTGGCAACGACGATTTCGTCCGACACATCGATTCGAAACAACGCTATCGTGGCTTGGCTTGCTTCGGTTAGCCGGAATTTGGCGCCGACTTCGCGATGCGTGCTCAAGGCAGGCCTGAGTGCGAAATTCAGCCCTGGCAGTCCGTCGGGGCGATAGGCGAGCTCGGCGAACGTCGGGGTTTCGAAGCCTTTGCCGGCGTTTACGTGTACTGCGATGCGTCGAGATACGTCATAGGTCACTCCACCCACGGGCGAGGTGCGCACGTAGGACACGGACCCGCTGTCGTTCGGATTCGCGGGTGCAATGAAATTGTCGCGCGAGTCGAAGTGCACGCGACTGTGCCGCACGCCGGCCATCACCAGCAGCGAATCGAACGCGCGCCATTCGGCCTGTGCGTAAGCGTCATTGCTGCGCACAGTGTCATCCTCATCCCGCTTCAAGGCACCGGCGATGCCCGAATTGTTGATGAAGCCACGCCGATGCTCGGACATCTGTTCGTAATCGAACCCAGCCGTCACGTCGAGGGTGGTAGCCCCCAGCTCGATGCTATGCGTCCATCGCGCAGCAGCGCCGCCGTAATTTCGATCGAGGTCGACGACGCCACCTGCGGAGGTCGGCGGCGTCTGCGCCGCCAGCGGAATAGCGAGGTATTGCGTGACCTGGCGGTCTCCCACATAGATGCGCGTTTGAAGGGAGTCTCGCTGGCCGATCTTGAAGTCATGCACGAGACCGACCTGATTCTGTGACACGCTCTTGCGCGTATTGAACAGGAGCGCGTTGGTGCCCGCCTGGCGCGGATTCTGCGCCACCTGAGCGGCGGTCAGGCCGAGAGGATCCTGCGTTTCAGGCTGATCGAACGCATCCGCCACCAGCGTGAATGTACCCGCGCTGCCGGCGTCGAGCTTGAGCTTGCCGTGGGAGTGATCGCGGCGCGCCTCGCTGTGCTCGCGATAGCCGTCGGTACGGAACACGCTCGTGGCGAGATTCATGTTGAGCGGCCCGAGCTGCGTGCCGAACTGTGCCGTCGCCTTGCTCGTGTTGTAGCTGCCGCCGTAAAGCTTGAGGCCGATGGTGGGCTGCGGCGGGCCGTCGGCGGTGAAGATCTGGATGACGCCGCCTGCTGCGTTTCCGTATAGCGTCGCAAAGGGTCCGCGCAACACTTCGATGCGTTCCGCGGTATCGAGGCTGAAAGAAGCGGCCTGACCTTGGCCATCGGGCATCGTTGCCGGGATGCCGTCTGCGATCAGCCGTATGCCGCGCACGCCGAACGTCGAGCGCGCGCCGAAGCCGCGAGACGAGATCTGCAGATCCTGGGCATAGTTCTGCCGATTCTGAACGACCACGCCGGGCACTGCGTTGAGCGACTCGGAGAGGTTTACTTGCGGGCGATCCTCATGAATCGTGCGGCTCTTCACCGTGTCGATCGACGCCGGCAGATCGAAGCTCTCGCGCTCTACGCGAGTCGCGGTCACTGAAACGTCCGGCAACACTGCAGGAATATCGGATTCCTGCGCCGCAACAGCGGGAAGTGCGGGCGCCGTCGAAATCAACGCAAAAATAAGCGATGGGTGAGGTGATGGGCGGCGCATCGGCACGGCAGTCTAGCAAGCAGCATCGCGCTTGCAAAGCGAAGACAAGAAGGTTTGCGCGGCCAATACTTCGTCGACGCTGTCCGACTCAAATGGGGTCAGCTGGTGTAACTCGCATATTACATCCGGTTCATGCAGCGCCGGCTCTCGGCAACAATCGACATTGATGGAACCCGGCAGGATCTTGTCGCCGCAGCCAAGGTTCAGTTTTCTCAACTTTCCCCCAAATCAAAGAGCTACAGATTTGCGGAAATTATAGCCAGGGCGACTGCCGGGCGTTGCAGATTGCGTCCGCGGTTTCGCGTGTTGCCTCGTGAGCTAACGCGGTCTTCCTTCTGCTAATCGCGCTCGAGTCCTTCGCACGCTTACGTTTGTATTCGTTGAATGCCTGCGGTTGATCAGCTAACCAGTACCGTAAAAAGATCGCACGACCCTGAAGTAAGACGAATGCTCGGTAATACCCCTAACCAAATATGTCCGATTTTACCCGACAGACATTTACTTCCTCTCGTGGCAAATATCTGAATGCCTCCGTGTGGAGAACGTCGAGCTGCGACCTTAATAACTTCGTAGAGGAGATGAGCAATGACAACTAATCATCCACGGCAGCGGCCGCTGATGACTTGGTCGGGTTGCGCTGAATGAAGCGCAAGATGCGGATTGACTGGGTTGCATACAACACGGTGAAAATGACAAGCGAAGGAATGTACTCGCGCTTCGCGTCAGCACGTTATCGCGTGATCCGACCTATGCTCGGTCTCGCCCAGCTCGATCATGAGGTTGCACTCGTACAGATTGGCCATGATGCTCGGCCGGATGAGTTGATCACGAAATTCAATGGCGACGTGGTCGTATTTTCCAAGCTCATTGCACCTCAGCGCGAGTTATTCGAACACGTTGCGAACACAAGACGGGAACTCGTCGATCGGTTTCGGAGTGGCGGCCGCCGTGTGCTCGCGGACATCAACGACGATTACTTCGACCACGAGTTCTATGGCCCTTCGTTTCGGGATGTGGTCACTCGTGTCGATGGCGTCGTGACCAGCACGCCGGAGATGCAAGCGGTCGTCGCCCGACATACCCCCCGGCCTTCGTTTGTTGTGACCGATCCATTCGAAGGACCACGCGGGGAGCTCAAGTTTTCGCCGCCGCCCCGTGTGGGCAAATGGGTACCTTCCTGGTTGCAAGGAGGAAGCGCGCAGAAACATCCGCTGCGCTTGGTGTGGTTCGGACACGAAAGCAACTGGATCAGTATGCGAGAGGCAATTCCACAACTGCCCAAGTTAGGGATAAGGCCGGTAGAGCTAGAATTGATTACCTCCCCAGGCTGCGGCGTCGAGCCGTTCTGCGCCGAGTTCAACGCGCGGCATCGAGGCGCGTGCCGACTTCAATTCACCCCGTGGTCACTTGAGGCGACGTGGGCCGGATTGGCCCGAGCGATGATCGTTCTGCTGCCTTCTCGACCAGAGGATCCGACCAAAGCGGTTAAGAGCC
>JAQGNH010000340.1 GCA_028291945.1 Betaproteobacteria bacterium
GACACCAATCCCTTGCGATGGCGAGCCGTCATGACGATCAGATCGCAGCCCCGTTCATTCGCGGTATCGACGATAGCATCGTAGGGATGATCGTTCGTCACGACGACGGTCTCGCAGCGCACACCGACCGTGTCCGCGGTCTTCTGAACAAAGGCAAGGAAGCTCGCGGCCCGGGTACACGCCTCCTCGTGGGCCTTCTCTCCCATTTCGGTATCCACCCAGCCTTCGCTCGCGCTGAGCAGCCGATGGTCCTGAACGACGTGAATCCCCGTGACTTTCGCACCACACAGTTTGGCGAGCTCGAGGCCGCGCTCGACTGCTCTTTCGGAATGATCGGACCCATCGGTCGGCATGAGGATATGCTTGAACATAAACCCTCCTCCATATATGGGCTTGGTTCGCCCTTGACGTGTGCATATCGTAATGCAAACCATGATAGCGAAGTGCGCTTTTGCAGACGATCATGAGTGCCGCGCTTTGAGGCCCTCCACGTCCGTCAAGAGCGGCGAGTTGCCGCCCGAACGGGCCGGCCGCTGTGCAGCCACAGTGCGAGCCCGGCTGTGGTAAGTACGATGGTCAGCGCGAAGTATGCGCGCAAGCCAAGCACCGGACCGATAAGGCCTGCGCAGAACGGCGCTAGACCCATGGCAATGAACTGGAAAGAGGCCCCATACGAGATCGCACGGGCGTCCATGCCCGCCGGAGAATGCTTCTTGAGCAGACGGATGATCGAGGGTTGCATCGCGGCAGCGCTCAGGCCGAACGCCGCTCGCGCCAGCACGAGCTGCAGCGGAGTCTGCAGAAACAGCAGAGGCACGTGTGTGATGGCCGCGGCTGCGGTTGCAAACGCGAGCACGCGCGCGGGATCGTAGCGGTCGAGCACCCGTCCCCACAGTGGCATCGCGATCAGACCGGAGATGCCCAGCGTCAGTGCCACTGCGCCGATCCAGAATGCTTCAGCGCCCGCGCCCGCTCCCGCACCCTGCGCCGCGAGCAGTCGTAAAACGTACAAGCTCAGGATGGTGACGTTGCCGCTCCACATCACCGCGAAAAGGAAGCCTAGAAAATAGAGCGGGCCCAGCCGCGGCACTCTTAGCAGTTCGCGCAACGGACCGATCCACTGCATCCGCCACGGCCCGGCCGCGAGTTGCTTCACCTCGCCAACGAACGCGGCCACCAGCGCGCCGGCCATGAGCATCATGGCTCCGCTGATCAGGTACATCAAATGTTGCTGCACTATGACAGTAGCCAGCATGGCGCCCGCCGCAGGTCCAGTCGTTTGTCCCACCAGACTGCCCGTCTGCGCTGCGGCCAGCGCGCGGCCTAACCGTACCGGCGGTGTGTTCGCAACCATCAGCGCCATGCCCGCTGCGGTAGAGCCATTGAAGATGCCCACGCAGCAGAGCAAAAAAGCGAACCCTAGGGGCGTGGGGGCGAATGCCGCGAGGAGCATGCACGCACCCATGCCGAGTGTCGCACGCAGTATCATGACCTTGCGGCCATAATGGTCCGCGATGCCGCCCCATATCGGTTTCATGATGAAGCTGACGATGTAGAACATCAGTGCCGTGTTGCCGATCCAGGTCTCGAGATTGCTCTCCACCCCGAGCCCGCGCATCATCAGCGGCACAAACGGCCACGACAGGCCGAAGCCCAGACTCGCCAGCAGATTGGAAAGCGGTATGACTTTGATATTGCGGCGCCAGTAGGGGAACTGTCGCTCGTCGTTTTGCGTTTTAATGGCGGGCAATTCTTAGCAGACTATGATCAAGCACGGCAGAACCTACGAGAGAAGATTCCCGTGCGGTCGACGCGCGCTTTTTGTAACGTCATAACATGGAAGGTTGAATGAAGAAAGTACCATGTTCCGCGATGAGGTGGCTTGTCTTGCCGCTGCGGCCGGATCCGAAGTTCAGCTGACCGGGACGCGTTTTTGCGAGCGCGATGAGCTCCTTCACGTATCGACGATCGCATTCTGATCGCGGTTTTCTGACATATCTGAGCAACTGTTCTGCCTATGAGGTTGTCGGACGCCTCCGAGTGACGGTACGACAACTATGATCGTTCGAGCGGGGTCACGTCTGCGCGTACGCTGCGGCAACGAAAACGAAATCAGCAAGCAAGACATCACTGTGGACTGCATGTGGGACCTTTTCCAATTAAAGCGCGTTGAGAGCGGCGCATGACGAAGCGTATCCGGCATGGTAATGACATGGTGTTAGCATCGTAAAGAACCTGGCAGCCTCAGAGACAAGATCGGAAAGCGCAGTCGACCATCACTGAGTGCAGTGTGAGCACTCGAAACATCGCTGATCGTCGATTTTTCCTTCAGCGGCTTGACCGTGTAGCCAAGTACTGTTCACCTAGGTCATAGATCCAACATACAGGTCAGGCTAGATGAAGATTACAGATGTCACGATCATCCTCTTCGCATGGGAGGATCTGCCGCCACGCCAGTTCGGCAAACATACCGGCAAGATGCCCGGCGGCCGCAGTCAGCTTGGACTGGTCACTATCAAGACGGACGACGGTGTAGAAGGCCATTCGTTTCTCGGCTCCTCGAGTCGCGGCGCGAACTTCGATGCAGCATCCCTAATCAACTTCCTCAAGCCGCTTGTCATGGGAGCGAACCCGCTGGATCGTGAGCGGCTTTATCAACAAATGTGGGCGCGTAACCGGAACACGACGCTGCGCTGCATCGGCGCTGTCGATGTTGCGCTGTGGGATCTCGGCGGCAAAATCGCGGGCCTGCCGATCCACCGCATGTTAGGCAACTTCCGCGAATCGATTCCCGCGTACGCCAGTTCTGAAGTTCTACCGTCGAAGGAAGCCTATGCCGACGAGGCGATACGCATCAGAGAGAGCGGTATGCAGGGGTACAAGATGCATCCGCCCACAGTATGGCAGCAAGACATAGAGATCTGCAGACACGTGCGCAAAGCGGTTGGCGACAGCTACCGTCTCATGCTCGACAGCACATGGTCATACAACTACGTGGAGGCTCTGAGGGTCGGACGTGCGCTGGAGGAGCTTGATTTTTACTGGTTCGAGGACCCGCTCGACGCCGATGACATCACGAACTATGTGAAGCTGCGGCAGAAGCTCGATATCCCGATCATGGCGACCGAGTATTCACCGGGTGGCTTTCAGGCATACGCCCCCTGGATCACGATGCAAGCGACCGACTTTCTGAGAGGAGACGTCGCTGTCAAAGGAGGGATCACTGCGCTCGTCAAGACAGCGCACCTCGCCGAAGCCTTTCACATGAATCTCGAAGTGCATCACGGTGGCAATTCGCTCAACAATGTCGCGAACCTCCACGTGATCCTCGCCATTCCGAACACCGAATACTTCGAGGTGCTGCTGCCCGACGCGACTCAGAAATATGGACTGGTTCAGGATCTCACTGTGGATCGGGATGGAACCATCCGGCCACCCGATGGACCGGGGCTCGGCGCCAAGATCGACTTCGAGCTCATCGAACGCAAGAAAACCGACGTTCTGCGCTGAATCGCTCGCGCAGGACCTTGCTACATACGGTCACGGCGCTTTGTTGTTTTTAGGCGGCCTTCTGTGAAATTTCTTCATCGGCTTCTTGCCGTGAGACTGTCCGCCGCCCGGCTGTCCACCGCCTTGGTGCGGACGACCACCCGATGTAGAGTTGTTCTGCCGATCCCCGTGCGGCTGCGGAGCACTCTCTCGATTGCCGGAAGCCAGCATGATTTCGAGCTCATTGAGCTCATCCCACTGTGATTCCGTCCGGTCGCGTTCCGGAACGGCGAGAAGCGCTTGCAGACGAGCGCGAGGATTATCTGGTTTAGGATCATTCATGAACACATTATCTCATTGGAAAACGGGATCGTCGCCACAAACATGCTGGCCTCGTTCCGACAAGCAAAAATGCACCGAGTGGCCTCGGCATCGATGCCGAAATAAACCGTCAGTGCTCTCTTATCGCCGCCATGTGCATCGAGCGCTGCCCCACAAACGGACCGCGCCGGGACGGGGCTTTATCGTCCCCGCACCCGATACCAGGGATGCGGTTGTCCCGGCACCTTGACCCTGAGCGTGTACACGGACGTGTGAGCACAGCAAAATAACGTCCGCAGATCGGTGCCGCCAAATGCGAAGTTTACCGACTGCTCCGGGAATTCGATCGTTCCGATGTGCTGTCCCTCTGGCGTGAATACCCAGATGCCGCCCGGTCCGGTGCAGAAAACGCGGCCCCGGCTGTCCACCTTCAGTCCGTCAGGTATGCCGGGACGTTCGCCCTCGTTCATGTCCGCGAAAATGCGCCGCCGCACCATATTGCCAGCCGCGTCGATTTCAAGAGCGTGGATGTATTTCGAAGAGCGCGTGTTCGCGACATACAGCGTACGCTCGTCCGGCGAGAAGGCGAGACCGTTAGGGTACTCGCAGTTTGCCACCATGCCGACCGTCCCGTCGGGGGCCACGCGATACACAGCCGCGCCATCCCACAGATTATTGACGCCGGCGGGCGGAGGTATTTCGCGCTTGGAATGCGGAACACGCTTATCGGGGTCGGTGAAGTAAAGACTGCCATCCGAGCGGCATACGACGTCGTTGGGCCGGTTGAAGCGCCCGCCCATGAAGCGGTCGGCAACAATCTCGACCTTGCCGTCTTTGGTGAGGCGAGTTACGCACCTGCCGCCCCCCTCGCAATGAATCAAACGCCCCTGCAGGTCGAATGTGGTGCCGTTTCCTTCCTGGGTTTCTCTGACGAGCTCAGGCTTCTGACCGGGCGTTATTCGATACAGCTTGTTTGCACGGAGATCGACGAAGTAATAGAAGCCGTCCGGATGCCACAGCGGGCCTTCGGTAAAAGTAAAGCCTGTCGCAAGGCGCTCCGCCTGGGTCGTCTCGAGGATGTCGGGCAAATCGTTCACGTTGGGCATTATCGTTGTCAGTGAGTTATACGTTGAGGCGCCATGAATTCCGCGCGTGCTCGCCATTGACGATGTCGAACTTGATACCGTTCGGATCGAGATACTTGCGCTGATCCTGCTGCCGGGCCGCAGCTTTGACCTCGCCATTTTCAGTATCGCCGCGGTTCGCAAATCGTTTCGAAACGTTCTCGGCTTTGTCCGCGTAAATGGCCCCGTTCGCTTCGGCGCTGGCGGCAGCCTCAGCGACGTCGTCGGCGATGAAGCCGAAGTGATGCAGGCCATTTTCGCCGAGAGCTTCATGGCTCGTCCTGTTATCCAGGATTGCGAGGCTGATCACGCCATCGGAAAGCAGGATCGCACTGGTCGACTCACGCACCCGCTTCAGGCCGAACGCCTGCTCGTAGAATCTTGCCGATTCATCCGTGTTCGAAACCGCGATGGCAATGTGACGCAACTTAGACATGTTGTACCGCTCCCCTGGGGCGGCGGAGCACGCCGCAGCCTGATTGTATCCCGACGCGCGTTTGACAGATCAGTCGGCGGGCGCATTCCGAGAACCTGACCACTTCGTCCACAGGGCTTCAGCGTATTCATGCGACCTCGAGCTCTCTAGTTGAGGGTGATGTTGAGCGTCTTGATGACTTTTTCCAGCTCCGCGTACTCGCGCTCGAACTTGGCCTTGAATTCTTCGGGTGGGACCGGCGGAACGGCCTCACTCCCATCCATGGCTAGCGCTTTCACGGTGTCCGGCGCGTTCATCCCTTGGCTGACAACGGCATTGATTGCGCGGATGATCGCGCGTGGCGTTGCGGCGGGGGCAAAGTAACCGTAGCTATTGTGCAACTCGAAACCGGGCACGCCCGCCTCAGACACAGTCGGCAGATCGGGATACACAGGGGAGCGCCGCAAACCCGTGATCGCGAGCGCCCTCGCCCTTCCGCTCTTCACATGAGCACCGCTCGTGGCGGTCGTGGAAAACTGCACCTGGATCTGGCCCGCAAGTAGATCGATGAGCGCCGGCGCGGCGCCTTTGTACGGCACGTGCGTAATATCGATACCCGCCATCAGCTTCATACGTTCCATCCCTATGTGTCCGGTCGTGCCTGTCCCCTGCGATCCATAGTTGAGCGCGCCCGGCTTGCTCTTCGCGAGGGCGATCAGCTCCTTCACGGATTTTGCCGGTACGGACGGGTGAACGATGAGAGCGTAAGGCTGTGTAGTCAATTGCACGATGGGCACGAAAGCCTCGCGCACGTCGTACTTGGCCCTTTGCAGCACGCCGTTGAGCATGAGCGTCTCCGACGCGCCGAGAAGTGTATAACCGTCCGGCGGAGCCTGCACCACGAGGTCCATCGCGATGACGGTACCGCCGCCCGGACGATTGTCGACTATGACGGGCTGATTCCAGCGTTCGCTCAGCTTCTGGGCGCCGAGTCGCGACATGAGATCGAGCCCGCCGGCAGGCGCAATGCCGATGACGATGCGTATCGGCCTTTTAGGATAATCGCCCGGCTTCTCCAATGCATGCGCCGGTGCGGCGGCGCACGCCAGGACGACCAGCGTAGCGCAGTTCGAGGGGCGGGTCATGCGAGCTACGCTAAGCGAGGTCGATGGCGTCGTCAACTACGCGATCAACGGGCGCAGCTAATAACGGCTATTGAGTCTTTACGGTGGCAAATTCTGCGAGAATCGCTTCGCTGAGATCGCGCGGTATCGGGACCGTGCCCGTGCGCAGCACCTGCACGATCTGCTGCCGTTCCTCGAGGGGAAGTTTCGCGTACTCGGTTCTCGCCTGCTCTGCAACGAGCTGCTTCTGAGCGGCTGAAAGCTGCCGCAGCATGTCATGCGACTGCCGCACTGCAAGCGCTTTCGTGGCGAGCTCCTCGACGATCGCGCGCCGTGAAAGCGCGTGTTCCGGATCGGAGAGGATCCGCTGCACGTCTGCGTAGACCTCGTCGCGCTGCGCGAGGCTCAAGTGCACGAAGCCATCGTCGATCAGTAGCCGGATCTGCTGATCATTTAGGTTTTCCACATGCGCGGGCGCAAACAAGGACGCCGGGGCGGGCGTGAACAGGGACGCGGGCGCCAGCGCAACCGCTGACGGGGCACGCTGATCCCACGCAGCTTCCAGCGATCGGGTAATCAACTGGTCGCGCAGAATACGCAGCAGTATAAGCGTTATGGGATCGGCCGTGGCAGGCGCGGCGAGCACAGCTAGAAGCACAGCACCTGCAATGCGCGAGGCAAGGATCCGCCAACGACTTACATTCGCGGCGGTTCGCTTTGCGCCGGCGGATCCTTGCGCCGTCGCTTGCAGCAGCTCGTTCATCGCCTGGTAGATCATCCGGGTCATCTCGAAACGCAACAATAACCCGGCGCCACGGGTAACGGTGAGGGCGCGGGTCACGCATGGTCCCTATCATCGTCACTCGCGAAACAGTTACAGCATCGTGCAGCCGATTGCCATGACTGCAGGACCCGGACAGAGGAGATGCCTTGGTGCAGCCTGTCGCGCGCTGACTAACGTTCGGGAACACGGTTTGCGGCCCGCACGCAGGCAATTGCGCCGACCACCACAGGATGCACCCCATGAATTCCGTCATCGAGAAGCTGTCGCCTTCAGTGGCCAACATGATCCGCATGGACCATACCAAAGTGATAGCAACGTTCCATCAATATAAAGCGGACAGCTCACCGCGTGTGAAGCAGGCGCTGGCGAGTACCGTGTGCCTGTCGGTTGAAATTCACGCCCAGCTCGAGGAAGAAATCTTCTACCCCGCAATGGCCGCGTTCGACCCGGAGCTCGTAGTCAGCAACATTCCGGAGCACGACGAAATGCGTGTACTGATCTCGGCTCTACGGGAGCTAAATCCGGGTGAAGAAGCATACGACGCCGCCTTCCTGGCTTTGATGCGCACCGTGATGCATCACGTAGCCGAGGAGGAGACGATACTGCTACCCGATGCCGAACGCCTGCTGCGTGACCGGCTGTCAGAGCTGGGTGCGCAGATGACGAAACGCAGGCTGCAGCTCCTGGCATCGCGCGCAGGCGAGATCGCGTGGAACGCGGCACGCAGCAGGCCCACTACGACAGCGCTCGCGGGTGCCGGTGTCCTGGTCGCCGGTGGTTATCTGCTGCGGTATGGATTGAAGCACGCCGCGCACTAGCGAGTGATTGCCTGCCCCTCTCGCTCCGCGCCGAGCGCGTTCATGGTGCGCGGAGCAGGGGCGCCGGCGCGCCCTACGTGTCTTCGTGCTCCGGATTGGTGAGACGGAAGAAATTGCTTTGTCGGCCGTTTCTCCTTTCGATGCCGTGAACAGCATCAAGTTGCAATGGCTGTTCCCCGCGTCGCAGCACCGAGGCGCAACACTTGCAGTCGCGTCACCACACTATCGATGTGTGGGATTCAGTCCACGCGCGCGCCGGACGCCTTCACGAGAGGCGTCCATTTTTCGATTTGTGCCTTGATGAACGCGCGGTATTCGTTAGGCTGGCTTGCGACGATGTCCATAGCGACCGCTACTGCGCGTGAAAGAGCGCGGCCGGCGATGGAGCCCATCTTCATCCTCTCACTTCGCAAGACCCAAGTCCGTCAGGATCGTCCGCAGCTGCTCCTCCTGCTGGGTGAACAACCGCCGCGTCGCTTCGCTGTTCATGAAAAGGGAAGTCAAACCGTTCTTCTCGAGCTCTCGTGTCCACTCTTCCTGCGCGGCGGCTTTGGCGACGAGCGTCTCCCAGTAGCTCAACTGCTGTGCTGTCATTCCACGAGGTCCGATGAGGGCACGCCAACTGCTGAAGGTAACGTCGACGCCCTGCTCCTTCCATGTAGGCACCTGGGCGAGTGGACCGGCCAGGCGCTTGTCTGCCGCGACGGCTATCACACCGAGACGACCCGCCTGCACGTGCGGCCCCACCAATCCGCTCGTCGTAATCGCGAGATCGACGTGCCCGCCGAGAATAGCGGTAATCGATTCGCCGCTCGAGTTGAAAACCGCGATCTTGAACCGCTTCGGATCCACACCGACAGCCTTGCCGACGAGACTCATGGCGATGTGATTTGCATTGCCCAGCGCAGCTGCCAGGGCCATACTGACCGCGGCGGGATCTTTTTTCAGCCGATCGAGCAGGTCGCGTCCGGTCTTGATCGCCGAATTCGGATTGACCACGAACGCAATGTGCTCGTCGGCGAGCATCGCGATCGGCGTCACGTCGTGATAGCTGATCGGATTCGCGCCCACGATGCGATTGGTGATGATCGTGAGCGGAGTGACCGCGACGTAGTGCGCGTCTCCAGGATGCGCAGCGAGGTAGGTGAATCCCACCGCGTTACCGCCGCCCGTTTTGTTCACCACCGTGATGCTCGCGCTGGCGAGCCTTTTCTCCTGCAGGACGCGTTGCAATAGGCGCGACATGCTGTCCAACGCGCTTCCCGCTGCCGCAGGAGCGATGATTTCGACGTTGCGACTCGGTTGCCATTGCGACAGCACTGGCGCTGGTGAGCCCGTCGCAATGATGGTGAGGAACGCTACAACAAGAGCCCGCAATGGCACCTCCTCGTGCACGTATCGCTTTGTGTTAGCCGCGCCTACGATGCGAACGCGAGTCTAGCATTCATGGCGGCATGTAGAATCAAACGCCGCCGCTTACAGGCGGCTAGCCAAGACCTCACGCCTGCTAAAACCACTTCCGCGAAAGGAGACCATCATGCCTGAAGCTACGCTTGGCTTCGACCACGTTCACCTTGTAGCCAAAGACCCGCAAGCAACTGCCAACTGGTATGCCGAGAAGCTCGACGGCAAGATCGCGCGGAGCCTCGAGGTCAAGGGCGCGCCACAGATCTATGTCTCGTTGGGCGGCTTCATCATCATCGTGCGCGGTCAGCGGCCTGCCGAGCGCGCGGACACGAAGCCCGGCCTCGAATGGGGAATCGATCACTTCGGTTTGCGCGTGAAAGGCGATTTCGACGGCTTTTGCTCGGGCCTCAGGCGCAAAGGTGTTGCGTTCAGCCTCGAGCCCACCGACTTCAATCCGACCACCCGTATCGCATTCATTCAGGCGCCCGACGGCGTGAGCATCGAATTGCTCAACAGGAAAGACCAGCCGTAAAAAACGGCTGTGTGCATCGCAACCTCACGCGGGAAAGACGAGCCATGAAGATCAAAGCGATCAAGACTTCAACTCTCAACGTAAGCGCTCCGCCCCCACGGAATACGTATTACCCGCACAACACTTACGTCGTCGCGCGCATTCAGACTGACGAAGGACTCGAAGGCCTCGGCTATACGCAATTGGTTGGTGGTGACGGAGCATCGTCGGTACGCGCCTATCTCGAGGACAATCTCATTCCGCGCCTGATCGGTGAAGATCCGCTGCATATCGGCAAGCTCTGGCAGAAGATGTACGATGCCGACCGGGGGCTGCGCAAGAAAGGCATTCCGATGTACGCGATCAGCGCGATCGACATCGGGCTCTGGGACCTCTTCGGCAAGTCCGTGGGACGGCCGCTCTGGCAGCTCTGGGGCGCGGTGACCGATTGCGTGCCGGTTTACGGCGGCGGCGGTTTCCTGAGCTACACCGTCAACGACCTCGTCAAGGAAGCCGAGGCTACGTTTGCGATCGGCGCGCGCCACTACAAGATGAAAGTCGGTCTGCCGAACGTCATGGAAAACGTCGAGCGCGTGCGCGCCCTGCGCAAAGCAGTGGGCGATGACGTGAACCTGCTCGTCGACGCCAACCAGCGTCTCGACGTTCACACCAATATCAGGCTCGCGAACCTGATCGAGCCGTTCAACATCTTCTGGTACGAAGAGCCCGTGTACGCTGACAGCATCAGCCAGTGTGCCGAGGTCGCGCGGCGAATCAACATTCCAGTCGCTACCGGCGAAAACGAGTACACCCGCTATGGCTTCAGGGATCTCGTCGAGCAGAAAGCCGCGACGATACTCAATCCGGACATCATGCGCTGCGGCGGCTTCAGCGAGCTCCTGAAGATCTCCCATCTGGCAGCCGCTTACGACATCCAGATCGCGCCGCACCTCGCGCCGGAACTGTCTATCCACGTGCTCGCTGCCATCCCGAACGCGCTGCTGCTCGAATGGTCGATCACACGCACGCCCATCTGGCGTGAAGAACCGCGAGTCGTAGATGGGCTCATGAGCGTCCCGAACCGGCCCGGCCATGGCATGGAGTTCAGCGAGGCGGCGCTCAGCAAGTACCTGGTGAAATAACTCTCTCCCTCACTCGGGCTTGATGCCCGCGGCCTTCACGACGTTCGCCCATTTCTGCGTCTCCGCACGCAGAAACGCGCCAAACTCTTCCGAAGAGCCGGCGACGACTTCCGCGCCATCGGAGGCGAGACGTGCGACGACGTCCGGGCTGCGCAGCGCCGCGACACTTTCCTTGTGCAGTCTCGCGAGGATCTCCTTCGGGGTTCCTGCAGGCGCGAGCAATCCGTACCACTGCAGCGATTCGTACCCCGGCACGCCCGCTTCGGCGATCGTGGGAATATCCGGCGCACTTGCTATGCGCTTCGAGCTCGTTACGCCGAGCGCGCGCACGCGGCCGCTGCGGACCTGCGGCATGGTGCCTAGCATCGAGGCGACCGTAACGGCAACGTGGCCGGATACGAGAGCAAGGATAGATTCGCCGCCGCCTCTGTACGGCACGTGCAGCATCCGGGTTCCGCTCATGTAAAGAAAGAGCTCCATTCCCATCTGCGGATTGGTGCCGAAACCGGGAGAAGAGTACGCCACATCTCCAGGGCGAGTTTTTGCGATCGCGACCAGTTCCTTCACGTTCCTTGCCGGAAACGACGGATGCACTGCAAGCACGAGCGCCTGGATCGCGGTATGAGTAATGGGCGCGAAATCGCGCAGTGCATCGTACGGCACTTTCTTGAAAGTCGCCGGGTTGATGGCCAGGGTGCTGATGCCCATCACGAGCGTACAGCCGTCCGGCGCCGCTCTCGCGGCGATCTCGCCGCCGAGCATGGTGCTCGCGCCTGCGCGGTTGTCGACGATGACCTGCTGACCGAGACGCTCGGACAGCGGCTGTGCGATCGAGCGCGCAACGACATCGGCGCCTCCGGGTGGCGAAGTCGGCACGATGATGCGTATCGGACGCGTAGGATAGCCCGATTGCGCGAGCGCGGCCCGCAACCCCGCTGTCAGTGCTAACACTGAAACGACCACGACCGTGCAATCGGAGATCATGTCATCACATGTCGCGTTTAAGCGCCGTCGTGCGAAGCAATCGCCACGACCGCCGGCTTGCTCGAGCGGTTGCTCCACGCGTGGTTAGTGCCGCGCTGAACCACGAAATCGCCCGTCTTGAGCTGCACTTCCTGCGTGTCGAGCACGAGCACGATTTCGCCGTCGAGCACGATGCCGAACTCCAGTGTGCGCGTCTTCTGCATGTACGGATGGGGCGCACTGGGCGAATACGTTGATGCGCCGGGCGATCCCATCGAACGGAAGAAAGACTTGACCTCCGCTGCGCCGACTTTTCCTTTCCAGCTCGCATCAGGCGGAAACGTCACGACGTTCATCACCGAGCCGTTCGGCGGCGGTTCCAGGATGTAGGGCAAGTGCAGCGTCTCCAGCACGATTTTGGCCGGCGTGCCTTCCGTGACCCACATGCGCTGCAATGCGTAGCCTGGCCGTGCGGAGTCAGTGCGCACGTCGGGTGAAGGACCGTCGCTGACGACGCACGACTTACCCGGTTCGCGGTCCATGACGACGATGCGCCTCGCCGGTTTCACGCCTGGCGGAAGCTTCGCCTTGGAATCGGACTTCATCACGCGATCGTTGCCCTGTGCGAGACCCACCGGGCCATCGACGAAGCGCGCCGCGATCATGTCGAACGCGACACGGCCTCCCCCGGTGTTGCGACTCGACCACTGGTGCCATGCGCCCACGTCGATGACAATGTCACCGGGCTTCCACTCTACTTCACGCTCATCGAGTACCAGTGTGCGTTCGCCGTCGAGCAGGATCGCGTAGTCGAGGGTTTCGGTCTTGTGCATCCCTCCTGAATACGCGTTCGTACCGCCGCGGTCCCATCTCCTGCCGAGCTCGTGCTCTTTTGGCGCGTGGCTTGGCACGATCGTCGTGTCCTTCTTTGCGTCGTAATTAGCCGCGCGCCCCAACCCGTGCACGACGCGCAGGTGTCCGCCGTTTGGCGGTCCCGGGAAGTCGTAAGAGAGATTGCCGTCATCCGTCCTGCCTGAAAGCGGCGCCGGGCTTTCGTTCCACACCCACAAGTCAATGTGTCCACGCCCTGCGCCCATCGAAGCTTCGTGCGTGCTGGGCGCGGGGCCGTCCCATACAACTTTCGACTTGCCGCTCTCGTCATTACCGGTAACGACGCGCCGAATGGGTTTCAGGGTGCTTTGTGCCATGGCTATTCTCCGTACGGGTCGATGTCAGCTTAGGCTCGATCAACAAAAGCTGCGATGCCTCCGATGTCACGTGACCGGACGCCGCACCGCTTCGATACTAGCACTGGCCAAAAATGACAAAAAAGAATAATTTGTATCGCTCCGCCCGGATCGAATGGTTAGCGCGCCCTATGGCGTGAGCCTCGGACGGCACCACGAAACGACCAGCGCCACACCTGAAAAAATAAACATCGTGGCGGTAGCCCGCGGCTCGGCATTCCCGCGATCGATTCACGGCCACGCGATTCGCTTGCCAACTACAATCCGAATCTAGATTCTGGAGGACTAAATCAAATGGCAAAAGCATATGAGTTCCGCGGCAACGCGTATCGTAAAGGCGCCGAGCTCAACGACTGGGCCAAGAAACGCGACGAGGCAGCCCTCGAACCCGACCTGCCCATTCTCGA
>JAQGNH010000342.1 GCA_028291945.1 Betaproteobacteria bacterium
GCAATCCAGTTGCGCTTCCTGCGCCCAAGGCGAGATTCGTTCCCTTCTCCATCGAAGCTGGCCGACGCACGACGAAGGAGCGATTGATCGACGCCTTCTAACGCGTTGACGCTGACAACAGCGTAAAGATGGTCGTCGATCCGGCTGGTGACGACGGGCACTATGCCGCACCGCGAGCACGTGTGGAACTCTGCGGTTCGGGTGCCGAATGCGTACTTGGATACGAGCGAGGGATCTTCGACCACGACCTTCAGAGCGCCGCTTGGATTGGAAGTCCACACGCCGCCGTGCTTGATGCAAAACGAACACGTGCAAGCACGAGCCGGAATTTCTGCGGGATCAGGCTCCCAGGTGAGGGAGAACGAGATGTTCCCGCAGTGGCATTTACCGTGGATCAACATGCGTGCGAGTCCGTCGTTGCGGCACCTGGCGCTTTGGATTCAGCTGCCGAAGCAGTCCGTTGGAACGAAGGGTTGGGTGGCACGGCTGCAAGCTCGAATTCACTACGCTTGACGCGCATAGCTCACCGTCAGCATTTCCCATTGATGACCATCTGGTTCATTCCAGTAGACGATGGTGCCGCCGTGCTGCGTGTTAATTCGAGAGTCGACCGGCCCATGAACGTTGCTACGGTACGGTATTCCAGCCGTCTTGATTCGCTCAAGGATTGCGTTGAAGTCGTCCTGGCTTACGCGAAAACAGTAGTGAATGATTGGAAAGGGGTCGGTCCATTCATCGAAGTCGATGCGTCAACCCATCGTTCACGTAAACGGGAGCGAACGGCCCTACACCCGTTTCCGACCATGAAACCCCAAGTAGTTCGGCTAACAGCTTCGCCGAAGCCACTTTGTTTTGGGACGGCACCATAAGATGATCAAGATGAACGGTCATCGCGCTCTCCGGTTCTGGACTATGTTGAGCGGCGCGCTCAGCGGTTCGCTCGAACACGATCCGGATCGGCTTGGTTGGGTAATCCCGTTGCGCAGTCGCGGGAGCGGACGCAACCGAGAGATCAAAGCAGAAGCGACACAAATCAGCGAGAGATACACACGCTTCATAGCCATGGTGCTTCTCCTCGTTCTATTTCGCCGAACATCCTGCCGCCGATGATGCTGGTCGCTATGATAACCAACGCATCGCTCTGACTTTGCGGCTCGCGATCTACGATTCACGCTGCTGGCGCATGGAGCGGAAGGCCCGATACTATTCGTTTTCGCCTAGTCCAGAAGTTTGTTTGCGCCGCACGCGGCTCGCGGCACCCGCGGACCGAAATGCCCACGCCCGCCCCACACGCTCGACGAGGCTTAACATGAGTCTGCAGGTGGCAGTGATAGGCGGCGGCATCGGCGGGCTCTCCGCTGGGCTCGCAATGTCGAAGGCGGGTTGCGACGTCCATGTCTACGAGCAGGCGGCGAAATTCGGCGAGATCGGCGCCGGCATACAAATCAGCCCCAACGCGTCACGGTTGCTGTATCGGCTGGGCCTCAAGGACGCGATGGATGCGTGGGGCGTGCGGCCTGCCGGTGTGCATCAACGGCGCTGGGATGACGGCCGCACTCTGCAGCGCGCACCGCTAGGACCGGCAGTCGAGGCGGCGTTTGGCGCGCCCTACTATCATTTCCATCGCGGCGATCTCGCGGCATTGCTGGCGGCTGCGTTACCCGGAGAACGCGCTCATTGCCGCCACCGCCTGGTCGGTATCGAGGAGAAAGGCGCGCGCGTGATCGCACGTTTCGAGAACGGCGCCTCGGCCGAAGCCGACGTGTTGGTCGGCGCCGACGGCATTCACAGCCGCGTGCGCGATCTCAGCTTCGGTCCTGAGAAGCCGCGCTTCACCGGTTGCGTGGCATGGCGCGGGCTGGTGCCGGCCGAGCGCATCGCGCATCTCGACATCGAAGTAGTCTCGCACCTGTGGATGGGACCAGGGGGGCATTGCGTTCACTATTGGGTGTCGGCGAAACGACTGATGAATGTCGTATGCATCGTCGAGCGCGGTACCTGGACCGGCGAATCGTGGACAGACAAGGGCCGCGTGGCCGACGTGCTGGCGCGTTACGAGGGCTGGCATCCCATCGTGCGCGGCCTGATCGGTGCGTTCCCCGAGACCTTCATCTGGGCGCTCCACGACCGCGCGCCGTTACCGAACTGGACCAAGGGACGCGTAACGCTCCTGGGCGATGCCTGCCATCCGATGCTGCCGATGGCGGCGCAGGGCGCTGCGCAGGCGATCGAGGATGGCGCGGCGCTCGCGTCACTTCTCGAGGCGATGCCGGACGACGTGTCGGGTGCGCTCGCGCGCTACGAGACGGTGCGCAAGCCGCGCGCAACACGGCTGCAGCAGGTGAGCGCCGTCAATCGCACGCGCTTCCATTTGCCCGACGGGCCGGAGCAGCAGAAGCGCGACGAGCTCATGGTAACCAGTGGCGACCGCACGTTCGCCGCTTTGAATTGGCTCTACGAGCACGACGCAGCAACGGCGATTTAGAAACCACTGGCATTGCGAGGAGCACACTTACTCCGGTTGCATGCCGGCTTCGCGCAGGGCGCGTCTGTAAGCATCGAGCTGCTCCCTCGTGAACCGCTGCAGCTCTTGCGATGACGAGCCTTGTCCAAAGAACTGCTGCCGCTCCAGCTGCTGGCGCACTTCGGGTTGCGCCAAGGCGAGATTGACTTCACGCGTCAAGCGCTCCGTAATAGTCGGCGGCAGCTTAGCCGGAGCGAAGATGCCGCCCCACAACGTGATTGAGAATCCGGGCACGCCGGCTTCGCCCATCGTGGGTACTTGTGGATATGCGGGGCTGCGCTGGGCGAGCGTCGTGACCAGTGGCCTCAACTTTCCTTCCTTGGCATAACCGCCGGCTGCCGTCGGCGTGGCAAACATCATTTGCACACGGTTCGAAATGACATCGATGAGTGCGGCTGGCTCGCCCTTGTATGGCACGTGCACCAGCTTCGGGCCGCCTGCGAGCGAGAGCATCTGCGCCATCGCGACCATGCCACCGGTGTTTCCCGTCGCATAGCTCAACTTGTCCGGATTGGCTCGCGCATATTGGATCATTTCCTGCAGCGTGTTGAACGCGCTCGCAGAATTCACCCACAGGAATGACGAATACTGTCCAACCAACGAAATCGGCGTGAAGTCCTGCACAGGGTCGTAGCCGGGCTGTTTATTAAGCGCGGGTACGACGGACATCGGGCTATTGGTTCCGAACAGCAACGTATAGCCGTCCGCTGGCGACTTGGCGACTAACCGACCGGCGATCGCACCATCGCCGCCGGGGCGGTTGTCGACCACGAACGTTTGCTTCATCGAGCGTTCCATCGACCCAGCGAGGATGCGTGCCACCGTGTCGGTGGCCGAGCCCGGCGGCAGCGGCAAGACCATTCGGATGGGTCGGTCGGGATAGTCGGCATGTGCAAGAGATGCTGCCGTAAGCATGCCAACGACAGCAATCAGTCTGAATAGAAACTTGGCCATTCTTTTCTCCTCTGCTCACTCTTTTATCGTGAACGCAAAATTTGATTTGCGATTACGCGCTTGCTTACTTCGGTCGCATCCTCATAGACCCCGCGCTCAGTCTCCCCGAATGCCCGCTTCGTTAATGACTTTGCGCAGGCGTGCCTCGTCAGTCCTCATGGCGGCGGCGAGTTGCTCGGGCGTGCTGCCCACGGTTTCCATACCAACATTGAGAAACCGCTCCCGCAATTCCGGCGTGTTCAGCACCGCTACGATCGCGAGATTCAACTGCCGGATGATCGCTTGGGGCGTTCCAGCCGGCGCGTACACGCCGTAAATCGATATCGATTCGTAGCCCGGCAGACCCGAGGCTGCAACGGTCGGCAGGCCCGGCGCCAGTATCGAAGGCTCTGCGCTTGTCACGGCGATCGCGCGCACGCGTCCGCTCTTGATATGAGGGGCCACGGTGCCGGCCGTCCCGAACATCATCTGCACCTGGCCGCTGATGAGATCGTTCATGGCAGGTCCATTGCCTTTGTACGGAACGAACAGGATGTCGACCTT